>JANXYP010000006.1 GCA_025355955.1 Chloroflexota bacterium
AAAGGGCGAACCGTTGTTCGCCCATCGGCATCTAATACCAATTAGCGATGGTGCTGCAATAGATTGAGGCAGGGCGAACAACGGTTCGCCCCTACAGAGCTATTTAGCGATGGTGCCGCAATAAATTGAGGCAGGGCGAACAACGGTTCGCCCCTACAGAACTATAATATCACCTCGGCTAATTGGTATAACTAAGCAAACAGCCCGCCTACATCATGCTAATTTGTGCCTAATGGTGATGGCTCTCTGGGGGTCTGGGGGTGCAGCCCACAGCTGCTGCCCGCCCGCTATGCTGTGGGTTGGCCTCACCTTTGCACTTACCGCCCCCAAAGACACTGATTACGATGGGCTTTGATACGCTTAAGCAGATGGGGGCTGCACCCCCAGACCCCTAAGCTCATTCCCCTACTTTCTTAGCTTGATGCCTATGTGGCGAACAACAGTTCGCCCTGGCCAATTTATATCACTGCTCGGCTAATTGGTATCAGACACGTTCTTACTATTCCCCACTGGTACTTCGCTCATCTGCCTTGACCTCATCCCAGAGTGCGTCCATCTCTTCGAGGGTCATTTCCTTTAGCTGGCGACCACTGGCTACCGCTTTGGCTTCGACGGCGGTGAAGCGGCGGATGAACTTGCGGTTCGCCAGGCGCAGCGTCTCCTCCACATCGAGATCCATCCAGCGGCCCAGGTTGACGATGGCGAAAAGAAGATCGCCGAACTCCTCGCGCTTGTGCGACTCGTCGGCCTCGGATACCTCAGCGACCTCCTCGCGTACCTTGTCCAGCGCCCCACTGATGTTGGGCCAGTCGAAGCCGACGCGGGCGACCCGCCTCTGCACCTCTTCGGCATAGTGCAACGCGGGCAACTGGCGCGACACTCCCTGCAGCCCCTCGCTCATCGGCAGGCGTGGAGCATCAAAGGTGGCTTTGGCCGCCCGCTCCGTTTTCTTGATCTCCTCCCAGTTTTGCAGTACCTCACCACTGCCGCTGACCTGGGTATCACCGAACACGTGGGGATGGCGGCGCACCAGCTTGCTGCTAACGTGTTGTGCCACGTCGCCCAGGGTGAACTCACCATTTATAGTCGCCATCTGCGACTGGAACACCACCTGCAGCAGCACATCGCCTAGCTCCTCGGCAAACTTATCCAGGTCCGCGTTGCGCTGCTCGCCGCTCACATCGGCAGTCAGCGCATCGAGCGCATCGACCGCCTCGTAGGTTTCCTCGATCAGGTTCTGCTTGATTGATTGGTGGGTTTGCTCCCGATCCCAGGGGCAGCCGTTCGGCCCTTGCAACCGCCCGGTGATGTAGACGAGCGTATCGAGCGACCGCATCGATGCGAGTACGGGCAACGGCGGCACGTACAGGCAGGTAAGCGGGCTGAACAGCGCCGCGCCCTCGCTGTCCAGTTCGCCTAGCGCCAACTCCACCACCTGCTCACCTTCGCTGCCCGCCGATCGCACCAGGCTGACCCGATGCTGCGGGGGATAGAGTTCCAACAGGCTGCGCTGCACCGCACCCGCAATCGCCGCATTATAGACCTGGGCTAGCAGCAAAGGCAGGTTGGGCGATAGCGCTAGCAGGGTAGGCAGTTTGCTGCTGTTGAACGGCAGGCTGAAGCTGCTGAAGTAGAAATCGCGATCGCGATCGCCGGTGCCAGTCTCCAACTCGGCGGCTAGCTGGTTGCTATCCACAATCTGCAAGCCGGTCGCCAACGGATCGAGGCCTAGCGCAGCGCAAACCGGCTCGATGAAGCTGATACCGGCAACAATACGAACGGCGATGCCGCCAATCTGCGCCCGATTGAGCAGCCGCTTGACGCTGGCCTCGCCGACTAGAGGATGGCCGGGTACGGCGTAAACAATCGGCTGACCACCTGCGCCGTTGCGGGCAGCGGCAATTAGTTGCGCGGCAATCTCGGTTTGCACCGCCTCGAAGGCCGGGCTACCCTCGAACAATGCGTCGAAGCTGTGGCAATTCTCGCGCACTGCGCGGGGTAGGTTATCGATGGTAGGATGCTGGCGGGTTCGCAGATAGAGTCGCTCCGCATTAGTCTTGTTCAGAATGTCGTGGGCCTCGCCGGTTGCCTGTCCCCAACTCTGACCCAGGCCAACTACGATGATGTCGGTTGCCATTATGTTCCTTTGCCGCAGGGCGAACCACGGTTCGCCCCCAATGATTTTATGACTACCAGATGCGGTAGTCGGGAGGACAAGCACTGCCCATACCCATCAAGTTAATAAAGTTGGGCAACAGTGCGAGGGTCTTGGGGGTTCAGCCCCCAGCGGCTGAATAAGTGATAATGCCCATCGTAATCAGCGTCTTTGTGGGTCGGTAAGTGCAAAGGTGTGGCAAACCCGCAGCATAGCGGGCGGGCAGCAGCTGTGGGCTGCACCCCCAGACCCCCAGAGAGCCATCACCATTAGGCACAAATCAGCATAATGTAGGCGGGCTGTTGTTTAGTATGATGGCAAAGGTTGAGTGCAGCCCGCCCCTACCTCTGCTTCATTACTGGTTTTGGTGGTCAAAACTCATCAGATAGGAAAATGAGCTTCCAGCAATAGTCTGGAGGCTCATTATACCGCTTGCTGAGGGTGGAAACAAGGTTCAGAAGTTGCCGACCATCAGTATGTTGCCGGTTGGTTTGGGCAGGCCACCCGCTGGCTCGATTGTCACCGCGCCCGCTGACAGGTTGCTAATCGGCACATCCTTGGGCATATTCACGTTCAACACACCCTTGCCGGTCTGGTCTACGTTGAAAGTGCCAGCAGGGATGGGGTTGCCGCTCTTGTCCAGCAGCCAGAACTCGTATGTCTTATCGCTGGTGACCGGCTGCAAATTGTAGGCCAGCAGCACGCCGCGCTTCTGTGAATCGTTGGCGATTAGCTGGCTGTAGGCGGTAGTCTTGTTGCCGGGCAGCGCCTTGACCACCGTGCCGGGCTGACCTAGCAGGTCGACCGCCGCCTGTACCTGCGCCATTTGGTTCGCGCTGGTGTTAACCTGCTGCTGATACCTGGTTACATCGGATTGCAAGCCGAGGTTCCAGAAGATCAGCCCGATCACTAGCACCAGCGATAGGCCCGCAAGGGCGAAGCCGGGGCGATTCGGTAGGCTGAACCAGGCCGTGATGCGTTGCATCATGCCCGGCTGAGGCGACTTGCGGGCGGTGGGCGGCAATATGGCAGCCAGCGGCACACCAGCAGTAGCCTGGGCCATCGCTGGGGCGGTCGCCCGTGCAGGCGCGGCGGCGGGGGCGGCATTCAGCTTCGCCATCATTCGCTCCCGATGGCCGACCGGCTCGGCGACTGCTGGGGTCAGCGTGGCAAGGCTTGCCAGCATCTGCTCGTAGGCAGAGAGCTGCGCCTGATACTCCGGCTTGGCGGCCAGTTGCGCCTCGAACGTAGTCCGCTCCTGCGGCTCCAGCACATCGAGTGCGTAGGCGGCCAGCATCTCTTCAAATTGTTCAGCATTGAGGTTCATCATTGTTCTGCTCCAAGCCCCTCGGCTTCCAGGGCTAGCCTTAGCTTCTGCAAGGCCAGCCTTATGCGTGTCTTCACCGTTCCCAGTGGTTCGCCCAGGTAGCTGGCAATCTCCATTTGCGTCATGCCACCAAAGTAGGCCAGCTCGATTACCCGCCGCTGCACGTCGGAAAGTTTGGTCAAGGCGCGACGCACATTGGCCCGCTGTTCGCTGATCCAGGCCACCTCTTCGGGGCCTTTTTGCTCGTCCGGTATGCGGGTGATAAAGTCGTCACCACCCTCGGCATCGAGGCTAATGTTGCCACTGATTACCCGCTTATTCTTGCGTAGCTCGTCAATGCAGCGGTGATGTACTACACTCAACAGCCAACTGGCAAATCGCCCGCGCTGCTGGTCGAAGCTCTGCGGCGCTTGCCAGAGTTTAAGGAACACTTCCTGCACCACTTCTTCGGCCATCGCCGTGTTGCTGAGGATGCGTACCGCCAGCGCGTAGCATTGACGGAAGTAGCGATCGTACAGCACTTCCAGAGGGCCGCTGTTACGCTCGACCATTGGTTTGCTCCCGTTACCCTTATCGGTAGGGCTGGCGGAGGAGCGCGGGGTACTGACGCTATCCGCGATTGGCTCGTACAGGTTCGAGCGTAGTATCTCGACGAGTTCTTCGTCGGTTAGGCTTATATAGTTCGCAGTTGGCACGTTGTTTTATCTCCGCTAGGATTGGGGCAGCAGCACAGTCGCTGTGCTGTGGCTTATTATACTCCAACCTACGGATTTATCAAATCGTGCATAGCGAACCATACCTGGGAACGTGTAAGGCTGCCTACGAGTCCCCTCCAATCAAACTTACGTAACAAATCATCTTCTGGATCTCCGTTGGCCCACTAGTCACGTTTTTGCATACCCAACCAGGGCGAACCATGGTTCGCCCCTACGTGCGTTGGCCTTGTAAAAATGTGACGCGCATCCCTGGGGATGGTAGCTGGTCGAGTTCTCCCCAGCGCTCAGTCCTAAACTCATCGACGGATGGCCGCCTGGTAGAGGATCTGGGCCATCTCGTCACGACGGATGTTGGTGTTGGGGCGGAAGGTGCGGTCGGGATAGCCGTTGACCAGCCCCGCCGCGTGCGCCGATTCGATGCTGACGTAGAAGATGTTACTGGGCGGCACATCGGTGAAGGTGGGGATGCCGCCGGTGGGGGTGAGTAGCGCGATGTGGAAGGCGCTGACCACGATCTTAGTTAGCTGCCCACGGGTGATCGGGTCGCCAGGGTGGAAGTAGCAGGGGCCGGGGTTGCACGATTGGTAGCCGCCGATGATGCCCGCAGCGTAGGCCGACTCGATATAGACGTAAGCCCAGTAACTGGCTGGCACGTCGGCGAAGGTGGGGCCGCCCGCCGGGGTGGTTAGCGCTGTGCCGGAGGCTAGCACCGCGATTTTGGTGAACTGCGCCCGCGTTGCGGTGGCCGCCGGTGAGTAGTGGGTCGCGTTGGTGCCGTTGACGATGCCGCGACAATTGAGGTAGTGGATGGCGACGTAGAAGATATTACCCTGGATGTCCACAAAGCGGTTGGCGCAGTCGGTGGGGGTTATGGTCGGCGGTGCGGGCGTGTTGGTGGCTGGCACAGTGGTGCTGGTGGGGGGCGGCGTATTGGTGGGGCCACCGGGGGTGCTGGTGGGTGGCACAGCGGTGCTAGTCGGGGTTGGAGTATTGGTTGCAGCCAGCGGGGTATTGGTGGCGGGCGCGGGCGTGTCCGTTGCCGGGATGGTCGTATTGGTCGGCGTACTGGTGGGCGTGCTGGTCGCACCACCGGGAGTGGGCGTGTGGGTGGCGGGGCAGGGGGTTAGCGCTGGCGTGGGTGTATTGGTGGGCAGAGCAGTCGCGGTAGCCACCGCCGCATTGGTATGCCAGGCGTTGAGTTTGCCATTTTCATCGGTGAGATACAACATCCCGTTCACCACAATCGGGCTTTCCCAGTGGATGCCGCCAATGCTGGAGTCGCTCCACAGCGGGGTGCCGCTGGTGGGGTCAACTGCATTGATCTGGCCGCCGTAGGTATAGAACAGCACGTTGTTCGCCACAATCGGTGAACTGACGCTGCCGGAGGTATCCTGCCAGCGGAAATTGAGATGGGGGTTGCCGCTACAATCGGCGCTCAGTTGCAGCGCGGAGATGCCGCTGCCGTTGGCGACGAACAGCCAGATGCTGCCATCGGTGGGGTTGGTCCACACCGCAGGGGTGGGGAGAACTTCACCGCCCTGCGGCACGTCAATCTGCTCCAGCTCGCCGCCGGTATGCCCCGGCCCGCCCTGTCCGCTCAGGTTATCGAGATTGAGCAGATTGATTTTGCCTTCCTTGCCGCTCTGCACGGCGACGTGGGGAAAGCGGCTGCCGGAGATGGGGGGCAGCATTACCGGGCTGGTGCTGCCCAGGTCGGCATCGCTGTTGTCAAGATTCTGAAAGTTGGTGGGGGTGTAGCTATCGAGCGGCGTGCCGCTGTTGCTGGTGCCATCGGGGTTGAGCGCGATTACGCTCTCCGACCAGTCGTGACCGCCTGTGTTAGCATTGTAATGACCATTGCCGGTGGCGAAGTAGATGCGATCAGTAGTCGGGTTGTAAACTACACCTGGCCGCGCCCAGACCGCGTTCTGCACGGTTGGGCAATCTGGAGTGCCGTTCTCGACAAAGTGAACGGCCTGGTCGCTGCACGCGGCGTTGAACACGGCTTGTGCGCCAGTGTTCAGGTTGATGGTGGTGATGTGGCCCTGGTAATCGCCCGCATCGCCGGGGTAGCCGCCGTTAGCGACATAGAGGCGGGGGATGCCATCGTGGGCGGTGGCGATTGCCAGCGCCGCCGAGCCTTTCTCCACATCAGGCTTGAGAGTGGCGATCTCCGGCCAGCCTCCGGTAGTCGTCTCGCTGCCGTTGCTGACGTTGTACTTGTGGGCCTTGCCATCCAACCCGTAGCTGTAGACATACTGGCCGCTGGGGTCTATCGCGGGCGAGGAGGTAGTGTAGTTGGGGCCGGTTGCGGGGCGACGCACCCAGATGGTCGCACCGCTGTCGGCATTCAGGGCAACCAACCGTCCCGCTTTGGTGGTAACGTACATCATGTTAACGGTGCTACTGCCGGTTATCACGTTGCTGAGGTAAACGGGAGCGCCATCAGCAATGTCGGGCAGGCTCACTGGAGCGAAGGCTTGCTGCAAGCTGAGGGCGTTGCGGGCGTTGATGATGGTCTCCTGGGTATTGTTGCCGCTGTGCTGGGGGTCGAGGTTGAACTGCGGCCAGTCGTAGGCGGCGGCCAGCATTGGCGATAGCAGCAGCATCGCCACAACGCTAGCCAGTACAACCCTGACGGTAAACCGTTTGGTACGCATGGTTAAGACTCCTCTCTTCTTTCTGCCAAAAGGCATCGTAGGGCGAACAACGGTTCGCCCCGGATACTTAAATCTAAAATCCAAAATCTCTATAGTCCGCCCAGGTAGGCCCGCGCCACATCCTGATTGCCTGCCAGTTCCGCGCCCGTGCCGGATAGGGCGACCCGTCCACGCTCCAACACGTAGGCGTAGTCGGCCAGTTTCAGCGCCTTGAGCGCGTTTTGCTCGACCAACAGGATGGTGCGACCCTCGGCCTTCAGTGCGGCGATGATAGCGAACACCTGCTTGACCAGCAGCGGGGCGAGGCCCATGCTCGGTTCGTCCATCAGCAGCAGGCGAGGTTGGGCTAGCAAGGCGCGGGCGATCGCCAGCATCTGCTGCTCGCCGCCGGATAGCTGCCCGGCGGGCAGGCCGCTGCGTTGCCCCAGGATGGGGAAGCGCTCCATCATTGTTGCAATAGTCGGGCCACCCTCATGACGGCGGGAGCCAGCGGCAGCCAGACCGAGAGCGAGGTTCTCCGCCACACTCATGTTGGCAAGGATGGCCCGGCCCTCAGCCACCTGCACGATGCCCGCCGCGACGATGCGGTGCGTCGGCCAGTGGGTAATATCCTGTCCCGCGAAGCTGATCTGTCCGCGCCGCGCCCGCAGTAGCCCGCTGATCGTGTTCATGATGGTAGTCTTGCCCGCGCCGTTCGCGCCGACGATGGCGACCACCTGCCCCTCGTCCACGCTGAAGCTGACCCCCTTGACTGCCTCAATCTGACCGTAGCTCACCGCCAGATCGTTCACCTCAAGTAGCGCCATCGCCACCTCCTACGCCGCTGTGTCGATACTGCGTCCACAGCGGGGTGAAGTCGAGGTGCGGCCAGAACTTGCTGGAGAGAGGATTGGCGGGCATATACCAGAGGCCGAAAGCGTCCACCCGATAAGGCGCGAACGCTTCGATTACTCCCTGGGTGAGCAGCCGCCCAATGCCTTGTCCGCGCTTGTCGGCCCGCACGCTGACGCTGTTGAGGTAGCCATAGCGCCCTGTCGGGAAGCGACTGAGCGCGCCCCAGCCGGGGCTTTGCTCGATGTAGTTCTCAGACATCGCCACTACTTCGCCATTTTGCTCCACCACCACTACCAGCGGCGCACCTATCTCCGGCGATTGGCCCTGCCACAATCGTGCCAGCTTCTCGCGGAAATCCTCCTCCACCCCCGGCACGATGCGTACATGAGCGACGTGGTCGGCGTGGAACTGGATCTCGCCGAGGTGGAGGGCGATCAGGCTCTGCTCGTCGGCAGGATGGGCGGGGCGCACGCGCAGGCTGGGGTCGGGCGGACGTGACGATGGCGGCAGCGGCGCGTTGGGATGCCAGGCAACGATGCTATCGGCGACGAAGTTGTGGCCGTGCAGCAGCGGGTCGAGCCAGCGGTCCACACTAGGCCAGGTGAGCAGGTTGGCATAGGTCTGGCTAGCTTGCCACTGGCGGTCCAGCGCGATCAGCAGCGTATCGGCTACGGCCGCTGCGTCGGAGGAGGCGGGGTCGGGCAGGGTCAGGGCGCGATGGCTGCCGTTACGGGTGGCGTAGAAACAGAGCATTGCGTTGCCAGGTGGTATCTCGAAGATGCGGGCAATGACGAAGCCGCGCACCGCGCCGTTCTGGTCGCGAGCGATCAGCGGTACGCCCGCGTCCTCAAGCTCCTCAGCCAGCATCTGGCGGATTGCTTGCGCGGTGCGTGGCCGCTCCAGGCGTGGGTCAAGCGCGTAGTGGCGGGCCTCCTGCGCGGCAAAAAGCGGCACAATCGCGTCGAGGTCGTGGCGGCTGGCCAATTGCACGCTGATCTGCATCATGTTAATCGCTCCCCAGGTAGGCTTCGATAACAGCCGCATCCTTGCTGATTGCAGATGGCGTATCTTCGGCGATGGTGCGGCCAAAGTTCAGCACCGCGATGCGATCGCAGACGCTCATCACCAGCGCCATGTCGTGTTCGATTAGCAACACGGTCAAGCCGGTTGCGGTCAGTTCGCGCAGCAGGTCACGCAGGCGATCGCTCTCGGCCTGGTTCAGCCCGGCGGCGGGTTCATCGAGCAGCAGCAAGGTGGGGTCGGTCGCCAGGGCGCGGGCCATCTCCAGGCGGCGCTGATCGCCATAGGCCAGCGCGGTGGCGGGCAGGCTGGCGCTAGCAGCCAGCCCGAAGCGGGTGAGCAGCTCAAAGGCGCGGTTGCGGCTGGTCTGCTCCTCGCGTCGCGCCGTGGGGCTGAACACGAGTCGGGCCAGCAAACTGGCACGAGTGCGACTGTGCATCCCTACCATCACGTTTTCCAGCACGCTGAGGCTGGGAAAGAGGCGGATGTTCTGGTAGGTACGCGCGATGCCACGGCGCACGATGTTGTGCGGGGCGAGACCGTCAATCCGTTCGCCCCTCAGGTAGATGCGCCCGCTGGTCAGCGGCAGCACGCCACTGAGCAGGTTGAGCAGCGTAGTCTTGCCCGCGCCGTTCGGCCCGATCAGCCCATATATGCTGCCTGGCAGGATGGCGATGTCCACATCGTCGACCGCGATTACGCCGCCAAAGCGGCGGGTGGCCGCCTCGGTGTGGAGTAGGGGTGCTGCAGTTTTGAGTTTTGAGTTTTGAGTTTTGACTTGTTGATTGTCGTCGTAGGGGCGGGATTTATCCCACCCTGGTTGGTCAACAGCGGGCGCAATGAATTGCGCCCCGATATCGGTATCCCCAGTATCGGCTGATGGATGCGCGTTACGCACTGGCAAAGCAAGCCTCTGTAGGGGCGAATCGTTGTTCGCCCGTGTCGGATCTGCAAGAACGTGAGGCACCCCCTCTGCTGCTTGCTGCGGCGCGGGCTGCCAGCGACGGCGGATGCCCAACGCGTTGCCTAGCAAGCTGAACAGGCCGCTGGGCAGAAACAGGATGGTCAGCAGCAACACCACGCCGGTGAAGATGTCGCGGTAGTCGTGCAGCGGGCGCAGTAGCTCCGGCAAGGCGGTGATCAGGGCTGCGCCGAGGATGGGGCCAGGGAAGCCGAGCGTGCCGCCGACCACCGCATAGACCAGGATGTTGACCGCCTGCGAGAAGCCAAAATCGGCGGGCGAGATGAAGTTGTAGAGGTGAGCATCGAGCGCGCCCGCCCAACCCGCGATCGCCGCGCCGATGATGAAGACGAGCAGCTTGTAGCGGGTAACGTCGACTCCGCTGCTCTCCGCCGCCGCCTCGTCCTCGCGGATGGCGGCCAGGGCCAGGCCCATGCGCGAGCCGCGTAGCCGCCAGAAGAAGTAGATGAGTAGCAGCAACGTGCCGTAGGTCAGCCAGCCGCTGGTACTGGCGGGCGGCGGCAAGCGCAATCCTTCCGCACCGTTGGGGTAATCTTGCTGCTCGAAGGGCAGGGTGACACCAGGTTGAAAGTTCAGAATGAAAATACGCAGTATCTCGCCGAAGCCGATAGTAGCGATGGCGAGGAAGATGCCGCGCAGCCGCAGCACTGGCGCACCCAACAATGCCCCCACCAATGCGGCCATCCCCGCGCCCACCAATGCGGCAGGGATGAGCGGCCAGCCGAAGTATTGGGTGAACAGGATGGCGGTATACGCGCCAATGCCCATGAACGCCGCGTTTGCCAGCGACAACATCGCCGCCGACAGCGTGATATAGATGCTCAACGCCAGTATCGCGTTGATGGCAATCAGGTTGATCAGCAAGCTGTTGGCGGCGTAGAAGTCTATCATAAATGAGTTTTGAGTTTTGAGTTTTGAGTTTTGAGTTGTCCGAATCTAACTCAAAACTCAAAACCCAGCACTAACCCGTGCGGGTGGCGCGTGCGCCGAACAGGCCGTTGGGGCGCACCAGCAGCATCAGGAAGAGGACGATGAAGGCAACCGCATCGCTCCAGTTGCTGCCGCCCAGCGCGATGCTGAGTACCTCGGCCAGACCGATGATGAAGCCGCCCACCACCGAGCCGACTATGCTGCCCATGCCGCCCAGGATGATGGCGGCTAGCCCCTTTAGTTCGACCGCGTTGCCCATATCGGAGGTGAGGGTGTTATAGGTGAGCGCATACAGCACGCCCGCCACCCCACCTAGCGCCGAGGCGATGAAGAAGGTTTTGGCGAACACCGCCTCGATGTTGATGCCCAGCAGGGCGGAGGCTTTGGGCGACTCGGCTACCGCCCGCATCTCGCGGCCCAGGCGAGTGCGGCGCAGCATATATTGCAGCCCAAACATCAGTAGCAGAGCGACAACCAGCACCAGCAGTTTGATCGGCGGTAGGCTCAACATCGTGCCAAAGTTGAGATTGCCGCTGGGGATGCTGCCCGCCGGAAAGTGGTGCAGGTCGGCTCCGATGATGCGGCTATCGGCATCTGCGCCCAGGGTAGGCAGCAACACCACCATGCCCTCGAAGATGGTTGCCATCGCAATGCTGCTGATCAGGGCGGAGAGGTGCGGCGCGTGCTGCTGGCGTAGTCGCCAGAAGGCGACCCGATCCAGCAGCACGCCGAGCAAGCCGCCGACGATGCTAGCAATGATTAGCGCGACGACGAAGTTAAGCCCCAGCCCGGCGATCAGATACCAGGCGGCTACCGCCGTCATCATAAAGATGGCAGCATGGGCCAGGTTGAGGATATCCAGCACGCCGAAGATCAAGGTGTAGCCGAGGGCGAACAGCGCGTAGATGCTGCCCTGGAAGATACCGTTGGCGAGCTGCTGTGGGAGCGTTTGCCAGTTCATAGTTTTGGAATGTAGGAGGTAGAATGTAGAAGGTAGTAAGTGAGTTGAAGATTGAGATACAAGGTATGAGTACCAGATAAACAATGTTCTGATGACTCCCCTCCCGCCGGGAGGGGTTGGGGTGGGACCGTGCAGCGCTACCCGCACCCTCCCCTACCCCTCCCGATGGAAGGGGAAACTTCACCCCACCATCAAAACTTCGTTTATGCGGTACTCATGCCTCATGCCTCGTGCCTCATGCCTTCTATTGCACCACCACGAACTTGCCGCCCTGCACCATCTGCACTACGGGGGTGTGGTTGGCATCGCGGGTGGGCAGGAAGGTGAAGTCGCCGAGCGGCACGGTAATCTTGGTGGTCTTTAGCGCGTCGCGCACATCCGCGCCGCTCATGCTCTTGGCCCGCTTCAGCGCGTCGGCGAGGATGTAGACTCCGCTATAAGCCTGCGCTGCAAACTGGTCGGGAGCATTGCCGTACTTGGCGGTGAAGTTCTTGACGAAATCCTGGCTCGCCTGGTTGCCGCCCGCCGAGTTCCAGGCGGCACCGACGTACACACCTTCGGCCTGCTGCCCCAGGTCGGACATCAGCTTGGCCGAGTTGAAGCCGTTGCCACCAATGATCGGCACGGTCATACCCTGGTTGCGGGCTTCCTTGATCATACCTTCGCCTTCCGGTAGCAGCGCCGAGGCAACGATTGCGTCAGGGTTGCTACCTTTAATCGCGGTGATCTGGGCGCTGAAGTTGATGTTGCCCTTCTGGAAGGTTTGCTCGGTGGTGATGGTGATGCCATTGGCGGCCAGCGCTTGCTTGAACACACTGTAACCCGCCTTGGTGAAAGCATCGTCGTTACCGTAAATCAGCGCGACCTTGCTGATGTTCAGCTTGGCCTTCGCCACCTTGATGGTGTTGGGGATAACCTGGGCCTCGGACAGCGAGTCGCGGTAGATGTAATCGCCAATGTCCACGATGCCGCCCGCCGTGTTGCTGACTGCTAGCACCGGGATCTGCGCTTGCTGCGCCAGGGGGTCGGCGGTCGCCGCCGAGTTGCTCAGGGTTGGCCCGATGATGGCGATCACCTTGTCGTTGATGAACTTCTGGTAGACGGTAGCCGCCTGCTTCGGATTGCTGGCATCATCCTGAATGTCAATGGTGATCTGCTTGCCGTTGATACCGCCCGCCGCGTTGATCTCGTCCATCGCCATCTTGATCGCCTTGCTCTGGCTATCGCCGTAGACTTTGGCCGTCTTGCTCTGGCTGAGGGCCGCGCCCAGCATCACCGTATTCGCCATGTTGTCGCCGCCCATGCTGGCGGTGTTGGTCATCGCCGTGCCGCCGCCCATGCTGGCGGTGTTGGTCATCACCATACTGCTGCCCGCAGTGGTGGGACTGGCAGTCACGGCGTTGCTGCCTGCTGCGGGGGTGGCCGTCGGTGCGGTGCTACTGGCGGTGCCGCCCAGATCGCAGGCCGAAAGCGCCAGCGCCACCAGCGCGACCAGCGCCAGCCTTGAGCCAAACTTCTTATTACTCGACATACTGACTTTCCTCCGTTTCTTTACTGTGCCGCTGTTTGCTGGAGCCATGCTGCTCTCAGCGTAGTTTCCAGGGGCGCGGTGTCTATCATTATAGGGCATAAGCAGGTGGCGTGCAACCGCCGGGGTGCAGTTAGCATTACAGCCTCAGTTGGCATTAACGCGCCAGATTGTTGTAGGGGCGAATCGCATACGCCCTGCCACCCCTGTCAAAGCCAATCGTAACTTCGCTGTAATATTAGGTTGTGCGTCACATTATTGCAGAGCAAGCGTTCAGTAGGGGCGAACCGTTGTTTGCCCTGGTTGGGGATGTAAAAAACGTGACGCGCACCTGCTTCAGCCCATTAAATTGCCCAACCGCACCAATGTAATGTGGCTGGACGAGCCGAGCCGCCACAAGCGCATTAACCTCAGCCCCAGCGGGGGTTGGGGAGAATCTCGCCTGCTGCTAATGCGTGGGGTAAGCAGGATTAGCTAACGTGCTTACCCCGGCATCTTGCGCTTCAAGATTCTGCCCCGACCACCGCTGGGGGCTTAGTTGATCAGGCTTGGCGACGACTCGTGCTACGCACAATCGAACAGCTTTTCAGACACTTACGCATCGCTTCGTCCTCACCTAGTGACAGGCAAGTGACACATCGTCGACGTACATATAGGTGGGGTCGCCCGCGTAGCCATCGTCGTGCGCCAGGAACTTGATCCGCACGGTCTGCCCAGCGTAGGCGCTCATGTTGAAGCTGACGTTGGTCCAAGCCTGGGCGTTGGAGTCGACGTGCATGATGGTGGCAAGGGTAGTGCCGCTGGTGTTCTGCACGTAGGCATCCTGCCAGTCGTACTGGATGGTGTCCAGAGTCGAGGGCCAGTACCAGAACGACAGCGTGCTAGCGCCGGTTGGGATGGTGATAGTTTGATAGAGCGAGCTATCACCTGCCGGTGAAGTCGATCCCACCAGCGCAGAGTAGCTGCCGCTGTGGTGCTGGGTGGTGCTGGCCGTCGGCGACGGATTGGTGCCGTCTACCGTCCACGAGCTAAGATTGCCGCTCTCGAAGCCGGGGTTCTGGAATGGGTTGCTGCAAGTTCCTGGTGTATTAGTCGGGGTAGGCGGCACTGGTGTATTGGTCGGGGTAGCTGTCTTGGTCGGCGTGTTGGTTGGCCCCGGCGTTGAGCAGGAACTTGCAAGCGATACATCGTCGAGGTACATATAGGTGGGGTCGCCCGCGTAGCCATCGTCGTGGGCCAGGAACTTGATCCGCACGGTCTGTCCAGCGTAGGCGCTCATGTTGAAGCTGACGTTGGTCCAAGCCTGAGCATTGGAGTCGATGTGCATGATGGTGGCAAGGGTGGTGCCGCTGGTGTTCTGCACGTAGGCATCCTGCCAGTCGTAGGTGATGGTGTCGAGGGTCGAAGGCCAGTACCAGTAGCTGAGAGTGCCGCCACTCGCTGGCACGGTGATGGTCTGATATAGCGAGCTATCACCACCTGAAGTGAGCGAACCCACCAGCGCGGAGAAGCTGCCGCTGTGATGCTGGGCGGTGCTGGCAGTCGGCGAGGGGCTGGTGCCATCTATCGTCCACGAGCTAAGGTTGCCGCTCTCGAAGCCAGGGTTCTGGAAGAGATTGCCACCGCAGCCGCCAGGGGTGGGCGTGTTGGTGGGTGTGTTGGTCGGGGTGTTGGTTGCGCCAGGGAGCGGGGTATTGGTGGGGGTATTGGTTGGGGTATTGGTAGGAGTGTTGGTTGGCGTATTGGTCGGCCCACTGGTGGTTACGTTGAGGAATACGGCGGAGACAGTACCCCAACTCTGGAAGCCACTATAGCTGTTCACCCCACGCCCACGCACGAAGATGATGTGGCGACCGGCGCTCAACGCCCCAGTCGGCACACTGGCGCTAGCCGATACCGTCTGCGAGGTGAACGAACCGTTCATCGGCACGGCGATGCCGCCCGCCCAGGGCGGGGTGTCGACATAGTATTCGGCTGCGCCGACGTTTTGGGCGTAGCTGTTGCTGGTCCAGGCGTAGTTGAGGCTGGCGCTGAGGCTGGCGGGTGTACCCTGGGCCACGCTGGTTGGCGAGACGTTGACGTTGTTGCTGTCGGGGCCGCGATTAGTCAGGTAGGGGGTGCGGGCCAGCTTTGCCAGGTAGAGCAGCATTCCCTGGTTCTGCGGCCAGATGGTGCCATTGGTGAAGGAGAAGGCCGGGAAGAAGCCGCCACCGTCGTCGCTCAACTCGGTGGTGAAGGCTACCGCGCCCAGTTCGCCATAAGCCCAGTCAACCGAGGTGCCATCGGTGGCATAGAGGTTGATCGATTGCTCCGAGGTATAGCCATTGCCTGGTGGGTTGGCATTGGTAGCGCTCATATGGCTGCCAATGTTCGCCAGGTCGGTGCCGTTGGGTGCGGCGTTGCCTACCCCACCCCAGGCGTACAGGTTCAGTTGAGCATAGGAGTGCATCCCCATCACCACACCAGTCGCCGTAATCGGGGCGGCGTTCACCGTGTTCTCGGTAGTGCCGGGGCCGTTCTGATCGGGGATTAGGCTACGTATCTTGCTGGTTACGGCTTGAACCTCCACCTCGTTGGGGTTGGGGCCACGATAGGTTTGGTCGCAGGTGTTGCTGCTAGAACCGCCATGTGCGCCCCATTGGAACGGGTAGTTGCGGTTAAGGTCAATGCCGAATTGGCTACTGACGCTGGGCGGCCAGTTGTTGCAGCCGTTGGTGTAGTTGGCATTCTTGCGCTGGTAGTAGGGGCTACTGCCGCCCGACTCGACAATATGGTGGCCGTCGGGGTTGAACATCGGCATTACCCAGATATCGTGATAATCCACCAGCCAGTGAGCATCGGCGTTGGTGTTGTAGCTATCCAGCAGGTAGCTGATGAAGTGCATTGCCACCTCTGGTGTAGCGATCTCGCGGGAGTGGATACCAGCATCGTACCAGAACACCGGCTTGGGGCCGGGGACACTGCGGTTGGTAATATGCAGCGCCCAGAGGGTGTAGCCATTATTGGCATCGGGCTGAGTGCAACTGCCCGCGTTGACCTTGCACCAGGATGAGCCGACGTTTATCTTCTCCACCAGGCTTGGGTAGGCGGCCACGTACTGATCGAGGAATGATTGCATCTCTTCAACGGTGTGATAGCCGCCAAAGAAGCTATCGGGGCTGGCCTGGCCGAATAGGTTGGGGTTGTTGGCCTGTTTGGTGGTCTTCTCATTTATCGCCACCTTCAGGCCTTTCGCCAGCATTCGGTTGTACGTCGCCTGGTCGGTCCAGACTGTGATGAAACCCTTGGAGGTGTCCACCTCGTCCGCGCCCCATTCGGTGGCAAGGCGGTCGCGCTCGGCCTGATTCTTGAAGTATATCTGCACCACCAGCACTTCGGGTCGCGGTGCGGGAATCGTCACCCCGCTGCTGCCTGCGCCCGCCGCTTTGACTGCGCTGCTACCCACTGTCGGGTTGATGAGACTGAGCAGCCCCAGGTTGAAGACCACCAGGAGCAACACTACCGCGATCTGGCGGAACCGCCTGTTTGTCCGTTTCATCCTGCTTTCCCTTTCTGATGTCCACCACTAAACACAAATTGACGCTGCCGTATGGGTCAGCGTCAAGCGCAGGGAGAGTGGCTGAAGGTGTGGAAAAAGGGGCAGGGGCGGTTCAGGACTTTCCCGCTGCGACGACGCTGTCGCAAGGCCCACCGAGTATAGCAGCAAGATCTGAATAATGCAACTTGCCATTAACCTCCGAGTGTGGGTCACGGTTTTGCATACCCGATCAGCGCGAACAACAGTTCGCCCCTACAGATGCCTGCTCTGCAAGAACATGACGCACACTGCGAACCCCATTTGTTGCTCTACCGAGGTGAAGCTGGGATGACCGCCGCATAGACAATCTCAGCCATCTCGTCGCGGCGCACTTCGGCGTTGGGGTGGAAGCTGTGGTCGGGATAGCCAGCGATGATGCCCATGTGGTAGGCAGTCTCGATGCTGGTATAGAACACGTTGCTGGGCGGCACATCGGTGAAGCTCGGCCCGCTAGCAGGTGTGGATAGCGGATAGTGCGCGGCGGCGACGACCAGCTTGGTAAGCTGCCCGCGAGTGATCGACACGTTCGGCAGGTAGCAAGGCCAGATCGCACCCGCCACCGCGCAACTGGCGGGGTCGAAACCGCTGAGGATGCCCTGCAAGTAACCGCTCTCGATGTACAGGTAGGCAAAGTAGGTGGGCGGCACGTCAGTGAACGTCTGGCTCCCTTGCGGCGTACTCAGTGGCAGGCCGAAGCCCAGCACGATAATCTTGGCGAATTGTCCGCGAGTTGCGCTGCCCGCGGGCGCAAAATGGATGGCATCGCTACCGCTGATTACCCCCTGACAATACAATTTATGGATGGCTGCGTAGAAGGCGTTGCCACTGATGTCTACGAACGGATTAGCGCAATCGGTTGGGGTAGGCGCGGGCGGCGTGGCCGTGTCGACCGGAGTTGGGGTAAGGGTTGGGGTCGGAAGCAAGCTGGTATTGACCTCGCGTTCCTCTGCCGGATAGCCAGCCCGCCCATCGCTGGTGCCGACCACGGTTATAAAGTAGTCGCCAGCAGTGGGCGGGGTGAAGGTATAGCTCTCTACGCCGCTGACATCGAGGGTTGCAGTATAAAACTGGCTGGCTACGCCATAATCCAACTGATACGACTGGGCATCAGTCACGACATCGTGCCAGCTAACGCTGATGCTGCCGTTGGGGTTGCCCTGCGCGGCGAAGTTGGCGGGGGTGTTGCCCACCGTAATCGCCGGGTTGTCGGCTCTGGGGGTAAAGTGGATAAGGTCGGGGCTGGTGGCAATCCCGATCATACCGAAATCGGCGTTCTGGCCGGGGATGCCATTGTAGTACATCTTATAGCTACCATCGTCGGCGCGCCGCACGAACGCGCCATATACCAGCCCCGCATCCCAGCCGTTGCTGGTGGAAGGGCTGAGGATGGGGTCGCTAGAGTAGGGGGTGAAATGGATGCCATCCTGGCTGGTGGTGAGATAGATGCCGTTGTTGGTATGATAATAAAGGTAGGTGGTGCCGCTCTCGGTGATGGCGAAGCTGGTGTAGATGCCGTTCGTATCGGTGACAATCGGGTTGCCCGCGTAGCGCTGCCAGGCGAGGCCATCACTGCTATAGGCCAGGCCGATCGCTGAGTCGTCACTGCCGAAGCCGTTGTAGTACATCATATACAGGCGCGAGGTAGCGCTAGCTAGCTTGAGCGCCTGCAGCGCTTGCACACTGGGGTTGACCACCTCGACAATCGAAGGACGCACCACCTCCACGTTGTCCCAGTAGTTGCCAATCTCATAGGAGAGGACGGGCTGCTGCTGGGCGGTGAAGTTGATGCCATCGATGCTGGTGGCATAGCCAATCTGGTACGGTACGTTGCCTCCATAGTAGAGCTTGAACAGGCCATCCTCGTAGAACACGAAAGGGAAGGCGCGTTGGTCGGCCCAACCATCGTTAATGTGGATTGGCCCCTGCTTGTTGAAGTGGACGCCATCGCTGCTGGTGGCAAGGTAAATCTGCCAGGTGCAACCGAAGCCACTGTAATAAGCATAATAGATACCGTTCACCTCGACCATGCCCGGATACTCGCTATGGATGCTGTCACAATAATCGGCGGGCAGAGGGTTGGCTTTGACGGGCGGGGTGACTGGCGAGAAGATATGATCGGGAGGCTGGCTGATTTGGCTTATCAGTCTGGCTGGAGCAGCGGGGGCAGCGAACAAAGAGGTGAGTACCAAAAGCAGAATGCTGAATGCCAAAAAATAGGTTGATTTCACTTGGGTGGTCTCCTTTGAGCTAGTTGA
Source organism: Chloroflexota bacterium (assembly GCA_025355955.1). Classification (GTDB taxonomy): domain Bacteria; phylum Chloroflexota; class Chloroflexia; order QHBQ01; family QHBQ01; genus QHBQ01. Next base: position 18,946 of record JANXYP010000006.1, read on the forward strand.
GCTTAACTATAGCGGGGTCATGTAAAATGCTTGCAACAAATGGGTAAGAAGCAGGTAAAATGATCGCAATTGCGGCAGTCAGTGTGCCTGCTACGCCAGGGTTGGATCATGCGTAAGCCTGAGCTTGCAGCATCATGCTATAATAGGCTTGAAGTATTGAGAATCTGGAAGCAGATAGGAGGCGTGCAATGACTAGACTGGCACAGTGGATGGATAGGGCAATAGAGGGGCTATGGCTAGCGGCGCTGGTGTATACGCCACTGTTCTTCAACGTCTACAGCAGCCGCGTGTTCGAGCCGGACAAGGTGGCGCTGCTGCGTGCGATTGTCGCGCTTGCGGCAGTATGCTGGGCGATCAAGACCCTGGAGCATCGTCGGGTGCCACAGGATGCGATAACCCAACCTGATGCTGAGGTGGATAGCGCGGGAGTAAAAGACGACCCCGCCAGCTACCAAAATGGGCAGGGCAAGGTGGGGGCGTGGTGGCGAGCGCCGCTGGTGCTGCCGCTGCTGCTGTATGCGGGTTGGTATCTGGTCAGCAGCCTCACCTCGGTGGATGTCTACATCAGCATTTTCGGCTCGTACCAGCGGCAGGAGGGCTTCCTCACCCAGCTAGCCTACATCGTGCTGGGGCTGATCATCCTTTTCAATCTGCGGACCCGCGCTCAGGTGGAACGCATCATCACCTTCTGCGTGGCAACCGCCGCGCCTGCCGCTCTTTACGGTCTGATGCAGCACCAGGGCTGGGATCCGCTGCCCTGGGCGGGCGATGTAACAACTCGCGTGGCCGGACCAGCGGGCAACGCGACTGCATTTGGCAATTGGTTGGTGATGGTCGCGCCCCTCATCCTCTACCGCATCGTCACCGTCGCTACCTGGCTGCGCGATCCTGCCAACCGTGCCGAGCTCGACGACTACGATGGCCCGCGCATCGCGATCTATACCATCTCCATCGCCGCGCAGAGCTTCGTACTGTGGCTGGCGTTGGCGCTAATCGCATCCAATCAGCGGCCCGACTTTGGTCTCTGGTTCATCCTGCCTACTGGCATCCTCATCTTCTACGCGCTGACCTTCCTCTACGCCAACGCTAGGATGACTCATGCGCTTGCCACCACCGCGCTTGTTGCCCTGATCCTACTGTTCGCCCTTGTAGTGGCGATAATCTTCTACACCCAATCACGCGGGCCGTTGGTGGCGCTAGTTGTGGAAATGATGGTGTTTGCGCTGGCCGCCTTGTGGTTGCAGCGTAGTCGCGTCGGGTTGAGCCTGGCTGGCGTGGCGTGTGCTGCAGCGCTGCTCTTCCTGGTGGTGTTCAATCTGCCCAGTTCACCGCTGGCCTCACTGCGCGAGATGCCATACGTTGGCAGGCTGGGCGTGCTTACCCAGTTCGACATTGGCAGCGGCAAAGTGCTGGCATCTGTCTGGCAAGGTACCGCCAATATGCTCATCTCTGACACGACTCGCCTGGCGATCGGCTATGGGCCGGAGACCACGTACCTTACCTACAACCCCTACTACCCCGCTGGCCTACAGAACATCGAACTGCGGAACGCCACCCCGGATATGAGTCACGACTGGATCCTTGATCAGCTTGCCTGGGGTGGTATCATCATGCTCGGCCTGCTGATACTACTCATCTTCGCCTTCTATTCGTTTACCTGGCAGCAGGCTAAACGCGACGAGTGGCTGCCAAAGCAGTTGCTGCTTGTCGCGCTCGGTGTGGGGATAAGCGGTTACCTGGTCACCTTGCTGGTGTCGCACTTCACTGTCGCTACCTATACCTACTTCTTCGCCTATCTCGGCCTCGCGGTGGCGGTTGGCTACTTTGGGGCGATGCGGGCCAGCCCGCCGCTGGCAACTAAGTCAGCCGACGAATCACCAGCAGTAGAATCACGAAGCACATGGATAGGACGAAGGACACGGAGAAGTTGGAGCAGCGTTGCCAGTTACGATGAGCATTGATGCGCTGCACTCGGGCGAGCGCCGCCCGCCCCTACATCAACATTATCGTCATGAAGGAGCCGACGCTGCTTAGATGCAACGTCGGCCTTTTTCCGCATCCTCCGCGATTCAAAGCACTGCCCCGTGTGCTTGGGCGGGCGCTAGAGCGCAGGTACCGGGCGGAGCGCTTGTGCGCCGTACCAGGCGTGTTCGATGCCGCGCATAAGCAGGGCGCAATCAAAGGTGCAGGTGCCTGGCGGAAACTGCTTAGGGTTGTCAAAAAAGCTGGACTCGACCTGCTGGATCGCGAGTGGCACCACTTCCCAGTTGAAGGCGTGCAGCCGAATGCCCTGCAACGGACCACCGCTCTGCGCGGGCGAATAGCCGATGGACCCATGTTCGAAGAAGGCGGAGGCTTCCGCTACTGTCTTGAAGACCGATGTGGATGGTAGGGCCTCGGCGATATCGGCCTCGACCACGACATGGGTGCGCTGATCATCACTGTCCAGCGCCACGAAGAAATGTTTGGCCTGTTCGGCCACGCGGAAGTGGGCGTGCTGGTGGAAACCGGGAACGATGCGGCCACCCAGCCAGGTATTCAGCCGTGAGGCAGTATCGCGACGGGGGATATAAACCCCCTCATGCCGCTGACCCTGTTCATCCCACTCGACGGCGATGCGATGGGCGGCGTTTTCCGAGCTGACACCCAGGAATGCGGGGATGCCGCGTGGGCGCAGATGCGCCAGGCGGATCAGGCAAATGCCCGCGATACCACTGCCCTGCACCAACTTGGGGCGGAACGGCGATGGCAAGATCGCGGCAAGCACATCGGGGTCGACCCGATAGTTGACCAGGATACGTCGGTCAATCACGCCGCGCATGGCGGGAAAAAGCATCATATCATTGCCTCCATTGCTGATCTAACGCTCGCCCGGGGCAAAATGAATGTTCGGCAGCCCACGGGAGGCGGGACTAATATAACAGCAGCGGTAGCGTTGGGCTTCAATGCACTTAACTGTTGGGTTGGAGATCGCAACCAATACATTGTAACATAAATAACAAACAAACACAAAATTAGAGCAGCGAGTTGAGGCACCGAAGACGCGGAAAAAGATGGGGAAGACGCGGAAAATTGTCGTCGGCGGCAGGGTGTGCGATAATACCAATTAGCCGTGGTGCCGCTATAGTTTCTGTAGGGGCGAACCGTTGTTCGCCCTGGCCCAATTTAACTATCTGCTCGGCTAATTGGTATAAGATAATTGATAGGCATTGCAAAGACCTCCTGTGGTGTAATGGTTGTGGTAAAACCCATCTCACCTCAGAAGGTCTCTTTTTACATCCCTAAAATACGGGATGACTGTGTGATCCGCATTGCCGAGGTACCGGGATGCCTATGCGATGGGCATCTCTTATTTCACGTTGTTCACGAACTCGTTGGTAAACGTCTTGCCCAGGTCAATGGTTGCCGCTTTGACATCCGGGTTGATCTGCTGCTCGAACTTCAGCACAAACGGCGGCCCGCTGTCCGGCATCTTCCCGTCTGGGCTGTACATGGCGAACTGGTTAGTCAGTGCAGTGACGTAGAGGGTTTTATCGCCAGCGTAGTAGTCTGCGGGCATCTTGTCCGCCACTTCCTGCGGCGTGTGTGTGTTGATCCACTTGAGCGTCTTCACGTAGGCATTCACCAGCCGCTGCACCAGATCCTTGTGGGCGGCAACATAGTCCGCCTTCATGAACACGCAGATAAAGGGGTAGTCGGAACCGAGAGCGGCGCGGGTAGCATCGGGCGTGCGTAGGTCAATCAGCACCTTGGCATCCCCAGTCTTAAGCAGGCGGGAGATAGTCGGCTCTGTGGTCATGCCTGCGTCGATCTTGCCCTGCTTGATACCCGCGATGAAGGTATCACCCGCGCCAACAGGCACGAACTGCACCTGATCGGCCGCGATGCCCTTCTGGCTAAGCATATACTGGGTTAGGGTTTGCGTGCCTGAGCCAAGTTCCGTGACACCCAGGTTCTTGCCTTTGAGGTCGTTAATTGACTTAATCGTGTCGGCCGCTTTGCTGGAGACCATCTCCGCCTCGCCGGGTGAGATCAAGAGTTGGACAACTTCGACAATTCCTTTGCCCTTCGCCTGCAGCTCGAGGGTGTGGTTGTAGGATCCGGACCCCGCATCTACGCCGCCCGATAGAACTTCCGTCTCCGCAGACTGGCCGGAGGCTTCGTCTATCAGATCAACCTGGAGGTTCTGCTCGTCAAAGTAGCCGAGCTGCTGCGTCAGCATATTGGGCAAGTAAATCTGCTTGCTCATCCCACCAACCAGGATTTTGATATGATCCTTCTGGGCGACAGGGGTGGTGCCAGTTCCCGCATCCGTCCCGCAGCTACTCAGGGTCAGGATTAGGACCAGGATGGTGCCGACTGCGGGGCCGACTCGTCGTTTCATGTGCGGCATATGCTTCACTATTCCTTTCTTAGATCGATACATCAGTAATTGTATTAGGCCGCCAGCGGATCAGGCGATTCTCCAACGCCGTGATTATGGCCTCGGCAGTCAAGGATATAGCGGCAAGAATCACCATCGCTGCGAAGACACCGTTGGCATTGAAGGTGTTCTGGGCCGTGGAGATCAGCAAACCAAGTCCCTTGAGCGCCCCCAGATATTCCCCTACCACAGCGCCTACCAGCGCAAAGCTGAAGCTGGTGTGCAGGCTTGCAATGATCCAGGATAGGGCTGATGGAATGATGATCTCGGTCGCAAGTTGGCGCGAATTGGCTCCCAAAATCCGCGCATTGGCGATCAGGTTGCGGTCAACCTCGCGCACACCCTGGAAAGCATTGAAGAAGACGATAAAGAAGACGAGGACGACGGCCAGGGCGATCTTGGAGCCAATGCCCAGCCCCAGGGAGATAGCGAAGATCGAGCCGAGCACTATGCGCGGAATCGAATTCGCTACTTTAATGTAAGGGCTTAGAATGTCGGCCAAGAGCCTGCTGCGCCCAAGCGCCACACCGAAAACGACACCTAGCACAACCCCAATCAGAAAGCCGATGACCGCCTCTTCCAGGGTGACTGCGATCTGCTGCCAGAGCGGCCCCTGTGCCGTACCCTGCGTGATCCAAGTCCAGATCTGTTGTACGATCGCGGTAGGCTGGCCGAAAAAGAAAGCATCGATCCAGCCGATGCGCGCTCCCAGCTCCCAGCCCCCGATGATTACGATCAGAAGCAATACCCGCAAGCTAGTTACGATGATGCGGTAGCGCCGGGCTGCAGTGCTGGCAATCCATACTGGCTCATCGTCCGCAAGGTCAGTGCTGTCAACTGATGGTGCGTTTTTTATCGCGTTCATAGCTCACCATAACCTCGTCGCGCAGCGCGCCCCAGATTTCCTGATATAGCTGCACAAACCGCGGCGCGAAGCGGATCTCTGCCACCTGGCGCGGTCGGGGTAGGTCAATGGTATAGATGCCTTTGACCGTAGCTGGCCCTGCCGTCAGCACACACACCCGATCGGCCAGGGCGATTGCCTCCTCCAGATCGTGCGTTACGAACACCACCGAGGCAGAGGTGCTAGCCCAGAGCGCGAGCAACTCATCCTCCATCAGCGCACGGGTCTGCACGTCCAGGGCGCTGAATGGTTCATCCATCAACAGGATTTGAGGGCCGGTAATCAGCGTTTGGGCGAGGGCAACCCGCTTACGCATTCCACCCGATAGCTGGTGCGGGTAGTAATACTCGAACCCGCTTAGGCCAACCCGGCTAATCCAGTCGCCAGCGCGCTCAATCGCCTCGGTTTTTGACATACCGCGAAACAAGGGGCCAGCCGCAACGTTCTGCAGCACATTCTTCCAGGGAAAGATGGCATCAGTCTGAAACATATAGCCAATGCGGGCATCGATGCCTTTGACGGGTTGGCCCATTAGCAACACCTCTCCGGCGCTGGCGGGTTCCAGTCCGGCGATGAGGGCCAGGGTTGTAGATTTCCCGCAGCCAGTGGGGCCGACCACGGCGCAGAACTCGCCGGGCTGGACGCTTATGTTGAGATTCCGCAGGGCTGTGTAAGCGGAGCCGGTAGGCGTGCGGAATCGCTTGTACACACCCCGCAGCTGAATGGCCGGGTCAGTTGGGATGTCGGGCATCGGCAACCTCCGCAAAAAGATCCGGGCTGGCCCGATCAGTGCAGGCTCTGCGCTCATCATAGCCGAAGCGGCATAACTAGTGGTAAGTATAGGGAAACGTGTGGAACTCTAGCTCTTATTATATATTAATTAGAATAATTACGCAACACCTTTTGCCATCAATTTAAGTCCTGTTGCTATTCCCGCTGCAGATGCACGATCAGCACGGCAATATCCGCCGGGTTGACCCCCGCGAGGCGGGCGGCCTGGCCCAGGGTGGCGGGGCGCATCTGCTGCAGCTTTTGCTGCGCTTCGCGGCGTAGTCCGGTCATGGCGAGATAGTCGAAGTCGGCGGGTAGACGGCGCTCCTCCATGCTGCGGGCGCGCTCCACCTCGAAGCGTTCGCGCTTGATGTAGCCAGCGTACTTGGCGATTAGCTCGACCTGCTCGACCACCTCCTGTTGGAGTTTTGAGTTTTGAGTTTTGAGTTTTGAGTTAAATGCTGAGTATTGGGCATTATCGGTAGGGGCGAACCGTTGTTCGCCCTGCATCCCGGCATCGGCATTATCGGTAGGGGCGAACCGTTGTTCGCCCTGCATCCCAGCGCCGGCCTCATCTGTAGGGGCGAACCGTTGTTCGCCCAGCTCCCCCACCCAGCCTCCCTCGGTGGGGGATGGGTTTTCCTTATCTACAATCTGCAATCTATAATCTACAATCACTGGCAGCACATGGTAGGTTACATCCTGGCGCTTGAGGTAGTCCATTACGCTGCTGGCATGGGTGACGGGCGGGAAGCCAGCGGCGGTCAACGCCGCATTGAGGCCCGCGTTGGGGTTGATGCGTTCGCGGCTTAGGCGGGTGACGGTGGTGGCGATCAGTTCTCGCTTTAGCTCGACCGCTTCGTATTGCTGTTCGTCCAGCAGACCGAGGCGGTAGCCGATTGCGGCAAGGCGCAGGTCGGCGTTGTCAGTGCGTAGCAGGGTGCGATGCTCGGCGCGGGCGGTCATCAGGCGGTAGGGTTCGCGGAGCTCCTTGGTGGTGAGGTCATCGGCCATCACCCCGATGTACGCCAGGCTGCGCGGCAGGATAAGCAGTTCGCCGCGCTCAAGCTGCTCGATAGTCGCCCGCGCCTCAGTTGGCATATCCGTGTCGCGCACGGTGCGATTGGGCAACCCGCCAGCACGGAGCGCGGCGTTGATGCCCGCAAGGATGCCCTGGCCTGCTGCCTCCTCGTAGCCGGAGGTGCCATTAATTTGCCCAGCGAGGAACAGGTTGGCGACCCGTTTGCTCTCCATGGTCGCCTGCAATTCGCTGGCTTGCACTGCATCATACTCTACCGCGTAGCCGTTACGCATAACCTCGACGTGGCGCAAAGCCGGGATGGTACGTAGCATTGCCAGTTGCACATCTTCGGGCAGGCTGGTGTTCGCGCCCTGCACGTATACCTCGTTGGTCTGCCAGCCTTCCGGCTCCAGGTATAGCTGCTGCCGCTCCTTTTCGGGGAAGCGCGTTACCTTGTCCTCGATGCTGGGGCAATAGCGCGGTCCCACCCCTTCGATGATGCCGCTGAACATGGGGGCGCGGTCGATGTTGTCGCGGATCAGCTGATGGGTGTCGGCGTTGGTGTGGATCAGGTAGCAGGCCATCTGCGGTCGCCACTCGCTCGGCTGGGGGTTGGGATAGATGGGTAGCGGTTCGAGCATGGTCGGCGTGGTCGGCCAGTGGCTGAAGTGCAGCGGGGTGGGGCTGCCATACTGGGGGGCGGTTTGGCTGAAGTCCAGGCTACGCGCATCCACCCGTGGCGGGGTGCCGGTCTTGAGCCGCAGCAGCTTGAAGCCAAGGCTCTCCACCGTCTCGCCAAGTTCGACCGCAGGCGCTTCGCCAGCGCGACCGGCGGCCATGGTCATCTCGCCCATCACAATGCGTCCGCGCAGGAAGGTGCCAGTGGTCAGCACCACCGCAGTCGCATAATAGGTTACGCCGCCATTGGTGACAATGCCGCGCACGATGCGCCGCCCGTCTGCCTCACCAATGATCAGCTTGCTGACCATTGCCTGCTTGAGATAAAGGTTGGGTTGCTGCTCGACCGCCTGCTTCATCGTGGCGGCGTAGAGGCGCTTGTCGCTCTGCGCCCTGAGCGCCTGCACCGCCGGGCCTTTGCCGGTGTTGAGGGTGCGGATCTGGATGAAGGTGCGATCGGTGACGCGGGCCATCTCGCCACCGAGCGCATCGAGTTCGCGCACTACATGGCCCTTAGCTGGCCCGCCGATGCTGGGGTTGCAGGGCATCAGCGCGACGGTATCAAGGTTGGCGGTGAGCAGCAGGGTCCGCCGTCCCATGCGGGCAGCGGCCAACGCGGCCTCGCAGCCTGCGTGTCCGCCCCCGATCACGATTACATCGTAGTTGTCGGTGAGAGGTGGCATATCGCCTTTGCTAACTTTAGCTCGGCTATAGTGTCGCTGCCGGTGCCAGCGTAGAAGCCATAGCGGTTGGCGATGCGCTCATAACCTGGGAAGGGATGTTCGTAGACCCAGGCGACGTTTTGTGCGGTGCCGTCGGCGCTGACCAGATCCACCCAGAAGCAGATCCCCTTGTACGAGCAGTTATAGGTTCGCTCCGTGACCTTCAGCATCTCCTTGTTCACCTTGTCGGGGTCGAAGTACCAGTAACCTTCAAAGCCAAAGACTTCCACTGGCTCGATGCCGCTTGCCAATATCGCACCACCCCGACGCTGGCTAATCGTTATTTTGCGCTCGCTCATTTTATATCCCCTTATTTGATGGTTGGCTGCCAATTACACTATTGCCCTCTTATTCTACCAATATCATAAGGGCAAGGTCAAGCTGGACAAAGCGGGACGGATGCGGTAAGCTATGCCCTATGAACATCATTATCACCACATCGCAGGTTCCGTTCGTGCGCGGGGGCAACGAGGCGCTGGTCGACGGCCTGAGGGATGCGCTGGCCGAGCGCGGGCATCGCGTGGATGTCGTGGCCCTGCCCTATCGCTGGTACCCGCACCATGAATTGGTCAAGAGCATGGCCGCCTGGCGGCTGCTCGATTTGAGCGAGAGCAATGGCGTGCCAGTTGACCTGGTGATCGCCACCAAGTTTCCCTCTTACCTGTCTGTTCACCCCAATCGCGCCCTCTGGCTGGTGCATCAGCACCGCCAGGCGTATGACTGGTACGGCACCCCCCTCAGCGATTTCGCCAACACCACGGAGGATAGGCGAGTACGCAAGATGGTGCAGCAGGCGGATCGGCTCGGTATCGGCGGCACCCCCGCCAGCCACCGCTTTGCGATCAGCCGCAACGTGGCGGGCAGGCTGCAGCGCTACAATGGCTTCACCGCCCAGCCGCTCTATCCACCACTGGCCCACGATCGCTGGCAGGTGGGCGACTATGGCGATTACATCGTGTTCGTCAATCGGCTCGATGCAGCCAAGCGACCGGCACTGCTGCTGGACGCGCTTGAGCAGGTGCCGGAGGCAAAAGCGGTGGTCGCAGGCAGCGGCCCGCTGCTTGAGTCGCTGCGGAAAAGGGTGGCGGATGGGCCACTGCAAGGGCGGGTCTCACTGCCTGGCTACGTCAGCGAGGAGCGTAAGATTGAGTTGCTGGCAAATGCCCGCGCCGTCTACTACGCGCCAGTGGATGAGGATTACGGCTTCAGCACCCTGGAGGGGATGGCGAGCGCCCGCCCCATCGTCACCACTGATGATGCGGGCGGCGTGTTGGAGTTCGTGCGCGACGGCGCGAACGGCCTGGTCAGCCCCCCCGATGTCATCGCGCTTGCCGCCAACATTCGCCGCCTGTATGCGGAAACGGAACTAGCCGCCACGCTCGGTCAGCAAGGGCTAGCCGATTATCGTGCCGCCGATATTAGCTGGGACAAGGTGATTGCTGCGCTGCTGGGTTGAGATATAAAGAATGAGGGCGCACATCAGTGCGCCCTCGTGTCTCTATTGTTTGGTGCTGGTCTGTTTAGCCCCGCTTGGTTACGCTCTCGCCTTCGCCTTGCTCAGGCGCATTGTGCTGCCAGTGGCGATGCCCGAACGGGCCGTGAAAGTGTTCACCGCTGCGGCGTTGGCCGGGGTGTTCGCCCCAGCCTTGCGGGCCAGTGGGCGGGCCGCCCCAGGGCCGACCCCCGCCGAAGCGCGGGCCAGCGAACGGGCCACGGAAGCCCCACCAGCCACCGCCGAAGCGATAGCCGGGGCCGCCCTGTCCAGGGCCGAAGCCAGGACGTGGGCCGGGGCCGAAGCCGTGGCCTTGACCGCCGGGGCCAAAGCTGGGGCGACCCTGCCAACCACCGCGTCCTTGCTGCTCACGGGCCTGCCGCCAGTCGTTGATGCCAGCGGCCTGCTCCTCATCTACCTCGCCGTCCTTGACCGCCTGGGTCAGCGTGTCTTGCCACGCTTGCTTGCGGGCCTCGTCCAGCTTTTCGCGGCTGATGCCGAGAGTGTCGGCCAGCTTCTGCCAGTATGTATCTCTGTTGAATGCCATAGGTATTGTACCTCTTTCTGTATATAATAAGCGCTCTCTTGTATAGGCGCTTTACGGTTAGTCTAAGGGAACGCTGCAGTCATCCCCATGCTAGATTATACCGCTGCACTGCGCCACTTGTTTCGCTGGCGGCCGGAATCTAACACGCTTCTAACACCAATACGTCATGATGCTGGTGGAAAACGGATGGGCGCGGATTTATCGCGCATCTACGGAAAACACCATCTCCTTGCTGAGTAGGTGTAAATTGCACCAGGGCGGGCGGCCGCCCGCACCTACGGTTGGTGTGGACATTGCTGGCGCTGCACCAGGGCGGGCAGCCGCCCGCCCCTACGATTGGTGTGGTTAGCGGGGGAAGGCTTCGCGTAGGCCGCCGTCTACCGGCATCATACTGCCGGTGGTCTTGGCAGTGCGGTCGGAGGCGTAGAATAGGGCGGCCTCGGCCACATCCTCAGCGGTTACTTCGACGCGCAGCAGGTTGCGCTGGCGGTAGAAATCCTCAAGTTGGTCAGGAGCAATGCCGTAGGAGCGGGCGCGCTCGGTACGCACCTCAGCGCTCCACAGCCCGGAGCCGGAGAAGATTGCGTCGGGGTTGACCATGTTCGAGCGGATGCCAAATGGCCCGCCTTCAAGGGCCAACACCCGCGCCAGTTGCGCCTCTGCCGCCTTCGCCGCGCTATATGCGCCGAAATCCTTGCCCGGCGCGGTCACGTTCTTGGTGGCGATGAACACCAGGCTGCCGCCCGTACCTTGCGCCTTCATCACCCGCAGCGCCTCGCGGGCCACCAGAAAGTGGCCGGTGGCGTTGACCGCGAAACTGCGCTGCCAATCCGCCAGGGTAAGCTCGTCAATCGGGCAACTCTGGGCGATGCCCGCATTGGATACCAGCACATCGAGGCCGCCATATTCCAGCAGCATCCGTTGATAGGCCGCCTGCACACTAGCCTCGTCGCTGACGTTCATCTCCACTGCGATGGCGCGATTGTTGGGGTTGGCCTTGTTTAGTTCGTCGGCCAGCGTCACCGCTTTGTCAATATCCAAATCAGCGCAGACCACGTGTGCGCCCGCAGCGGCGAAGCGGTGGGCGATGCCCGCACCGATGGCTCCCGCCGCGCCGGTGAGCAGCGCCACCCGCCGCGCTAGCTCTTTCTCTGGCGGCGCGAGGGTTAGCTTGTATAGCTCCAGCGGCCAGTATTCCGCCGCAAACGCATCCTTGTCGGACAGCGAGCGATAACCGCCAGTGCGCTCCGCCGCTGCGATGATGGCGATGGTGTGATGGTAGATGTCGTTGGCGATCATCACCGCCTTGCTGTCGCGGCCCACGCTGAACATCCCTAGCCCGCGTATCAACACCACGCGCGGCACTGCTGGCAGCATCGGCTCACCCGTCTGATGCTGCTGGTAGTAGGCCACATATTCCTTAGCCCATTTGTCATACGCCTGTCGTGCTGCCGCGATGAGTGCGACTGGGTCGGTTGGGTCAGCGGCATCAATCCACAGTGGGTGGCGTTTGGTGTTGAGGATATGGTCGGGGGTGGCTGCGCCCTCGCGCAACACAGCGGGCAGCCGCTCTAGGCTGATAGTCTCGCCATTGACGAAGGCCAGCACGTCCTCGCTATCGTCAAAGCGCATCACCACCCGCTCGACTTGTCCGCCCTGGCTCAGTATCCCGCGCAGGGTGGGGGCGAGGGTGGAGTTTTGAGTTTTGAGTTTTGAGTTTTGAGTTGGGTTGGCTGTTTCCACGCTGACAGAAACGTGCTGGCTACTCCCCTCCCGCCGGGAGGGGTTGGGGGTGGGTGTACCTGGGGTAATGAATTGAGCAGCATAGCGGGCGGCACGGTCTACCATCTCGATGTGGCGTTGGTAGGCCTCGTGAGGGTCATCGGCCCAGGTGATCAGGCCGTGGTTGAGCAGGATTACGCCCTTGATTGTGGGTCTGCTGAGGGCGGACGCGCCCACCAGTTTCGACAGGTAGAAGCCGGGACGGTGGTAGGGGATGATCGCCAGCTCGTCGCCGTAAAGTTCGGCCAGGATCTCGGTGCAGCGTTGGTTGTTGGTTACAGCAAGGATGGCATCGGCGTGGCTATGCACTACGCTGCGGGCGGGAACGAAGCCGTGTAGCAGCGTTTCAATCGAGGGGCGGCTGGAGTTCGGTTCGATCAGGGTGTGGGCCAGATACTCTACCATCTGCTCGTCGCTCATCGACCCTTGTTCAAACAGGGCAAGCACATCGTCCATCCGCACGCCAGGGAAGTCGCGCTGCGTCACTGCCTTGAGGTCGGAGCCGCTGCCTTTCACCCGCATTACGTAGGTGTCGCGGCCACGAAAGTCGGTTTCGTGCAGCTTCAGCGAGGTGTTACCGCCGCCCCAAACCACCAGGCGCGGGTCGCTGCCCACCAACCGTGACTGATACACCAGCAGATCCAACCCCGCCAACCCAGCCACCGCCTGCCCATCCCAGCGGTCGGCGATAATTCGCTCCTCTGTCATCATCCCTGCCCTTTCTGCAAATCAGTCGTCTTGTGGCGCAACCGCAATGCTGAGGTCGAGGCATAGGCTCTGCGCGGGTAGCACATCGCGCCACTGGCGCACCAAATCGCGGTAGGCACGCCCCACCGGGCGCATCTGGCGGTGCAGGTCGTAGAGGCCCAGCGGGTTGATATGGTTGTTATCTTCGCGTAGAGCGGTATCCCAGTCCACCTGATCGGTGAGGCTGTACCAGGTGAAGCCGATTATCGGCACTCCGGCATCGCGCAGATGCACCATGTTAGTCCACTGCTTCCACAACCACAGCGGCGCTTCAGCCGCGTTCTGCAAGTTAGTCTCGGTGTGCATAACTGGCAGGCGATAGCGATCGAAGTAGTCTTTGGTAATCATGTAGTAGCCGAGCGTTTCGCCAGCGGGCCGCTCGAGACCATCGGAGTCTACCAGGTGTTCGTTGGTGATATAGTAATCATTGCCCATAATCTGGTAGGGGCGCAACGCACGTCCCTCTTTGCTGAACCAGTGAAACTCCTCGCGGCTCATGCCATTATCCAACAGATACTCGTAGCTGCACTGGCAAACCCCGTGATGCCCATAGCAAAGATCGAGCGAGAGGAAGCGGCGGTGGTTGAGTTCATCGCTTAGTTCCTGCACTGAGGGGTTGGCGGGGTGGAAGTATTCGCTCGATTCGCTTTGCACGAAGTAAGCCTTCGGCTGCACCTTTAGTATCGCCTGCTCCGCCAGTATGTTTGCCTTTGCCATATGCTTAAGGGCGGTGACAAACGCATGGTCGCTACGTAGCCGCTCATTCCACCAACCCAGCAGCGCGGAAAACTTGGCGCAGACGTAGATCTCGTTGACTGGAGTGTAGAGGTGGACCCAGGGATAACGCGCCGCGAATGCGCCCGCATATTCGGCAAACAAGGCGGGCCAGTCGGGATTCTGAAAGTTGCCCACCCAGTCGGGTACGCCAAAGTGGCAGAGGTCGACGATGGGGATGATGTTACGATGGCGCAGCGCTGCGAACGTGGCATCGGCAAACGACCAATCGTACCGTCCTGGCCCAATGTGGGTCTTGTAATAAGGCGGACCGTAGCGTAGATATTCTAGCTCAAGCTCATTTACCAGGGCAAAGTCGTCCTGCCAGTAGTCATAGTGGCCGGTCTTCGCCATCTCGTCAACTCGAAGGTCAAGCCCGTTGCGGTCGGTAATTATCGGGTAACTGTTCTCGATGCCGGTGGCGAACATAAATCGCCCCCCTTGCTGGGTTGGCCTTGAAGTCAACTTTGGCATAGCTAGTTTGCTCCTGGTTGGATTTTAGCGGCTGAAGCTGCAAGCGAACACATCCGGTGCAACATCGCTCTGCTGCAAAATTGTAAGGCATATTGGTTGGTTCGTCAATGCGCCGTGTCATCGAGATTGGTGGCACGGATATTGATGAAAACGTGCTAATATAGAGCTACGAATAGCGAGGGGAGAAAATATGATGGCAGATGAAATCACCAACGTCGAGGTAGGAAACCATCTATCGACTCAAGGGAGTGATGATGAGGTATACGGGCCAGAACAGCGAACCTGGAGCAACGTCAGTCGTGGGTTCGCCGAGGATAGCCAGGCCAGCGATTATGTTCGTCACGAGGCCCGCCTGGCTGATAGCCGCAGCCGCCCGCGATCAAGCACTGCGATAGACGAAACGGGTGAGACGGTTTAATCACTGTCATGGTAAGGTGAAGCCACCGTTAGCAGCACACCCGCACCAGGACGCTAAACACTATATTTGCTTCAGCAGCTTGTTGGGGGTTAGCGATTTGATGTTAGCCCAACGGAAATCTTTATCGCGGGTTACGATCGCATCGAGACCTGCTGCCAGTACAGCTGCGGCCTGCAGCTGATCTTCCAAGTCGTTCCCAGGTTGCAGCATTGCGCTTCTTATCATCGGCTCGTCCAGTGCGACTATGCCGAAAGAGTCTATACAGAGCTTCGTCGCCTTATATGCCTCTTTCGTTGCTTGTACCTCGCCCAGCGTAGCTTTCAAGTCCCGGCGAACAAAATAGAAAACGTTAGGTATTGACGATGCAGCGATATAGCCCTCTAACCTACCTTTGTCATTTGCCTGGAAGATGCGTTTGGCTTCAGCAGCGAAGGGTTGACGAGCAAGGATGAAATCAAGAATCACATTGACATCTATGAGCAACCTGAGAATGGTCATCGGTTATATCTTTCCCATCGCTCATCATCAATCATCTGCCAGACCTGCTCTTCCGTAGGAGTCGAACCCTCATGCGCCAGCAAGCCATACAGAGCCATACTGTTACGCTGATTCACTGGCGGCGGTTCTTTTATCAAGCCTCTGGCAATGCGCTCCTCGACCTCTTCGGCAGTGGCAGGACGCAGGAGCGATGATACCATCTCCGCATCGCTATTACTCGTATGCTTTTGCGCCAGGCTATCTTCGCCAGCCAGTTGGTTAATCACATCATGTACCAACTGCGCTTGGGCAGCGGGCGGCCAGTTTAGAACCACCTCACGCACGTGATGATAGTTAGGGGCTGGCTCACCTGGGGTTGAATCGGCTATGTGCCGCGGTTCAGTTGCAGTCATGTTGTGCCTCCTATCTTCGTATTACAACCTCAGTTGGCAGGCAGATGATGTAGTTACGATTTGTTTAGATACTTGGCGGCAGGGCGTATGCGATTCGCCCCTACACCAATATGACGCTACTATGCCAGGTGAGGCTGTAATATTAGCTGCCCATATTATAGCATAATTGTAGCTCTGATAAAATGGATTCGGTTAAAAGGGGTGTGCGTCACGTTCTTGCATACCCAACCAGGGCGAACAACGGTTCGCCTCTACTGAACGCTTGCTCCGCAAGAACTAGACGCGCACCCGGTTAAAAGTAGTAGGCGCACCAGACGGTGCGCCTCATCGTCCTACTAATCGTAATCCTCTTCACCGTAGCTCTCCGGCATCTCCGCTAGCTCCGGTTCGCCCAGCAGCGCATCCTCGATAGTCTGGGCCAGGCTGGCAACCCCCTCACCATTGAAGTCGGTGGCGAGCGCAGGCGGCTTGGGGGATAGCGGGTAGAAGCCCTTGCTGAAACCGAGCTTGGCCGCCTCTTGCAGCCGCCGCTCCAACTGGCTGACCTGACGTAGCTCCCCGCTCAGGCCGATCTCGCCAATAAACACCGCGCCGGGGTCCACCATCTGGCTGCGGAAGCTGCTGGCAATCGCGGTCGCCACCGCCAGGTCTACCGCCGGTTCGTCCACCTTCATCCCGCCCACTACATTGACGTAAATATCCTGATTCGACAGCGCCAGCCCAACCCGCTTGGTCAGCACCGCGATCAGCATCTGCAGGCGGTTGTTGTCTACGCCATTAGCGGTGCGGCGGGGCATCCCAAAGCTGGTGGTGCTGGTCAGCGCCTGCACCTCGACTAGCAGCGGGCGGGTGCCTTCCATCGTCACCGCCACCGCGCTGCCAGGTATGCCCATGCTGCGCTCGGCAAGGAAGGCGGCGGAGGGGTTAGGCACCTCGATCATGCCGTCGCTGCTCATCTCGAACACTCCCACCTCGTTGGTGCTACCAAAGCGGTTCTTCACCCCGCGCAGCAGGCGATACTGGTGGTAGCGGTCGCCTTCGAGATACAGCACGGTGTCCACAATGTGTTCCAGCACGCGCGGCCCCGCCAACGCCCCCTCTTTGGTAACGTGGCCGACCAGGAACATGGGGATGTTGCGACTCTTGCCCATACGCATCAGCCTGCTGGTACACTCGCGCACCTGGCTGACGCTGCCCGCCGCCGAACTCACGTCCGGCACGTAGACGGTCTGTATCGAGTCTATGATCACCAGTGCGGGCTGCATCTGCTCGATGTGCTGCAAGATGTAGTCCATGTTGGTCTCGGCTAGCAGATAAAGTTCGTCCGGCGCGATGTTGAGGCGGTCGGCCCGCAGCTTGATCTGCTGGTTGGACTCCTCGGCGCTGACGTACAGCACCTTACCGCTGGCCGCCAGCAGCCCGCTGATCTGCAGCAGCAAAGTGGATTTGCCGATGCCGGGGTCGCCACCGATCAGAATGAGGCTGCCCGGCACAATGCCGCCGCCCAGCACGCGGTTGAACTCGGCAATCGGCACCTGCATCCGGTTCCAGCCTGCGTTGCTGATTTTGGTGATCGGCTCCGGCTTGCTCATCGTCGCGGCGGAACCAAGCCAGGCGTTGTGGCTGCTCAGGCTGCTGCTAGGCGCGACCGCCTCGCTAAACGTATCCCACTCGCCGCAGTCGGGGCATTTGCCCTGCCACTTGGGCGACTCGCTGCCGCAGTTCTGGCAGACGTAAATTGTCTTAGGCTTGGCCCCCATCGCGTTCTTCGCCACGCTGGTATCCCCTCGCTATGTTCTCAATATGCAGCACATCTGTTCTAATTGCGTATTGCATTATAGCATATTTGGCGGCAGAGCGCAATAAAAAAAAGGCATCACCGTAGGGCAGTTGCAAAGTCGGCTGCTTAGGCGTGATAAATCACCGCCCCTACATGGGTTTGTGCTTGCAAGGGCGCAATCTCATTGCAGCCTGGCCGGCTTTGCAACAGCCCTAGTATTACAGCCTCAGTTGGCATAAATGGGCCAGAATGGTGTGGGGGCGAATCGCATACTCCCTGTTGCCGAGCGTCCAGGCCAATCGTAACTACCGCACCTTGCCTGGCAACTGAGGTTGTAATACTAGTCATCACCGTTTGTCCTTCGCCATCGCATCATCTTTACGCCGGTTGACAATGGTTACTCTTACCTCGGTGCTGAACAGCTTGATGCTAACCGAACCCTCTTTCCTGGCTGCGCCGAAGGCGTAGCCCAGCAGCAGGCTAATGAGCATCGCCAGCACAATTACAAACTGATTACCCAACCCCTTGCCCATCTGTCCGCCTCCTCTTTTTCACTGTTGGCCGGTAAGCTCATACTGAGGGCCGAGATACTGCTTACTGCCCTTTGCATAGATTGTGCCGATGCTGCTTATCTTTATCTCCCAACCGAGCGGTTGCTGGTTCAGCCAGGCGACAATCGCGGGCAGATTGTCTCCGGTAATATCGGATTGCCCGATAGTGATGTGCGGCATCCACTGTGCGGGGTTGTAGTATTCGACTGCACCCTGCGCCACGCTCTCCGCTTCCGGACATATTGCGGTGTGCAAGAGGCTAAGTTCCAGGTTACGTACTATGGGGATGAACAATATGGGGTTGGTGGCGGTGAAGATGCCGAGGCCGCTGGTTCTGATACTGAAGGGGGCGGTGTTTGCGGCGAATAGCGCCAGGATTGCCGCAAGCTTCTGCTCATCGTACTGCTTTGCCACATGGTAGGAGAAATGGGGGAAGGGCGTGATGTACACGCCGCGCACGCCGAAGCTGCTGGACAGTTCGGCCCAGATGCGCTCTACCTTGTGCTGATGCTCCTCATCTAGCAGCGAGACGATGCCTTGCATATAAATCCCATCTCATAAATCAAGTGGTTGGCGTGAGGATGCGTGCCACTTGGTTCACTCCCCCACCCTGCCTCCCCCCTTTGGTGAGGTATGATCAGACCACGCCTGCCAGCGCCTTCATTGCCGCGCCGACATGGTAATGCTCGAAGTCGGTCGTGCCGCCCATGATGAACATACAGAGGCAGTCAATGTAGCTGCGGGCGGGGTTGGCGCACTGCTGCAGCAGTTGGCGGTAGCGGTTCACCTTCTCAGTGTCATTTGTCGGCCGGTCGCCCGGCACCATCTGGATGCTGTCAATACCATACTCGGTGACGTAGAGTGGCTTGGTGGGGAACAGCAGGTGGTAGCGCCAGATTTTGTCGAGTAGGGGTTGCCAGTCGGTGTAATGGTAGACGTGGACCCCGATGGCATCGCATTGCGCGTATGCCTGCATCAGGTGCGGCTGGGTGGCTAGCCATTCCAGATCAATGCCACCCCACTGATAGCTAGAGTTGGGCGAACCCCACAGGCCGGGGCTGATCACCTTGGTGCTGGGGCTGGCCGCCTTGATTTTAGTCAGCGTATCGTTGATGTAGAATTGGTGGGTGTAGCAGTTATCCTTGTTATGGTAAGCGTTGGCTACGGTGGCGGCATCGGGGCTGCCCAGGTTGGGCTGCTCGGCGATGTTGGGCTCGTTGCCCAGTTCGATGACGATGTTGGGGCCGAACTCGTTCAAAATTGCCTCCGCGTCGGAGAAGAAGACGTTGACCGTCCCCGGCAGGCGCACGATGATCTGCTCCACGCCCAGGCTTAGGGCGCGCACCATATCCGCCTTCTTGTGGTCAGGCCAGAGCAGCTTCAGGGTCTTGAAGCCCGCCGCCTGCAGGTTAGTCCAGTCGTCACTGGTAAAAGGCGCGTTCGGCGCGTGCGCCCCGTTCAGATGGCTCATCGCGATCCCCTTTCCCGTTGAACTTATCACATCCGTGTTGTAGAAGTATAGAACAAGGGCCATCTGCTGTCAAATAGCGACACCAGTCGGGTGCGCGTCACGTCCTTACGGAGCAAGCGTTCAGTAGGGGCGAACCGTTGTTCGCCCTGGTTGGATATGCAAGAACGTGACGCACACCCTTCGTTTGTGGTGCGCGTCACGTTCTTACGGAGCAAGCGTTCAGTAGGGGCGAACCATAGTTCGCCCTGGTTGGATATGCAAGAACGTGATGCACACCCACAACTATTACCAAGGTTGACACTGCCCCAGTGCCGTGCTACTATGCCCGCACCGCATCCGCGGTGTATGTTTGCCTCTGGTTTATAGAAAGGATTGCAGAAATGAAGACTAGGATCGCGTTTTTCGTTATGGCGCTGGCAATGGTCAGCCTGCTGATCGGCAGCGCCCAGGTAGGAGCCAACCAGCCAACCGCCCCAGCTAGCGCCCCCACGCTGACTCAGGCCCAGATTGAGGCTAAGATTGAGCCGATGCTGCTCGACCAGTTGCGATCTAACTCCGACGGCAACGTTCGCTACATGGTCTACCTCAGTGAGCAGGCCGATACCAGCAACAGTATCAGCCCGCTGCAGTGGAAGCAGAAGGGCGATTACGTCTACAACAAGCTGCGCGAAGTTGCCAACCGCACCCAACCAGGGATACGCGCCCAGCTTGCCAGCCTCACCAGCCAGGGCAAGGTTGGCAAGGTCGAGTCGTTCTACATTACCAACGGCTTCTACGTCGAGGCGACGGCGGATACCGCCTACACTATTGCCGCCAGGCCCGATGTCGCCAGCCTGAATGCGGTACGCACCTACCATATAACTGACCAACTGCAGGCAGCGCCAGCGCTGCAGGCGGCACCGATTGCCCCCACTACGGTGATTACGGACTACGGTATCACCATCATCAACGCGCCGCAGGTGTGGGCGCAGGGCTACCTCGGCCAGGGTGTCACTATCGGCGACATCGATACCGGCGTGCAGTATGATCACCCGGCCATCCAGCCACACTGGCGCGGTACTTATGCGCTGCCCGGCATGAACTACAACTGGTACGATGCGGTCAATCATCAGCCAGTCGCTTACGATGACAACAGCCACGGCACGCACACCGCTGGCACGACCGTTGGCGTGGATGCTGCTGGTCAGAATGTGATCGGCGTTGCGCCAAAGGCGACCCTGATTGCTTGCAAGGGTCTCGACAACGGTCAGCTTGGTGGCGATGTCAACGAACTGCTGCACTGCGCGGAATGGATGCTGGCTCCCACCGATGTCAATGGCAACGATCCCCGCCCAGAGTTGCGCCCCAACGTAATCAACAATAGCTGGGGCGGTGCGGATGGCAGCGACAACAACTTCCAATACCCCATCCAGCAGTGGATCAACGCGGGCATCTTCCCCAGCTTCGCCAACGGCAACTCTGGCCCTGGCCCCTCCACGGTTGGCAATCCGGGCAGCAGCCCGCTGGCCTTCGGCGCGGGCGCGACTGATAATACCGACCAGATCGCGGGCTTCAGCAGCCGCGGACCGTCGCCAGTGGATGGCAGTGTCAAGCCGAATATCTCCGCACCGGGTGTCAATATCCGCAGCAGCATTCCTACCAATCAGTACGCCAACTTCAGCGGCACCTCTATGGCTTCGCCACACGTAGTTGGAGTCGTGGCGCTGCTGCTTTCCAAGAACCGTACCCTGACCGTAGATCAGCTGAAGAACGTAATTACCAGCACTGCTTACTTCACCAGCTTCATGGGTACCCGGCCCAACAACAACTATGGCTGGGGGCGGATTGATGCGCTTGCCGGTGCCAACAGCGTGCCTGCCGACAGCGGCACAGTGATGGGCCATGTCACCGACGGCAGCAACCCGATTGCTGGCGCGTACATCGTGCTGACCATGACCGCTGGCCTGCCCAACTTCTACGGGGTGAGCGACGCAACCGGCGCATACACCATCACCGTGCCGTCAGGCGCTGATCAGATTGGCGCACGCAAGTTCGGCTACACCGAGCAGGATGTCAGCATCAACGTCACTAATGGCATGACTGTAACTCAGGACTTTACCCTACCACTAGCCGCCGCTGGCAGCCTGAGCGGGGTGATTCAGCTGGCCTCCAACAATTCGCCGATCAGCGGCACATTGCTGGTTGGCGCGCCTGGCTACACCCCTACCTTGTACACCGGCAGCTATAACATCAACATCCCCAACGGTGCCTACACCGTCACCCTACGCCCCAGCGACAATTGTCTAGCGCCACAGACTGCGGTGGTGCAGGTAAATGGCGCAACCACCCACGACTTCCTGATCAGCCAGAAGACTGACGGGTTTGGCTACAGCTGCCAGACCGCGACCCTCTCCAACTACATCACCGCCGCCAACGTTGTCGCAGGCTGGGCCAGGCCGCCTTTCCCGCCCAACAACAATACCAACCCCCGCGACGATGGCGTGGTTACCACCACCTTGCCCTTTAGCTTCCACTTCTACGGCAATAACTACAACCAGATCCATCTCGGCACTAACGGCCTGGCTTTCTTCAGCGCACCCAACTGGTCGGAGAGCGGCGGCTTGATCCCCTATCCTCAATTGCCGAACGCGGGCATCTACCCATTCTGGGACGACCTCAACCTCGACCTTAACAACGCCCACCATGGTGATGTCTACACCGATGTGCTTGGCACCGCCCCCAATCGCCAGTACGTGATCGAGTGGCGACACGTGATTATGAATGTCGACCTCGCCAGTGACGACAACTTCGAGATCCTGCTAAACGAGACTGGTGGCGGCATCGCCATGCAGTACCAGCATATGGTCAATGCTCGCGGCGCGAATCTGCAGGTTGTCGGCATCGAGGATATGCAAGGGACGGCTGGCATCCTGCACTCGTGGAATATCCCTGGCGCGATCCACGATAGCCTGGTCATCAACTGGATCCCGCCGACGGTCGAACCGACCCCCACGATCACTCCCACTCCTCCGCCCAGTAACACCCCAGCGGCAACCAACACGCCATTGGCGACCACCACGATGACCGCCACCAGCACGCCAGCCGCGACCACCACGATGACCGCTACCAACACGCCCAGCCTACCGACGGTCACGCCCACCGACTGCGCCAACCCGTTCATCGACATCACTGGCAATATCTTCTACACCGCCATCCACTATCTCAACTGCCGTGGCGTGGTCAATGGCCTCGACCCCAGCCACTACGGTCCGGCTGGCACCAGCACCCGCGGCCAGTTCGCCAAGGTGGTGGTGCTAGGCTTCGGCACGCCGTTGTTCACCCCCACCACCCAGGACTTCGTGGACGTGCCACCCAGCTACTTCGCCTACGTCTACATCGAGAGCGGCTTCCATGCGGGCATCCTCAGCGGCTACGACCCCGCCACTTGCGCGGCACATGGCCTGGGGACCCCGTGCTACTTGCCCAACCTGCCGATCACTCGCGCCCAGCTTACTAAGCTGGTGGTCAATGCGGGCGCCTACACCCTGATTACCCCTCAAGGCGGCGTTCCCGACTTCGTTGACGTACTGCCCAGCAACGTCTTCTACGTCAGCATCGAGACCGCCTACCACGCAGGCATCGTCAGCGGTTACCCCGGCCATCTCTACCTGCCCAACCAGAACATCCGCCGCGACCAGATGGCCCAGATCGTCTATGAGGGCATCATTCATCGGCCCTGATGGGATGAAGGATTAAGGGCGAAGGATTAAGGATGGAAGGGCGCATCGAGAGTTGCGCTCTTCCTTCGCTTGTATCGCTTGACAATGCCCCACCCGCGTGCTAGACTTCGACCCATCAAGTGGGTAACATCCCGGCGGCGCTGAACATCGTTTAGCCCAGTCTTTAATATTACAGCCTCACTTGCTGGGCAGCATAGCGTAGTTACGATTGGCTTTGACACAGGGCGGCAGGGCGTATGCGATTCGCCCCTACACCAGTCTGGCGCATTAACACCAACTGAGGCTGTAATATTAACTCAAAACTCAAAACTCAAAACTCATCACTACATAGCAAGGGGGCAATCAGCTTGGAGCAAGATAGCAACATGGCGAAATGGGCTCTGATCCTGGGCGCGTCGAGCGGCTTTGGTGCGGCCACCGCCCGCGAACTGGCTAAAAACGGCTTCAACATCTGCGGCGTTCACCTTGACCGCCCCAGCACGATGCCCGATGTGGAGAAAGTCAAGGCCGACATCGAGGCGACTGGCCGCGAGGCGCTCTACTTCAACGTCAACGCCGCCAATGCCGAGAAGCGGGCGCAGGTGCTTGATGAGCTTGTCTCCCGCCTGGCGGTAAAGGGCGACTCGCGCAACGGCAGCGTCGCGGTGATGATGCACTCGCTGGCCTTCGGCTCGCTCAAGCCGTTCATCACCGACAATCCCGACGAGGCCATCACCCAGCAGAACATGGACATGACCCTCGACGTTATGGCTCATAGCCTGGTCTACTGGACACAGGATCTCATTCGTCGCAATCTGATGATTAAGGGCGGCCACATCTTTGCGATGACCAGCATGGGAGCGCGGCGGGTATTTGGCACCTATGGCGCGGTCAGCGCGGCGAAGGCAGCGCTGGAGTCGCATATGCGCCAGCTTGCCCTGGAACTCGGGCCGCATGGTATCAGCGTCAACTGCATCGAGGCGGGCGTGACCGACACCCCCGCCCTACGCAAGATTCCCGGCAACGAGCGGATGGCAAATCGCGCCCTGGAGATGAACCCTGGCGGCAGGCTGACCTTGCCGGAGGACATTGCCCGCACCATTGCCGCGCTCAGTCACCCCGACCTGGCCTGGATCACCGGCGATGTTATCCGCGTGGACGGTGGCGAGGCGATTGCCAGCTAGCCGCGCTGCATGAACAACCCCGTCACCCGCGTGCTGCTGCTCAGTAGCTTCGGTGCGTATGCCTTCATCTACGTCCCTGGCGTGATCTTGCTGGCCCTCGACATCAAGTACCCCAACAGCGAATGGGTGAGCAGCCTGCTGCTCATCCTCGCTGGACTCAGCGCCGCGCTGTGGGTAGTGGTCAATCGTGGGCTGGGGCGCGGCCTCGGCTTCGCAGGCGCGGTGCTGTTGCTTTCCTTCAGCGTCGAGTACCTGGGGGTTAGCACTGGGTTTATCTTCGGGCCATATCAGTACACCACTGTCCTCGCCCCATTGTTGTTCACCGTTCCCCTCGCCATCCCCTTTGCCTGGCTCACCGTCGTCCTCGCCTCCTGGTACGTTGCCAATGCGTTCACCCCTCCCCAGCCCTCCCCTAAGATCGGGGAGGGGGTAAATATCACCCTTCCCCAGCCCTCTCCTATGATAGGGGAGGGAGGATTGCCCGCACCAGCACTCAAAACTCAAAACTCAAAACTCAAAACTCTCGCGCTGGCGGGGTTGTTGACTGTGCTGCTGGATCTGCTAATCGAGCCAGTCGCCGTCTACGTTAGCGGCTACTGGCTCTGGCAACGTGGAGGGATATATTATGGCATCCCTGCACAGAACTTCATTGCCTGGGCAGTGGTTGGGGGGCTGATGGCGCTGCTGGCCGCCCGCTTCATCGGCAACCCTACGTCGCGCTCCGCTTATGCTTTCCTGCCACCAATGTTGTATATCATGAACGCGCTGCTTTTCGGCGTGGTTGCCCTGGCGCACGGCTACGTTGTCACCGGCCTGCTGGCCGCGCTTGCCCTCACGCTGGGTGGGTGGGCGTTGTACTCCACCTTGCCGCACGCCCCCTCCCAGCCTCCCCCGGTGGGGGAGGAGTAAAGCAACCGCTGTCCGATAAGCATAGTAGCATTGCGCGCATGTGGCTGCGTCCCAACCCCCTGAAACTCGTCAGCGTGCTGTCAAATCCAAACGATACTACTGTTCACGTTATTATGGCGTAGCTCACGGCGTGCCGACTAACCCCCAACCATCCCACTTTTCACGTTATATGAGGTAGCTCATGCCACACTAAAAACTATTTGGCTCACTGATGCGGTAGGCTTCCACCTTGCCAGTGCGCCCGCGAATGTTGATGCTGCCCAGCGTCTCAGCCTTGAACCGCTGGCTCACCAGTGCATAGGTTTGTTCGCCGATCACGATGCTGCCACCAGCGGCGCTCTCCTCCATGCGGCGGGCCAGGTTCACTGCATCACCAATCGCGGTGTAGTTGCGTAGGGCGGCGGTGCCGATGTTGCCGACCACCGCCTCGCCAGTGTTGATGCCGATGCCGAACTCCAGCTTGACCGTGCGCTCCTGGTTGAACACGGCCATTTTGCGCTGTATCAATAGCGCCGCCATCACCGCACGGATAGCATGGTCGGGCTGCGCCGCTGGCGCGTTGAACAGGGCCATCACCGCGTCGCCCATGAACTTATCAATGGTGCCGCCACAGGCGTTGACTGCCTCGGCAGCGATGCCCAGGTAGGTGTTCAGCGCCTCCAGCAACTGCTCCGGTTCGCTGCTCTCCGCATAGCTGGTGAAGCCGCGCAGATCGGCGAACATCACAGTGACTATTTGCCGCTGTCCACCCAGGCTCGCCATACCCGGATCGGTGAGCAGATGCTTTGCCACTGCTGCTGGCACGTAGCTGTTGAACAGCCGATTGATCTCGCGATATAGGAGGCTGGTGCGACTGCGCTCTGCCGATAGCGCGTCCTGGCTACGCTTAAGCCGCAGCAACGCCCGCACCCGCGCCAGCAATTCGGGGTAGTTGATCGGCTTGGTTAGGTAATCGTCGGCCCCCTCCTCCAGACTGCGAATCTTGTTGCCCATATCCGCCCTGGCCGTGACGATGATGATGGGGATAAATGGCAGCAGCGGGTTCTGGCGGATACGTGCGGCAACCACATGACCGTCTATGTTGGGCATCATCAGGTCGAGTAGCAGCAGGTCAGGCGGAGTGCGCTCAATCGTCGAGAGCGCAACTGCGCCATTGTTGGCGGTGACAATCTCATAGCCCTCGCGTTGCAACATAAGGGACAGTAGTTCCAGATTGTCCTCGTTGTCGTCGACGATCATGATGCGTTCGCGGGTGGGGGCAGTTGGCTCCAGCGGGGTGTTCTCGACCATCTGCCCTTTAGTAAGATGGCGCAGCTCCTCGGCAATCTGGGTGTAGAGGTTGGCGTTCCTGGTAGCTATCCCAATCTGGTTGGCGAGCATGGTAAGCATTCGCAATTCGGGTTCGCCATAGAGCTGTTCGCCTATAGCCATCACGCTCATCACACCCACGATCTGATCGGCATAGAGCGGTACGCAGACCAGCGAATGGCCGCCCAGCTCACGCAGCCTCACATCGTTGGGATCGCTGATCAGCAGCGGTTGACCATTGTCGGCCACGAAATTCGCCAGGCTACTGCGTAGCGCGAACACGCCGATCGCTTTCTCGCCCCCTAGCAGCGGGCGCTTGCGCTCGACCGCCAGCCGCAGCCGCCCATCGCGGGGCTGGTAGAGGTGGATCCATGCGTATGCGACCGTATCCAGCACCTCAAGCACGCTGTCGAGCGTGCCGCGCATCATCTCATCCACATCCAGCGACTGGCTGAGAGCTACCGCGATCAGGTTGATCGCGGTCAGCTCATGATTGCGCTGCGCCAGATCGGATTCCAGTTGTCGCTTTTCGTTGCTCGACCGCTCGGGTTCCGCTTCCCCCCCGTTGGCTCCGCTCTGTTTGTTTGTGTCCTCCACCCTGCTCAACCCCGCTTCCTTACCTGGCATCTTGTCCCATCCCCTCAGCCCCAGGTCATCATCGCGCCACCTGGTCAGCCAACCTTCTCCCGGTGCAAATCGGGAAACTATCCAGATTATACCACAAGCGGAGTTGGTGTGGTGGTACGATTCACCGATGTAAACACCAACCATGCCGAAAGCAACCGGCCTCTGCAATCGCAAAACCATGAATGCACCTAACATATGGCAGCGGCGCGGCAAATGGTGTATACTATGCTATAAACGAACGGTTGTTTCATCCCTGAAAGGTAACTTCTACTATGCCAAACTCAAAGAGCAATATTCGCGCAGTGGTCAGTGCCGGCCTGGCGGCAGGCGCAACCCTGGGCGCAGTCGCCACTACCGTCGCCCGCCAGCGGGCCGGTGAGCGCACTGCTGGCAATCCATCGCTGATCAACTGGCGGCGGGCGCAGTCGATCGCCACCGCGCTCAACCGCAACGACTCTTTCGCCAATGCCCCCCGCGAGCAGTTCAACCAGTATTACGCCGCGATGGTACGGCAGGCCGCGCCGCTAGTGGCCGCCGCGATTGGCAGCGAAATGCCCGATCGCGTGCTGCACGTCGCAGCGGTTAGCCGCGCCCAGTGGGTGGCCGCCAACATCAGCAGCTTCCGCAATCTGTTCGCCCCCATCGAGCGCTTCCACGCCGAAGGTCAGGAGCAAGACGGTCAGAGCGGCGCGATTGGCAGCTTGCTGTTCGGTGGCATCAACCAGGCGCTCCTCAGCGCGGAAGTGGGTGCGCTGCTCGGCTACCTGGCCCGCCACGTCCTCGGCCAGTACGACCTCAGCCTGCTGGCCCCAGAGATGCGTAGCGGCAAGCTCTATTTCGTGGAGACGAACATCAGCGCGCTGCAGACCCAGCTTGGCCTCGACCCCGACGACTTCCGCCTCTGGATTACCCTACACGAAGTCACCCACGCTTACCAGTTCCAAGCGCACACCTGGCTGCGTCCCTATTTCGACCAGTTGCTCAACGAATACTTCGATACCCTGCGCGAGGATATGGGAGCGCTGCGCGAGGGCGCAATCGGACTGCGTACCTTCTTCGACCGCGCCCGCAATGATCGGCGCAAGGGTCAAGGTTGGATCGAGATGGTGATGACCCCGCAGCAGCGCGACATATTCCAGCGCATCCAGGCGTTGATGACCATTGTCGAGGGCAGCGGCAACTACGTGATGAACAGCGTGGGCAAGGAGTTGCTGCCCAGCTACGACTATATCCACGACCGGGTGGAAAATCGCCAGGGCAACCGCAAGCCGATCGAAAAGCTGATCATGCGACTCACCGGCCTGGACATCAAGATGGAGCAGTACGCCCAGGGCGAAGTGTTCCTCAAGGCGGTAGCCGAGGCAAAGGGGCAAGCGTTCACCAACCTGGTCTGGCGCGGCCCCGACTTTATGCCCACCGTCGAAGAGATCAAGAATCCCGCTGCTTGGATCGCCCGCGTCTCTTTAATTGCAGATTGCAGATTGCAGATTATAGATTAGGCAGTATTGGCCCAGTCGTGCATCTGCTTTGGCAATCGGCAATCTAAAATCTGAAATCTGAAATCAAACTATGCCCTACGAATCCAGCGAGGTACTTAGCCAGATAAGGGAGCGGGCGCAAGATGCCCGTTTCCTGCTCGATCAGCAGCGCGGCGCGTTGGAGTTGGCTGCCGAGCTATATCAGCGTGCCTGCGAACGGCTGGCTGACTGGCGCGAGATCGTGCAGAGCAAAGAGAACAACAAGTACCGCCTCTACGCCAACCCACTTATGGGCAGCCGCGAGGTGGCGCTGGATTATCCTTGTGTTCCTGCGCTACCCGCCGAGGGTTATTGTGTGGTGGCGACCGACTCCTCGTTCATCGAGCCAGACAAGCATCGCGGCGCGTTCTGCCACCTGATCAACGTGGGGCGGGTGATGATTAAATACGGTGACCACCAGGAGGCGACTCTGGAGGCGCGACCCTCTCACCACCCTGACTACCTCAACAGCATAGAGGAGCGTTACGTTGGCTTCGGTCGCGCCTTGCAGGCGGAGTGTACCGCCAAGGAGATGGAACACCTGCTCGATCTAGCAGTGACGCACCGTGCCGACATCGCCTTCTTCGACGGCCCACTCAACCAGACGGTGTTGCTGCTGGAAAACGCCCCCGTGATCAGCAAGCATATCAAGGAGAACCTGACCATATACTACGATTACCTGCGGGCATTCGAGACGGTGCTGGGTGGCAGCGGTATCCCGGTGGTGGGCTACAACAGCCGCACCAACTCCGACCTGGTGATGCGTTCGCTACGCAAGGCGGTGGAATCGAAAGCCAGCTTTTTCAACGCAGCAGTCAAAAACGACCCTCGCGTGCCGATGTTCAGCTATCTCGATGACGGCGACCTGTTTAGCTACGCCCTCGAACCGGGAACGCGCTCGATTACCTTTCAGCCCTGGGAGGCAAAGAAGGATAGCGATAAGGATACCGCTAGCGGGGAGATCAGCAGCGGGCTGCATGAATACGAGGTGGATATTCGCGTCTTCTACCTCAACGTGGCGGGCAGCGCCGAGCGGGTGGATGTGCCAGCCTGGTGCCTGCCGCAACTAGACCGCATCCACCAATTGTTGCTCAGTCAATGCACCCTGGGCGATGACTTCCCCGCCGCCCTCAGCCTGGCCGACAAGCAGGCGGTGTTGACGCGGGGCGAGGATCGCGAAACTTATTATACCCTTCTGGAGATGGAGGATCTGCTGCGCCCAGTCTCCTACAAGGCCCGCAGCAAGCGCGAGGCGGGGAGGAACATATGACCAAGCGGCAACTGGTTGGCGAGGTTGTGGTCGCCGAGTACACCACCTTCTGCGCCGAGAGCTTCAAGCTGCACCAGGCTCCGCCGCTTGGCGGGCTGGTAATCGCTGACAACGTGGTGGGACTGGTTTACTCGGCCCGCACCGAGGGGCTGGGGCCGATCATTCGCAAGGGCAAGGAGGACAACGCCGATGGCGAAGTCTACAACCTGCATCCCGAACTGGAGCGCACCCTGCGTACCCAGTTCACCGCCCTATGTGTCGGCTACTACGCGGGCAAGGATGGCTACAAGCATATCTACCCGGAGCGCCCGCCACGGGTTCACTACCAGTGTCACCTGCTGGACGATGCCGCCCTCTGCCAGTTCACCGAACGGCCCGATTACCTACGGGCGTTGCTCAACGCCAGCGAACCGGCAGTAGATCAGGCGCTAATCCACCTGCTCTACCGTGCCTACACCATGCGCGAAGCGGCCCCCACCCGCCGCGCCCACCTGCTGGCCGCCACCAC
This sequence comes from Chloroflexota bacterium, assembly GCA_025355955.1. Taxonomy (GTDB): domain Bacteria; phylum Chloroflexota; class Chloroflexia; order QHBQ01; family QHBQ01; genus QHBQ01. Next base: position 49,412 of record JANXYP010000006.1, read on the forward strand.
CTTCCTCAGCCGCTTGCTCAAGGGGCAGTATGACCGCCTGCTCGCCATCCTCGAAACCCTCGAAGGAATGCTGGGCGAAGACTATGCATCGGCTGGTGAGTAGTAAAAGATAAATTGGCTCAACCCTTCGGTGGAGATAGATATAATGGCTGAACTAGACGCAGCACTGTTCGAGTTTGCTCCCAGCGCGATGCTGTACTTTGACGCTGACCTGTGCCTGCAACGTATTAATCGCCAGGCCCAACTCTGGTGGCAGCTTTCCCCCGCTGCGGGGCTGAACCAGCCGCTGAGTTCACTTGCACTTACCGGCATAGACGAGCAGCGGCTGCGGGAGGCGATCAGCGGGCTGGCGGGCAACGGGCTAGCTACGCTTGAGAATGGTGAACGCTACCTCGATATTATCTATACCCCCATCCCTGAGCAGGCAGGTGGTCACAGCGTGCTGGTATCAGCCACCGATGTTAGTGAGCAGTACGCACTTGAGCGGGAGCTAAAGCGTAGAGGCGATGAGCTGCAAGCCGTCCTGGATAATCTTGGTGAAGGCGTACTCCTGGCCGACACCCACGGCAATCAGCTCTATCTTAACGAAGCTGGGCGTACCATGCTTGGCATGGTGGCAGGGACGGAACTGCCCAACCTGGAGAGCTATAAACGGCCCAGCGTGCATGACCTCTCCGGCAACGAGATGCCGATTAATGAATACCCGATTAGCCGTGCGTTGCGCGGCGAACGCTTCACCGATGCAGAACTCTACTTCAGTGGGCAGGATGGCATTGCCCGGCGGCTCTCCTCGAGCGGCTCATCGCTCAAGGATGAAGAGGGCCGAGTGCGGTTGGGTATCTCAGTCTTCCACGATGTCAGTAAATTGCACGATCTAGAGATGCGCCTCAAAGAAAGCCGTGATGAACTTCTCGCTGTCCTCGACAATATGACCGATACTGTCTCGCTAGTGGAGGCAAACGGGCAGATCCGTTACATCAACCCTGCCGCACGCAAACTGGTGGCACTAGCTCCCGATCAGCCGCTGGGTAGCCTTTCGCCTGCGGATACGGCAACGCCAAACGATAGCGGGAACGGCTTTGCAGCAGCTCGTGAACTAACCCACAGGGCGCTAAGTGGTGAAATATTCACCGATGCCGAAATCACCATGCGCGCCGCTGACACTACCCAGCACATTTTCAGCGTCAGCGGCAGTAGCGTGCGCGACGATGCAGGCCGGGTGCGCCTGGGTATCACCGTTGGTCGTGATATGACCGCGCAGCGCAATCTGGAGCAAGAACTTAAGAACAAAAACGACGAGCTACAGGCAGTGCTGGACTATATGCCCGACTCGGTGGTTCTATTCGAGTCCGATGGTCGCATCCGCTATCGTAATCGCGCCAGCCAAAACTTCCTCGGTCAGAGGCTGTCTGAGGATGTGAACCAGATTGAAGATTATGGCCAGCGCATCGATGTGCGCGATGGGGACGGGCAGCCACTTTCGGTCGCTGATTACCCGATCAGCCACGTGCTGGAGAGTGCCGAGGCTGCCGAAGGTGAGATGACAATCACCTTTCCCGACGGCACCTGGAAGAGCCTGCGCCAGGCCGCCGCCCGGGTGCGCGATCAGGCAGGCAATTTGCGTCTGGTCGTTTCCATCGTGCAAGATATTACCAACCAGGTGCGGCTGACAAATAGCCTGCGCGAGAGCCGCGACGAGTTGCAGGCTGTTCTCGACAACATGACTGAGGGAGTATTGCTGTTTGAAGCGAACGGACAGGTGCGGTACCGTAATGCGGCCCAACTGCGGCTGATGGGGATGACTTCGGCATCCGCGCTCGCGGTTCCTGGACAGATACTCAATATTCGCCGAGCCGACGGTAGCCCAGTAGTGCCTGGGGAGTTTCCATTGGAACGTATTCTCAAAGGCGAGGTGTTTAGCACGGTCGAGTATCTATTCACCAGTCTGGGCGGGGAACAGATCGTAGTCGCTTGCAGCGGTTCGAGCGTGCTGCGCTCTGATGGCAGCATCGGCCTCGGCATCTTCGTAATGCATGACATCAGCAAACTTCGTGAAGCTGAACAGCAAGTCGTCACCCTGTTGCAGGAGGCGGAGCAGGAGCGTAACCGGCTCGATAGTGTTATTGAGCAGATGCCTGAAGGGGTAATTATTATTGCCGCACCGAATGACCGGCTGGTGCGGATGAACCGGGTGGCATCAGAGATTTACGGTCTTGATGCCGACCTCCTGCCACGTATCAACCCCACTAATCTTACTCATTACGAAACCTTCAGTCCCGAAGGGGAAGCGCTACCCCCCGCGGCAAGGCCGCTGCAGCGTGCAATGAGCGGTGAAGTAGTAAAGGCGGCACAGCTACGAGTGCGCCGTGCGGACCAGAAGGAGGTGGACCTGCTGGTTAGCGCTGCTCCCATTATCGAGGGGAGTGGGGAAAATGAGCGCATCAGCGGGGCCGTCAGTGTCTTCCAGGACATCAGCGAACTCAAGGAACTCGATCGGATAAAGGATGAGTTCATCTCGATCACCTCCCACGAGCTACGCACGCCGCTAACCAGCATTAAAGGTTATGCTGAAGTCATGAGCCGCAGGCTCCAGCGGATGGATGACAACGTAAGGACTACACTACAGAAGCCACTCAATACCATCATTGAGCGTACTGAGCGGATGACCCAGTTGGTCAATGATCTGCTCGATGTTTCCAACATCGCCACGGGCCGTCTTGAGGTAGTGGGCAGTAGCCTCGATCTATCCTCCATCATCACGAAGCTGGTAGCCGAGGCACGGCTGACCAGTCAACGCACCTTCCACCTGGCGCTGTCGAATGGGCCAGTTATAGTGCTTGGCGAAGAGCGTCTTATCGAGCAGGTGCTGACTAATCTAATCGGCAACGCGGTTAAGTACAGCCCGGCTGAAGGAATCATCACGATAAGGTTGACCAAGGAGACACGCCACGCCGAGGTAAGCGTTACCGATCAAGGTATCGGCATTGGTAATGAGCAGCAGACGCATCTTTTTGAGCGTTTCTATCGAACTAAACAGGCAAAAGACCATGCGTCAGGGCTGGGATTGGGCTTGTACATCGCTAGCTCAATCGTCACGGCGCATGGGGGACGTTTGTGGGTAGAGAGCGAAGGCGCGGGTAAAGGCTCGACCTTCATCTTTACCGTGCCACTGGCCGAGCAGCAATCTTGATGGCAGGGACAAAAGCAGGCATGAGCTATGTTAGTGCGGGGCAAGCAAAAGGAGCGTACATCAGTACGCCCCTAAGCCCGGCAAAGTAACTTTGCTTGATTATCGCTTAAATCTTGAAGTTGTCCTTGTTGTAGTAGTCGGTACCCCACTTGCCGCTGGCCTTCATTACCTTGACCACTAGCAACTTACGCTGAGGGATCGGCTTGCCGTCTACCTTGCAGACGTGACCGCTATCGGCCTCGTCAATCTTGCCGGTAGGCACTGTCTTCGACAGCTTAACGTCTTTCTTACCAGCCATCGCTTTCTTCCTTTCTGAATAACCTGCCGCGTGCGCTACATATAGTTGCGGCATTACGGCTTGCTTACGTGTTATAATAGTGCCTGCAAGGATGCTGACACGTACGGTATTATACCAGTTTTTTCCAAGCGGCGCAAGTTTTAACTAGAGGAGATGTTTATGCCCATCAATGAACAGCAGATTATCGGCCAGGTCACTGCTGCCGATAGCGAACGCGGTGTCACCGTCCATCTCGACCCCCAAATCAGTGTGGAGGGTCTATCGCAGGGCCAGTTCGTGGTTGTCGATGGCCGCAGCGGTAAGTTCTACGGTACGATTAGCGGCTTCAAGCTGGGAATCACCGACGCGGGCATTGCCATGAACCCACCCGCCACGACTTCCTCGCTGGTGCGCGACACGCTGCTACGCACCGCCGCTTACGCTGATTGCACCGTGCAGTTGTCGCTGGCCGAACCCCACGACGGCGGTAGCGCCCCTATGCCCGCCCGCACTATCCCCAGCCACTTCAGCAGCGTGGCAATCGCCAAAGAGGACGACTTCACCTCGGTGTTCGGCAACAAGGATGGCGGCGGCTACTTCGTGATCGGCAGCCCCCGCGATATGCCCGGCCTGCCCATCCCCATCGACCTGAAGAAGTTCGTGGAGCGCAGCAATGGTATTTTCGGGCGCAGCGGCACCGGCAAGAGTATGTTTACCCGCCTACTGCTCTGCGGCGTGATTGATGCGGACTCCTGCGTCAACCTGATCTTCGATATGCACAACGAGTACGCCTTGAGCAAGGACACCGAGCAGCCGGGCCAGTCGGTCAAAGGGCTGGAGGAGCTGTTTGGCAGTTCCCGCGTGTTGGTCTGTACCCTCGACCCCTCCTCGCCGCGCTATCGTCAGTTCAAGCCGACCTCAGTGTTCATCCCCTTCAGCTACCTGACCATGGATGACCTGCTTACCGTGCGCGACGAACTGGACCTGAACGATTCGGCGACCAGTACCGCCTATCTGCTGGAGGAGCATTGGCACGACGGCTGGATTGGTCAACTGATAAGTATGGAGAGCGGTGCGCTGAAGGATGCGGCCAGCGACGTAGGCGCGAACGAGGCATCGCTAAAGGCGCTGTGGCGCAAGCTGCGCCAGTTGAAGCGTTTCAACTTTCTGAGCGATAGCGACCACGACTCCAGCATCAGCAGGTTGCTGACCGAGCTGCAGAACGGGCGTAACGTGGTGCTGGAGTTTGGCGGCTACGATACGAACCTCGCCTATATGCTGGTTGCCAACGTGATTACCCGCCGCATCTACAAGGGCTGGAAGGATCAATACGAAAAGTTCGAGCGCAGCCGAAGCGAGGGTGACCGCCCCCGCCAGCTGATGGTGACAATCGAAGAGGCGCACAAGTTCCTCTCCGGCAAGAGTGGCATCTTCAGCATCATCGCCCGCGAGATGCGTAAGTATTACGTTACCCTGCTGGTGATCGATCAAAGGCCCAGCAGCATCGACCCCGACGTAATCAGCCAGCTAGGCACGCGCATTACTGCGCTGCTCTCCGACCAGCAGGATATTGATGCGGTGTTCACCGGCGTATATGGCAGCAGCCACTTCAAGCAGATCCTCGCCACATTGGACACGCGGCAGGAGGCGCTTATCTTCGGCCACGCGCTACCGATGCAGGTGGTTATCCGCGCTCGCGACTTTAATGATGAGTTCTGCAACTCACTGAAGAATGTGGTATGGAAGCGGCGGCACGATCCAGTTCAGGATAAGAATGAGTTGAACTTCTAGCTAAACGCCGCTAATCTCCAATCCCTATATCTATGCGCTGGCGGTGCGACTGCGCTGCACCAGGATGAAGCTGGACGCAATTGCCAGGATGATCACGACACCGAGTACGCCCAGCATGATGTAGGTGCTGGTGTAGTCAGTGGTGGCGCACGGCTTATCGGGATCGCAACCGGCAGCCGCGGCAGCACCAGTGTTTCCCGCTGAGGCGACAGCGGTATGGTCGACGGTGAAGTCGAATTGATCATCCAGCGCAGTGCCTGATGCTTTGGCGACGCTGTGCCACTTGACGAAGTAGACCCCGTCGCCCAATCCACTCTTCAACGTTGCATTTATAGTATCCGGGTTAGCGGAGTCGACCTTGCCGTCACCGTTATCCGCAGGAGTCTGTGCGGCATTGCGATCCTTGGCAAAGAACACCTGCATCGTCGTCTTGGCTGCGTCGGTATCCTCGGAGAACGTGACTGATACCTTGGCCGGTTCGTTCTTGATCACCGCGCCGTCGCCAGGGTTGGAACTCTGCAGCTTGGCCTGCGCGAAAGCCGAAGGCGCGACAAGAATCGCGACAATTGCAATAGCGAAGAACGGTGCCACAATGCGAACGCCGGTCTGTTTTAGCACTTTCATTCCTCTGAACTTCCTTTCGTAATTACTGCCATAGTATAAGGACACCCATCCACGAGTGTCCTCTTTCCTCCTCTTAAGAGTAGACCTGGGCAGCTTGCATCGAACGGTGCAAGCTGCTGCCTACCTCTGCCCGCCCTTCGGCGTGGAGCGCTGCTGCACCAGGGCGACACTGCACACGACCGCCAGAATCACCACGACCGCGAGTACCCCCAGCATGGTATAGGTACTGATGTCGTTGCGTGTGCTGATGTCTTGCAGGTTAGTAGCAATGTTCCTGCTGTTGTCGCTCGCGTTACTGGTGGTTACGCTCGCAGTCGCGGTGGGGTCAACAGGGGAGGCCCAGGCGGGGGACGCTAGCAGCATGATAACTAGCGCCATTGCCCCCAGAAGTAGACTGAGCCGGGCGCAGTGGCGCTTTAGCTGCTGCATCACCTTTAGCTAACCCTCTGGCTCGACTTCCCAGGCTGCGTCAGCATCGCCAGCAGTGGCTTCCAGACCAGATGATAGCCCAGCTGCGTGCCGAGGAAGAGGGTCGAGCTATCAATCAATACAGCAGTCGCTCCAGCCTGGAAGCCGAAGGCTAGCTCACCCATCACCATGGCGGTAGAAACACCCAGCACCAGCGACGGGACACAGACGTAAAGGAACTTGCGCTGGCCCGACCACAACTTATTAATGACTAGCATGAACAACGGGGGCAGGAAGCCACCGATGAAGAACGGCACGAACTCACGTAGCAGATCCATATCGACCGACCGCCTTTCTCTTCCTCTAACTGAGGACTAGGGGATACACTGGACGAACCATCAAACCACATTGCTTGCTGGTTAAACCCATTGTACGTCAACCGCGCCCGTTTGTCAATAGCTAAGGGAGATTATAACAAAATTGCTACGATTCTAATTATACTTCTACTTGAGGAATGTTTATTACAGAATTAGAAGTTTCCACTGATTATCAAAGTAAGTTCTTTCCCACCTAGTAATATTGCTCAAAGCCATAACTTACTAGCGATACGCTTGCGCTTATCTTCCCTGCCCCACTCCGCACGCTTGCCGATCGGCCTGACCAGTTGTTCGCTGCTGTAGGCGACCTCGAAGCGGTTACGCTCCGGGTCGCGCTGGGCCTCGCTGCCCGGTAGGGCGCGGCAGTAGATAAGTTGCGCCCCTGCCTGCACCGCATCGCTAAGGCGACGGCGGGTTAGTAGAGGGGCGGATACCGCACTTGCGCCGGAGGGGCAAGGTGCTGGTGTTGTATAGCCCCGCGCTGGTCTCGCGGCTGACCACCCGTCGCGGAGCAACCCTCTTGATAAGGCGCGGCTTACCAGGCGCTCTAGTTCACCCCACAACTGGTAAGCCACTCGCGTATTTCGTTGCCTCTGCCCCCTTGCATTTTTCGCGTTGTTGTGGTAAAATTGCAAATGCAACGGGGGCGTAGCTCAGCGGGAGAGCATCACACTGGCAGTGTGGGGGTCAAGGGTTCAAATCCCTTCGTCTCCACCCGTTTTTAATATAACTTACAAGTATGCTGACAGCAAGTTGCGTGCTTGCTTATTCAACATTATAAATCAAGGCGTTGAACAGGAGTAGTAAGCCATCTTCCCAACCCAGAGAGTTGCCGGTCGGTGCGAGGCAGCAGCGGGAAGTCCGCCATTAGGCGTAGAAGGCTGAACTCGCCTGGGAGCCGCAGCGGTGAAATCAAGTAACCGCGCCGGGTTTGCGCCCGTTATCGCGCACTTGAGCGGATGGTCGTCGCTCTGCAATCGCAGAGGGCGGACGACATCAACCAGGGTGGTACCGACGGAAGGAACAACCTTTCGCCCCTGACTTTGTGTAGTCAGGCGGGCGAAGGGTTTTTATTTTGCCCTTTTAGAAGCAACTTTCGGCCCCCGACTGCGTACCATAATATAGCGGTTAATCTGAACTACAGGTATGTGTTAAGCGAAAGGAGCAAAACCATGAATCAGCAACCAGATTGGCAACCTCAGCAGGCCCAGCAGACGAGTGCCTGCCCCAAGTGCGGCGGCGTGATGATTGAGGCCCAAGTGCCATGGTACGGCGATGCCTCTGCACACCTGGTATCGGCGAATAATAACAGTCTTTTCTCGGGCCTGCGTTGGTCGGGCCTGTCGGCGCTGGTCTGCCGCAACTGCGGTTTCGTCGAGTTCTACGCCCAGAAGCCGAGGGAGATTGACTCAGGAGCAACCGCATTGAAACACAATGCCGCGCCCTGGACTAACTTGAGTGAGGATGTAGCAAAATGAGTGACCAACCGAAGGATGACCCGCAGACGATTGCCTGTCCCAAATGCAGTGACTATATGATAGAGCGCAACTTTATGCCTGGCACCTTCGGGATATTCACCCGCGCTGATGTGCGTGTGCCGCTACCCTTCACCCCCACCTCGGATGCGATAGCGCTGGTCTGCGACAACTGCGGTTACGCCGAGATCTACGCCACCAACCCGGAGAAGCTGCGCGAGTTAGCCAAGCCGCTAGCGGATTCGTAAAAGCGGATAAACGGATTGGGCCAACGGATTGTAAAAGCGGATAAACGGATTGGGCCAGGGCTAGTGTAGGGGCGCATGGCATATGCCCCGGTGAAGCGCATCAAGGCTCATCGCAGCTACTAATGCTGCACCCTCTTCATCCGTTTATCCGCTTGCCCGCTGACCACGTCTGCTGGCTAGACCAGCACCGAAGGAGAAGACAAGGTGAACGAGCAACCGAAGAACGACCCCCAGCCCCAAACCTGCCCTAAGTGCGGCGGCAACTGGCTTGATTGCACCACCTTTCCTGGTAGCTCAAACAGCGGCTACTTTCGTCTCTTTCCTGCCGATGGGAGCTTTCTCAGCTTTTGGCGCTCGTCTAACGCCAAGGCACTAGTATGCGAACAATGTGGCTATACCGAGCTGTATGCTTCAAACCCTAAGGCACTGAAGCCGAAGCGTTAGCGCTAATCTGCCAGCAATCAACCAGAAAGGAGGGCCATTCGCCATGCAAGAGCAACCAAAGGATGAGCCGAACGCTCAGGCTCAGACCTGCCCCAAGTGCGGCGGCAATATGCTTAGGAGAAGTATCTCATCAACAGGTGGCGTTTATTTCATGAGGTATCTATCAACGGTATTCACCACTCATATAAGTGCCTCTGTAGCCCTAGTCTGCGACAATTGTGGCTATGCCGAGATTTACGCCACCAACCCGGAGAAACTTCGAGATTGATACTGTAGGGGCGGGTTGCACTCGCCCGTACTCCCCCACCCAACCTCCCCCTTTGGGGAGGGGTAAATGCACAAGGAGACAACCAACCATGGAAGGAAGATACAACCCCCAGGAGATTGAACCCCGCTGGCAGCAGTGGTGGCAGGCGCAGGAGATTTACTTTGCGCCCGACCCCACTCCAGCGGAGATGGCCGACCCCAGCAGCGGGCCGCGCAAGTTCTACACCATGTCCATGTTCCCCTACCCCAGCGGCGACCTGCACATGGGCCATATGCGTAACTACACCATTGGCGATGTGCTGGTGCGATATCACAAGATGCGCGGCGAACGGGTGCTGTCACCGATGGGCTGGGATGCCTTCGGGCTGCCCGCCGAGAACGCCGCGATTAAGGACGGCATCCACCCCGCGATTCGCACCCCGCAGAACATCACCGAGATGAAGCGCCAGTTCGAGAAGATGGGCGCAATGTTCGACTGGCGGCGCGAGGTCAACTCCTCCACGCCTAATTACTACAAGTGGACGCAGTGGCTGTTCCTCAAGCTGTACGCGCGCGGGCTGGCCTATAAGCGCAAGGCTCCAGTCAACTGGTGTCCCAAGGATGAGACCGTGCTGGCGAACGAGCAGGTGGTCAACGGCCACTGCGAACGCTGCGGCACCCAGGTGATCAAGCGCGACCTGTCGCAATGGTTCTTCAAGATCACCGCTTATGCCGACCGCCTGCTGAACGACCTGGACAAGCTGCCCGACTGGCCGGAGCGGGTTGCCACGATGCAACGCAACTGGATTGGCCGCAGCGAGGGGGCCGAGGTGGACTTCCCCATCGTCGGCAGCGATGAAAAGGTGCAAGTGTTTACCACCCGTCCCGACACACTGTGGGGCGCAACCTTTATGGTGCTGGCCCCGGAGCATCCGCTGGTGGATGTGATTACCAGCGCGGCGCAACGCGAGGCGGTGCAAGCCTATAAGCAGGAGGCCAGCAAGGAGACCGAGATCGAGCGGATGTCCACGGTCAAGGAGAAAACCGGCGTGCCGACCGGCGGCTATGCTATCAATCCAGTCAACGGTGAGCAGATACCGATCTGGATTGCCGATTACGTGCTGATGGGTTACGGTACTGGTGCGATCATGGCCGTTCCTGCCCACGATCAACGAGACTACGAATTCGCCAACAAGTTCAGCCTACCCCTCGTCGAGGTGGTCAGCAGCCCCGACGCAAAGCTGGAGACGGAAGCATGGGCGGGCGAAGGTACGATGGTCAACTCCGGCCCGCTGAACAGCGTGGCCGCTGGTAAAGGCGAGGGCCAGAGCGTCA
>JANXYP010000007.1 GCA_025355955.1 Chloroflexota bacterium
TGATTCGTATATCGCGCAGGTAGATGCGGTTGAGGGTCGGCTTGCCGCACGTAAGTTGATACGCAATTTCGCCCAATATCAGGGAGGGCAGACCGGCCCGATGAGCAGTGTCGGTGGTATCCGCCCCGCCATACGTGGTAAGGGCTACACCACCAGGCTCGATGACGATTTCGAGATAAACACCGCCCAACCCCGCGATTTCTGGATGCTGGTGGCAAACAAGCTGGTTGCCAGAAGGGAACAGGAGCATAGGCAAGACGCGCCTGCGATACTATCGCAAGATGGCGGTGAGATGCTCGATGCGGTCAGCGCGGTCAAGCGCTTCATCCCCCACGTGCCGAATCCGCCCACGGAACTCGCTGAAGGTCGCTACCCCTCGACTAGTGACCTGGCCGCCGCCGACCTGCGCGGCGCAATACTTCACCTCTTGACTACGCCATTGCCCAGTGACGAGAAACAGAAGAAAAAGGTCGAGGAACTAAAAGCAAAGCTGAAGGATTATTACGAGGCGCTGCAGAAAGGAAGAGGACTATCGCAGAGGGAAGGCGACATTCCTGGGCTTTTGCCAATTGCAGATGGTCTGGAAGATAACCAGCGCTGCCCCTTGCTCAACTACGATGGCGACCTCCTCTTCTACCAGAGCATCAGCGGCAAGATGATGGCTGACGACTACGCCCAGCCCGCAACAGTAGAGCGGGTGGACGGTCGCAAGCGCCGTCGGGTGCCGACTGAGGATACCAGGAAGCTGGCCCAGCGCATCGCCGCTACTGCACGTGCGGTAATCACCGCCGCCCGCGCCGCCGGGGTCACCTGCACCAGCCCCTACTACGCGGTAATTGCCTTCGATGGTGACCGCATGGGCAAGCTGCTGCACAAGCTGGATGATGCGCCCTTGCACCGCGCCCTCAGTACCGCGCTGGGCAGGTTCGCAGCGGTGCAGGTTCCCAACTGGGTAGAGGAACACAACCACCTGGGCAGGATGGTTTACGCTGGCGGCGACGATGTGCTGGCCCTCTTCCCGCTTACCACCGTATTGCCTGCCACGGTTGACCTGCTCCGCGAGTATCGTGCCGTTATTACCAAAGCTGAGGGTCTTAGTAGCGTCGAGTTCAAGGATGGCACCACCCCACTCGCCACCGCCAGTTGCGGCATCGTGATTGCCCATCATCTTACCCCCCTCGATTTTGTATTGAAAGAAGCCCGCGCTGCCGAGAAGACAGCAAAGGAGCAATACGGGCGTAACGCCATTGCCGTGCGTATCCTGCGGCGCAGCGGCCAGCATAGCACAGCTGGGTATCAGTTTGGTTTTGATGAAGCAAGAGGCGCGGTTAATTATCATCAGCTAGACGTGATTAGCCTGCTCACCGGCTACCTTGCCGCCGACCAGGTATCATCGCGGCTGGTCTATGACTTTGCCCGCGAGACCCATGCGCTGACCACAAATGAAATGGCGAAAGCGGAAATCAGCCGTCTGCTAGCACGGCACAGCAGCGTGGAGCGCGACGATGAGATGCTGCCCCAGGAGCAGCGCGGCAAGCTGTTCACTGAAGTTAAGCGCAACCGCCTCGCCGACCAACTGGCGGCGCTGCACCTGAGCATGGGTGGAAATGCCGAAGCCAGCCGCGAACTAGCAGCATGGCTGGGCGTGGCCGAGTTCATCGCCAGAGGAGGGACGGAAGATTGAGTAGCATATTCATTGCGCCGGGCGATGTATGGCTCTTTCGCGATGGCCGCCCCTTCAGCGCGGGCAGCGACCGCCGCGCCCAGAGCATCTTCCCGCCCTTCCCCAGCGTCACCGCTGGTATGGTGCGCACCACTTACCTGCTTGAACACAATGTTGACCTCAAAGCATATGCTGGCTACCACATAGGTGAGGATAACGACACCGTGCGGAAGATAGGCAGCCCTGATACTGGGGATTATGGTAGCCTTCAGCTTGGCGGCCCATATGTCGCAGTGAGGATTGGCGATATTGTTACGCGCTACTACCCCGCGCCCGCTGACCTGTTTGTTACGAAGGACAGTGCGGCTGGGGATTTCGTCCTCCCTATAGTCGAGCCTATAGGGGCAGATGATACCAACTGGGATAAGGATATGGCGCTGACTCATCTGCTGCTGGTGAAGGGCAGCGGGGAGGTCAAAGCTGCCACCGGCTGGCTCGATGCGGATGGGATTAACCGATACCTCAAGCGCGATATGTCTGGGATTAAAAGTGAACTTATCAAGGAGAGCGACGAAGAGATCCAGCGGCAGCCCCCGCCGACTGACCACCTGATTCAAGACTGGCGACTATGGGGTAACGAGGAGCGCCTCGGCATTGCCCTGGAGAGCGGCACCAAGTCCACCCAGGAAGGGATGCTATACACCGCCAGTTTCACTCGCCCTTGCCAGGGCGACGGCTGGGAAGTTGGCCTTAGCCTTGAAGTCGAGGGCATCGGCTGGCCCGCTGCGAACCGGCAAGAAGGATTGGTAAGCATCGGCGGTGAACGGCGGGCGGGGCTATACTGCGTGCCAGCTAAAGAGCATAAGGCAGCGTCCACCGTAACCGAGGGCAAGCAACTCAAGATCTACCTTGCGACCCCGGCCTATTTTGCCCAGGGCTGGTACACCACCGATTGGGGCCGTTTCTTCAAGGACAATCCTAAAGTGGAGCTAGTGGCCGCAGCGGTTGGTCAGTCGCTCTCGATGGCGGGATTCGATCTGGCCCACAACAAGCATAAGGCGGTGCGTCTCTACGTGCTCGCGCATCACGCCATGCCGGGGGAGCGGCTCGTCGTCGAGCGTCTGCTTCGCCTCGGGGCGCGCGCCGCGCTCCCCGACGATCTCGCGCTCGTGC
>JANXYP010000009.1 GCA_025355955.1 Chloroflexota bacterium
CATCCAGCACGACCTCGACCGCCGTCGGGTGGGGCAGAGCAAAATCACCTCGCCGCGCAAGGAGAGCGACACCATCAACATCATGTCCGGCGTGTTCGAGGGCGTAACGACCGGCACGCCGATCAGTTTGATTATATACAATTACGATGCCGACTCCAGTGCCTATGAAGGCATCCGCCATCTATATCGCCCAGGTCACGCCGACTACAGCTACTATGTCAAGTACGGAGTACGCGACTGGCGCGGTAGCGGGCGAGCCAGCGGGCGGGAGACTGCCTGCCGCGTGGCGGCGGGGGCAATTGCCCGCAAGCTACTGGCTCACTTCGGGGTCAGCATTATTGGCTACGTGCGTCAGATTGGCAACATCGTCGCCGAGCATACCGACGAGCATGAGATTGAACGCAACATCGTGCGTGCGCCGGATGCGGAGGCAGCGGCGCGCATGATCGCCTACATTGAAGCCGCACGCGACGATGAGGACTCGGTTGGTGGTATAATTGAGGTGCTGGCCCGCAACGTGCCAGCCGGACTGGGTGAGCCGGTCTTTGACAAGCTGGATGCCGACATCGCCAAAGCGATGATGAGCATCGGCGCCACCAAAGGGGTGGAGATCGGCAGCGGGTTCGCCTCCGCCTCTTTGCGTGGGTCGCAGCACAACGACCCCTTCACCATGAAGGATGGGCGGGTCGGCACCACTACCAACAACCACGGCGGTATCCTGGGCGGCATCAGCACCGGCGAGGACATTATCGTGCGGGTGGCAATTAAGCCCGCTGCAAGCATTGCCAAAGGACAGCCGACTATAGACATCGAGGGCAACCCGGCAACCATCAGCGTGAAGGGCCGCCACGATCCGTCAATCTGCCCCCGCGCCGTGCCAGTCGCCGAGGCGATGCTAGCAATCACCCTTGCCGACCACCTGCTGCGCCAGCGGGCCACGCGGCTGTAACGAAGTGCTGAGTAGCAAAAAGCCTCTCCCGCTGGGAGAGGTTTGGTGAGGGAGAATCTCGCCAGACCTAAATGTTTATCGCAATCATAACAGCAACATAATCTACTTTCTACCTTTTACCTTCTACATTCAGACGGGGGCAACAATGATTGAGACGCAAAGCAGGACAGATATGCAGAACCCTATAGAGATGCCAGCGCAGACTGAGATGCCGAGCGCCGCGATCACCCCGCCAGCGCGGCCAGCGGCGGCGGAGCGGGTTACGGTAGCGCGGGTGCGCTGCAAGAGCGGGTTCCTGCTCTGCCTGAATAATGCGGGCAGCACATGCATCATGTGTGGGCGCGACTTCTGCTCACAGCACGGCAACGAGGAGCAGGGTGTCTGCCGCCGCTGCCGCCACGAGTACGCTCGCCGTCTCAAGCACGAGGAGGCTGCCTACCTGGAGACCATCCGCCGCGAGGTAGCCGAGTCGCGCAACGCGCACGGGCTGTGCGGCAACGAGAGCTGCGAAAACGCCCACATCGTCACCTGCGAACGCTGCGGCTCGTTTTACTGCGCCAAGCATTGGGGGCGCTACAGCTACAACTACGACTACCGTTCGCGCACTGGCATCAAGCGTCGCCGCGCCACCGCAGTGCTATGCTCATCCTGCAAGGAGCATCTATCCGACTACCGCAAGCTGGCGGTGTATAAGGATTAGGCGCAACTTTGACCAGCCAGACCATCAACCCACCATCCCGCCTCGCCGGTGCATTCGATCTGCCCGGCGATAAGTCTATTTCCCACCGTGCCGCCATCTTCAATGCGATTGCCGAAGGCAGCGCCACGATTGACAACTTTCTGACTGGCGCGGATTGTCTGGCGACTGTGCATCTGCTGCAAGCGCTGGGGGCGGATATTGCGTTGGAGCAAGGTGAGGGCATGGCGCGGCTGACCGTGCAAGGGGTGGGCCTCTACGGGCTGACCGAGCCAACCGATATGCTGGATGCCACAAACTCCGGCACCACCATGCGGTTGCTGGCCGGGCTAATGGCGGGCCAGTCGTTCTTTAGTGTGCTGACCGGTGATGCCAGCCTGCGCCGCCGCCCGATGGCCCGCGTGGTCGAGCCGCTGGCGCTGATGGGCGCACGCATCATGGCGCGCGGCAACGGCCAGTTCGCGCCACTGGCAATTCGGGGGTCGCGCCCGCTGCACGCTATCAACTACGCCTTGCCGGTTGCCAGCGCCCAGGTCAAATCCGCGCTCATTCTTGCTGCGCTCTATGCGCGGGGTAGCACCCTGCTGCGCGGCAAGGTGGGCAGCCGCGACCATACCGAGCGGATGCTGCGGGCAATGGGCGTGCCGCTGGATATTGCCATCGAGCCAGGGAGCGACGAAGGGCTGATTAGCATCGTCGGCGGGGTGCAGCCCAAGGCCCGATCGCTGGCGGTGCCGGGCGACATCAGCACCGCTGCGTTCTGGATGGTGGCGGGCGTGGCCCATCCCAACGCCGAACTGACCCTGCATGGGGTGGGCATCAATCCCACGCGGCGAGGTATCATTGAGGCGCTGCAAGAGATGGGCGGCAACATCGTCCTGCGTAAGCGTCGTGAACAGGCCGGTGAGCCGATCGCTGACATTACCGTACGCAGTAGCGGGCTACGCGGCATCGAAGTAGGTGGCGCGATGATACCGACGATGATTGACGAGCTGCCTATCCTGGCGATAGCCGCCGCCTGTGCCGAGGGCCGCACCATCATCCGCGACGCGGCGGAGATGCGGGCGAAGGAAACCGATCGCATCGCCACCGTCGCCGACGGCCTCAGCCGCATGGGCATCGCGGTGGAGCAGCGACCCGACGGCATGATCATCACTGGCGGCAAGATGCACGGTGCGACGATTGACAGCCATGATGATCACCGCATCGCCATGACTTTCGCCATCGCCGCACTGCTCGCCAGCGGCCCCACCACCATCCAAGGCGCAGAGGTGGTCAGCGTCTCCTACCCCGCCTTCTGGGCCGAACTAAACAAAGTGATGAATGTCGAGGGTTAAATTGCTGGGGTTTTTATTGCAGTCGGCGTACGGGCGGGCGGCTGCCCGCCCTTCTTACCCGACATCAATGCCCATCATGACGTTCAGCCAACGGATTGTGACAACGGATAAACGGAGAAACGGATGTAGGGGCGCACGGCCGTGCGCCCTCTTGCCGCGCACCAACGCCCATCGAAAGCAGCGCTGGGGCATGGTTCCCTGGGGGTTGGGGGCGCAGCCCCTTGCTGACCTACGGTCAATGCCCATCGCAAGCGCCAATGATGGGGTAGGGGCGCATGGCTGTGCGCCCTCTTGCCACGCATCAATGCCCATCGCAAGCGTCAATGTTGGTGTAGGGGCGAATCGCATACGCCCTGCC
>JANXYP010000112.1 GCA_025355955.1 Chloroflexota bacterium
TAGCCCTTGTCCGCCGCCTTCTCGCGCAGGGCGCGCAACTTGAGGCGGGGCTGCTTGGTTTGTGGGTCACGGTCGGGGCTGGCGGCCAGTTCGTCGAGCGTGGCCCGCTCCCAGGGGTGCAGGCTGAATAGCACTTCGCCCGGCTGATTGGCCTTCCAGGCGCGCACCACCTTCACCAGACTGGGATAGTTGCTGAGGAAGGTGTCGAAGGTAGAATTGGTGCGGTTGAACAGGTTGGCGGTCTCATCCTTGCTGCCGACGAACGGCTCATCGCCGCTGCGCTGGAAGGGATTGGGCAGGCTACGTAGCGCGGTGCAATACTCGGCAATCGCCTTATCCTGCCCATGGCTGATGATGGTGACATAATCGGGGTAGCGCTTCTTCATCGCGGCGGCGAAGGCATCCTCGATAATGCGAACCCCAGCGGCGCGATTCTCGCCCCGCCCCTCGGTGAGTTGTGGGTTGAACAACTCCATGCTTGCCACATCGAGCAGGTCGGGCATGAAGGTGTTTTCGATGAAGTCGCGTTCGGTCTTCGGCACATGGTTGGCGGCCATTTGCTCATCGAGGAAGGCGTAGATGTCGAGCAGCAGCAAGGGGGTGAGCCGGTTGGGGCTGACGATGGTGCCGAGGTTCTGCTGCAAGGTGGGGTACATCTCGTCACTGCTCTGATGCGCGGTGTTGAGCGCCAGCTTGAGGTGGTGGGCATCCTGGTCGTCGAATTCGCCGGGCGCTTTGCGGCGCTCAGGGTCATTCAGGTTGCGGCGCAGGTCAAACTCGATGATCAGGTCGACTGGCGGCAAGTTGACCTCGGCGCGGTTGCCGTCGCGCACAATCTTGAGGTAGACGAGCCGCTCTGGGTACTTCGCGCTGGTCTGGGGGAAGCTGCCCTCCAGCAGCAGAGCGGCATCGCGCATCGCGGTGGCGTTTACCTCGTCGCTAACCTTCCACTTGCCCTTGAACACCCGCTTCAGCAGCAGGCTCTTGAAGGCATTGGCGGCCCGCTCGATTACCCGGCTGCTATTCTCCTGTCGGGTGTAGTGCATACGAATGAACTCGCTGATAGCGCTGGTCAGCCAATCGCCACCGCCGCGGTTGGGAGCCAGTTCGCGCAGGGTCACACCCTCGATCAGCTTGCCCGCCGCATCCCGCCCGCCCATGCGGATGGTTAGCTGTTGCTCTACCAGGTCGTCTACCTCCCCGCTCAACTCCATCGTCTTAATCAGAGCATCGGGCGCACCGTTGGTGGGGAAGGCGGCTAGCAGCTTGACCGCTAGTTCGCGCTTCACCTGGCCGATGACCAGCCGATTGTTGAGCGCGGCATTGACCTCGCGTTGGAACTTGGCGCTGGCGAAGCTGAGGTTGCCATTGAGCAGATCGTCGGTCAGGTTGATGGGGTCGTAGGCGCTCGGCGCTTCGCCGCGCTCCATCGCCGCAAGGTAGCGTTCGACCATCACCCGAAAGCCGTCTACCACCGTGCGCGGACCGCTACCCAGGTCAACACGAGTGGCGATCTCGCCCAGGCCGCGCAAGGCGGCTGGCTCGGCAATAGCGCTCACCAGATCGCGGAAATCGAACTCGCGGGCCAGCCTGTCCCACAGGCGGACAGCGAAATCGGCATCGTAGATACCGTTCAGGTCGAAGCCGAGGCCGCCCGCCTTCATTCGATCTACGATGTCGCGGCGTTGATCGCTAATCTCCCCCAGCTCACGGGCGGGCATCACGAAGATGACGGTGGCGCGTAGTTCACCAGGCGGGCGGGTTGCCAGGCCGTTGACCAGTAGAAACAGATTGCTAAGGGGGTCCCGCTCTCCGCTGTTGATGGTGGGGTCGGTATACTGGTGCAGCTCGTCGGGCAGCATCACCACCCCGTCATATCCTGCCTGTATCATAAGGCTGGTGTATTGTTCCAGGAAGGCAAGCAAGTCGCCAATGTTGAGTTCGGTGGAGTAGCGGCCCTTCTGCTGTAGCTCGTTGAGGATGTTGGCAACCTCACTATTGCCCTTCGCGTCGAACTCGATGCCGCGCTCGCTGAAGCGGCGATAGAGTTGCTCCAGCGCGTCCACCATCTGCGGGCGGGTGCGCTTCAGCTCATAACGACCCCAGGCGTAGGCGGCGGTGAGCAGGTCGACCAGATGTTCGACCTTGAAGGGCGGCACCGCCAGCAGGTTGGCCTCGCGGCACTGCTGCCAGAGGAACGCGGCGGTGCTGGTCTTGCCATAGCCATACTCCGCGGTGATGTAGCCAGTGGCCGCGCTGCCCTCCCTGGCCTTGCTGATCAGCCGCTTCTCGTACTCCTGCACGCTGAGTTGGTCCTCTTTGGAGCCAGCGGCGCGGCCCAGCGGCAGGTAGGCGCGCACATGGTATTTGTAGCGATCCTCCACCACCTGCGGCGCATCCAGCAACTCGCGCACGCTGGCAGTTGCTAGCACTGCCTCCTTGTTCAATACTACCTGCAAACCTTCCAGCGCCATTGTAGGTGCCTCCTCATCGAAGTTGAAAGTTGAAAGTTGAAAGTTGAAAATGAGTGATGTAGGGGCGGGCGGCCGCC
>JANXYP010000131.1 GCA_025355955.1 Chloroflexota bacterium
GGACCGAGAAGTAAACGCCGTCAATGTCCGCTTCGAGCAGCGCCATGCCCCGCTGCTTCAGTTCGGCGATTACCTGGTCGAGTATAGCGCGGCTCTTCGCGGTGAGCGCGTCTGCCGCGTCCACGTCGGCCAGCAGCGCCATGCGTCCCGCCGCCAGGTAGCCGTAAGCGGCGTTGATGACCAGCTTCAGCCCTGCCGATTGCGCCTTGTACTGTGCGGCGGCAATGGAACCGGCAGTTGCCGCCCTGCCCGCCCGCTTATGCCCCAACCTCATTTTCATCATTTGCTCGACGAGCTGAACGAACACGCCGAGATGGTCGTACTGCGGGCCAATCCCATACAGCGTCATGATCGAGGGGTACATACTTGCCACGTCACATTTGACCACATGACGCGCCAGGCCACCGGCAAGCAGGTAGCTAGCCCCGCCCTTCGAGCGCCTGAGTTCGGGATTGCTCAGGTCGGATGATCGGGGCAGCGCTACACCGGCGCGGTAATAGGCTCTGACCAGCATGGGTTCGAGGATGCCCATTGCTGGTCCAGCATTGGCAGCCTTCGAGTAGGGGCGGGGGGTCATCCCCGCGATGGCGAACGCTGCGCCCATGAGGATGTTCGATAGGCCGTCTACCGCACGCACGTTATCGAGCGCGTAAAGGCGCACCCGGCTGGGGTGGGCATGAAACCGGTCATGGGTGTTGTGGCCATGGATGGGTGTGCCTCTGGTGTTGGTGAGGCCGAAATAGTGGGCAGCGGCCTGTAGGTGGTAGCTGCCCATGTTTCGTGTCCCCGCATCATGCCGCCACACCGCCTGAAGCACATCAATAATCTCGCGCCCGGCTACGGTGTAACGCACCTGCGCCCGATGATAATGGCTGGCCGCCACATCGTCGCGCTGAAGCTCCCCGCCTTTACCTGTGACACGGCCAAGATTTAGCGGTATGCCCAAACGCCGCGCCCGCTCCTCCAGAAATGGCAGATCCAGCCCAAAGATGCCGTAGCCCTCGATCACGTCGGGATCGCGCTGTTGGATAATCGCACAAAGGTCGCGGATTAGCTCGGCCTCTTCGCCAGGGGTTGTCGCTTCCAGCAGCGTTTCCAGGCCGCAGCTATCCTTGACCGCTACCATGAAGATATGCCCCACCGCGGGGTCGAGCACCGTAACCGACAGGTCGAACTGGAGCCGGTGCAGGTCACTGTACGCCATACCCTTGAAGTAGGTGCGGCCAGTAGAAATAAGGTACTGCTCGATGGGGCCGAGGCTGTGGTAGTCTTCTAGCTCAGTGAGGTGGCTCAAGGGGATCTGTAGCCGCCGCGCTGCACCCGGCAAGATGGCGCGTTCCAGAGTGCGGTAGGTATTGCCGGTGAGGAGGTATTGATAGTCCCGCCCCGTGCCGCCGCTTAGTTTATGCCAGTAGATGCTTTCGTAAGCACCAGGGTATTCGAGGTCGTCAGCGTTGCGGGCGAGCACCCAGGGGTGATAGCGCTCACTTTCGCAGACAACCTGCCCGCCGACCCTACGCCAGACTTTGGCGCGGCCAGAGCGGTCAGCCCAAACCGACACGATGCCAGGGGTGTCATCCCAGCCAAATAGCCATTCGTCAGAGTTGACGGTACTCTCTATCATTGCACCTCGCTAATAAGAACATTCGTGCGGATTTGCATGAGTATAATGTAAAACTTGCGAGTTTGCAAGGAGAGAGGGGGAAACTTCGAGGGTAATTGACAGTGCGTGGTCGATCGTAAGATTGAGGGGAGGAGAGTGATCAAGATATATGTAGCACAGAAACACGACGGGGCGGTTGAGGCGCTAGCTTTGCTCATCGCCTAGCACCTGATAAATGTAGTAGCCGTCTTCCCGACTTCGCTGCAACCATCTCTGACTCACCATCTTGCGTACTGCGCCCAGCATTGTAGAATAGGATTCATAGCTGCGCTGAATGAGGGCGGCATGCAACTCGGCCAAGGCACACGGGCCAAGCTCCCTCGCCACAGCCAGCACCTCGGCCTCAAACTCACCCAAATCATCTTCCCGCCCCTGCCTTGCCATCCCTGACCGGGGTCTGCGTTCACGACCCAGGGCGGCGGCGACCATTTCACGGGGTGAGGTACCCTGCGCCGTCGCCTCTTCGT
>JANXYP010000163.1 GCA_025355955.1 Chloroflexota bacterium
TTGGAGCTGGTGTCCACGATGAAGATGAAGGTGAACAGCCCGTTGAGGTTGGGAGTGACCGTCGCGCTCTGGGTCATCAGCGCAGTGCCGCCGCTAGCGACGTTATAGATGTTGAACACTACCGCCGTGGGGGAGGTAATCGGGTTGCCGCTATGGTCGGTCAGCCGACCCTGAACGGTGATGTCCAGTGGGGCCTGGCTGGTGGGGGCGTGGTTAGCAGGCTTGTTGCCCTTGTTGGCAACTGTGCCAGCCGCCTTGTCAACCTTGGCGGTGAAGCTGGCGTTGTACTGGGCGGGCGGGGCGGCCTTGACCCCGCTGACGAACTGACCAACCACAATCAAGACTGCCACCACCACGGCGGCAAGGGAGGTAATACGGTTGAGCTTCACGATACTTCTCCTTTCATGATCCGACCCGCCTTTGCGTAACGCGCCTTCGCCTCAACTTGCATCGGCTGCTAATCCGCTCTGCGCCGCTGCTGCGCGTATCGCCACAGGCCGATTGGGGGTAGGACTGGAGCGGCTTCTACCATTATATCAGCAAATGGATAAAAAGGGAATAGTTTAGTAGAAGATTGGGCAGTTTTTGATGTTGACAGGGGGCAGGTGGACTGCTACAATCGGAGCCGTGACTTATCTGTTGCTGGGCGAGAGCGATGTATTGTCTGAGGCGGTGGGCGCGGCGCTGCGGGCGACTGGGCGGGCGGTGTGCCAACTGCGTTCACCGCTGCATTCGGCGCAGCGCTTCAGTTGGCGGCTGGGCGAGGCGGGCGTGAGCAGCGAACTGCAACTGCCCGACGGCACGCCGCTAACCAGCACGGAAATCGAGGGCGTGCTGATACGCCCCAGCGAGTGGCTGGCGACAGAGGGCTGGGCGGGGAGCGAACTGGCTTACGCCCAGGCCGAGGCCCAGGCGACGATGCTGGCCTGGCTGTGGAGCCTGGACTGTGCGGTGGTCAATCGCTACCCTGCCCAGCTTTGGTATCAGCCCCAGCCGTCGCTGCTGCATTGGCGGCCCGCGCTCTACGCGGCAGGTGTGCCAGTGGTCGAAGGGTTGATTAGCAACGATGTGAGTGCGGCGCGTGACTTCGGCCCGCAAGGCGCAGTCTATACCCCGCTGACCGACACTCGCGCCTACCGCATCGGCGACGCGGCGGGCTGGGCGGAAGTGGCGAGGCTACAGCAGCACTTGCCTGTCGCCCTCAGCCCGCTGCACGCTACCGCGCACCTCGCCTGCGTGGTCGGCGATACGGTAATCTGGCAGCAGCAACCAGCGGAGGTGGCGCATCTGGAGGCGGCGCTGCGCCGCTTCGCCTCGGCGGTGGGGCTGGCCTGCCTGACGGTGGCCTTCGCCGACAGCGAAGCTGGCGCAACCGCCATCGCCGTGACCAGCCACGCGCAGTTCGATGCCTTTGGCACCGCAGCGCAGGAGCAGATTGTGGAAGCGCTGGTGAAGGCGCTTGGAGCATAGGTTCTGCCATTTACCATTCACCATTTACCATTCACCATTTACCATTTACCATTTTGGAGGTAACGCATTGATCCTGGTGGTTGGCGGGCTGGCCGATAGCGTCACCGAACTGGTCTGTGCTAGATTGGCCGACTGCGGCTATCCCTATCAACTGCTGGATTTGGCCCGCTATCCGGCGGATTATCGGTTGGAGTGGCGCTGGCCGGGGGAATATCCAGAGGGCTACATTGCGACCGATGGATGGCGGCTGGGGCTGGAAGAGATAAATGCGGTATATGTGCGCTGGCTGGGCGAGAGCGGGCGGCTGCCGTCATCAGGTGCGCCGCAACTGGCCGCTACCATCCATGCCGAGGCCGATGCCGCGCTGGGCCTGCTGCTGGAGCAACTGCCTTGTCTGGTGGTCAATCGGCAGCGGGGCGGCTGGTCGAACCAGAGCAAGCCGTACCAGGCGCAGATAATCGCGGCGTGCGGCCTGCGCGTGCCACCTACGCTGGTGACGAGCGACCCCGATGCAGCGCGACGCTTCTACGATGAATACGGCGGTGAGGTCATCTACAAATCAATCAGCGGAGTGCGTAGCATCGTGCGGCGGGTGGACGCGGCGCAGCTTGCCCGCCTCGACCTGCTGCGCCAGGCTCCCACGCAGTTTCAAGCGTATATCGGCGGCGACAATGTGCGTGTTCATGTGGTGGGCAAGGAGGTGATTGCCACCCGCGTGCTAGCGACTGCGGTGGACTACCGCTATGCCGCGCACGAGGGCAGCGAAGTGAGCATGGAGCCTACCGACCTACCCACGCCAATCGCTGCCGCCTGCTGCGAACTGGCTCGCCGCCTCGACCTCGCGCTGGTGGGTATTGACCTGAAGCAGACGGCGGACGGCGAATACTATTGCTTCGAGGCCAACCCGATGCCCGCATTCAGCTATTACGAGTTGAATGCAGGCCAGCCAATCAGTCTCGCGCTTGCCGAACTGCTACAGCAAGGGCAGCGCGAAATGTTGGATTTACGTATAGGCGGCGTGCGCCCTAGCCCAATTTATTTAACGGTTCAAGAAAGGGGTCAAGCAATGGAGGAGCATCAGAGCAACATCCCACCGCAATCTAGCGGCGGGCAACCCGCTAGTGGTGGCAATGTGGCGTTCATCCCCGCCAGCGAACGCCCGACGCTGGCGCTCAACCCAGAGCGGCCGTTCAGTGAGCTGACAGTGCGCGACCTACAACAGATCGTAGCAGAGATGATAAGGCAAAACATAGCCAAGCTGTTGGTGCCAGAGAATGTAAACCCGCCATCGGTCAAGTCGGGCAAGGACATGGGCCAGGAGCAGCCTGGCAACCAGCCGGTTATCACCAACCCCCAAGCCATACTTCACCTCGCCACCAGCCTGAACCAGATGACGGTAAACCAGATGGCGCTCACCCGCGAGGTAGCCGCGTTGCAGGCCGAGGTAGAGCAACTGAAGAATAAGTAACGCCAATTCGTCGCGCAATGCAGAATCGGCAGGGGCGCAGATTTACCGCGTCCTGGTGAGGCTGCCAGCGGGCTGGGGTTGACTCACTGAGGGTACGGAATGGAGGGATGAGGCTGCCAGCGCGAAATCGAGGGCGGCAGCTAGCGGCATGGCCTGCCCCTGCTGCCAGGCGGCGGTGTAGGCGGATGCGCCGAGGGTGCGACGGGCGGTGCGTTGGTGACGCTCATACTGGTGACGACGAAACTGGTCGGGCGTAACCGCAATCGCCGCCAGCAGGGCGCTGGCTGCGCCGAGTAGTCGCGCTGCCTGGGTTGCGCCTGCCTCATCGTTGCCCATCACTCCAGCCAGGCCAATAAAGATTTGGGCGATGCTACGCCGCGCATCGAGGTCGCGGGCAATCAGCAGGCTATCATGGTAGTAGACGCGGGCGGCGACGCGATCATCCTCACCCGCCGCCACATCAGCGAGGCCGAGCAGCACCACGCTCTGACCGCGCCGTTCGCCCAACTCGCGAAATATGATCAACGCTTCCTCGTAAGCGGCACGAGCTGCGCCCAGATCACCAGCGGCGGTAGCAACCATGCCCAGGCTGTGCAGCGCATCGGCAGTGGCCCATCGCTTGCCCAGTTGGCGGTAGAGGGCGAGACCCTGGCGATAGAGTTTGCGGGCGGTGCGGTAATCGCCCTTGCTGTAGGCAATGTCAGCCAGCCCATCGAGGGTGGCGACAATCCCTTCTCGGCTGCCCAGTTCCTGATATATGCGTAGCGCTTCCTCGAAGTCGCGCTGGGCCGATGTATAGTCGCCCTGCCGGTCCGCAGTGCTGGCGAGTTCGTGCAACGTTGCGGCAATGTTACCCTTCTCCTGCAGTTCACGGTAGATGGTCAGCGCCTGCTGGCGGAAGTCGCGCGTGGCAGCGTAGTCGCTACGGCGATAGGCCAGCGAACCGAGGCTACTGAGCAGATGGCCGGTGGCGCGAAGGTCGGCTGACTGCTGCGCGAGGTGCAGCGCGGCTTCATAGTGCTGGCGGGCAGCGGGGTAATCGCCCTGCGTCTCCGCGAGGTTGCCCAGCCAACGCTGGGCTTCAGCCTGTCGGCGCGCATCGGCCAACCGCTCACCCGCCGCCAGGCTCTGTTGATACAGGGCTAGTGCGGCAGGATAGTCGCCGCCCTTCTCGAATATAAATGCCTGCCCCAAAGCCAGGTCGCTGAGGGTGGCATGGTCGCCCACCGCCTGCGCCAGCGGTTGCGCTTGCGCGTAGTAGCGAGCAGCAGCGGCATAGTCGCTCTGGGCCAAAGCCAATCGCCCCGCCCAGTACAGCGCCTTCGCCCGCTTGCCTGCATCCGCCCCGCCATCCGCCGCCAACGCGGCCGCCAGATACACGCGCCCCTCACTCAGGTAGCCGCGCACGTGCCAGAATCCCGCCAGCGCGGTTGTCAGGCGCAGGGCGATGGGGGGATTACGCTTCACACTCCAGGCCAACGCCGCACGGAAGTTGTCATGCTCCTGCTCCAACCGATTTAGCCAGAGAACCTGGTTTGCACCGGCCAGTTGCGTCTCGCCCTGCTCGGCCAGGGCCAGGAACATCTGGGCATGACGTTGCAGCACGATGTCCGCTTCGTCACTGCGGGCCAATTGGCCCAGGGCGTACTCGCGGATGCTCTCCAACAGGCGATAGCGCATCGCTCCGCCCTGCTCGCTCGCCTGCACCAGCGACTTGTTGACCAACTGCACGTGTCCCGCCAGCACCTCCGAGGATTGCAGATTATAGATTGTAGATTGTAGATTGGCGGGTTCGTTCTGGAATATGCAATTTGTCCTGGCATCAACATCAGCCGCATGGCCTTCTTGGTTCAATCTGAAATCTGCAATCTGCAGTCGGTAATCCTCGCCGCAGACCACCTCGGCGGCTTCCAGTTCCCAGCCACCTGCAAAGACCGCAAGGCGGCGCAGCAGGGTGCGCTCTGCCCCGGCCAGCAGGTCGTAGCTCCAGGCAATCGAAGCCTGCAAGGTGCGTTGGCGGACGGGCAGGGCGGGTTCATCGCTCTGTAGCAGGCGCAGACGGTCGGCCAGGCGGCGGGTAAGCTGCTCGACGGTGAGGGTGCGTACAAGGGGGGCAGCCAGCTCAATCGCCAGCGGAAGCCCCTCCAATTGATGGCTGATGGCGGCAATGGCGGCGGCGTTCTCTGCGGTGAGGTGGAAGCCGGGGTTGGCGGCCCGCGCCCTGGCGATGAACAATTGCGCCGCCGCCGCTTGCCGCACCTGCTCCGGCGCATCGTCATCGGCAGCAGGCAGGGCCAGCGGAGGCAGCAGCCAGCTAATCTCACCTGTGGCACCTAGCGGTTCGCGGCTGGTGGCGATAATGGTTAGCTGCGGGCAGCGGGAGAGCAACTGGGCGGCAAGCAACCCCGCCGCGCCGAGCAGGTGTTCGCAATTGTCAAACACCAGCAGCAGGTGGCGGGGGCGGAGACGATCAATCAGTGTCTCGATCAAGGTGCGGCCAGGCTCCTCGCGCACACCGAGACTGGCGGCAACGGTTGCTGCTACCAGCCCGCCGCTGGCAATCTGCGCCAGTTCGACAAGGTAGATGCCATCGGGATAGTTGCCGAGCAGTTGGCGGGCAAGTTCGGTGACGAAGCGGGTCTTGCCGATACCGCCGGGGCCGATCACGGTTAGCAAGCGGGTGTCAGCCAACAGCGTGGTTGCTTCGGCCAGATCAGCCATCCGTCCGATGAAGCTGGTTAGGGGCAGGGGCAGATTGCCGCCCGCCGCTAGCTGAGACTGGGCAGCGGAATTAAGCGGGGTGAGGCGGTCGAGCGGCGGCTGCTGCCACTGGGCGGGGCTGAAGGGCGGGCAGGCAGCCAGGCGTAGCAGTTCGACGGCCTCGGCCTGGGTTTGCAGCACGCCCCACTTCGCCAGCGCCCGCACGGTCGCCCGCACGTTCTCGCTGGTGAGCGCAACCTTGCCGCTGCCGTTGAGCCGCTTGGAAAGCTCGGTGGAGTGCAACCCCACCTCGGCGGCAAGGTCAGCCTGAGTCAGCCGTCGCCCCTCCTGCGGATGGTGAGCGTTGCGGTAGAGGGCCATAACCCGTTCGCGGAAAGTAGCCAGGTCGTACATAGCGGTTTCCTAATCCAGACTTATCACTTATCACTTGCTCAGAGAGGTGCGCGATGGTGCCAAGCGCCCGCAACTGGTCGCCGAAAGCGTCGGGGTCGGGAACGGCATAGGCGTTGGGCAGGCGATATGTGCAGTGTAGGGTGGTGGGCTGGTAGTCGAGGGCCAGATCGGGCTGGTCACGCAGCGGGCCGAGATACTGCTCGAGGCCGCCGCTGATTAGCGCGTCGCTCAGGGCGGGTGGGTCGGCATCGAGGTGGAAGTCGTCGCCTGCTTTGCTCAAGCGCCAGCCGTTGCCGCCGCGCACCGGCTCCAGGTAGATGTGCATCTGAGCCTGCTCGCCGCTGCTGGTTAGCTGGATGCGTGCGCCGCGCTGGTCGTACTCACCGATATATTCACCCTTGCTGCTAACCCGCCCATCAATCAGGCGGGCGATGGCGCTAAGGCGGGCCGCACTCACCGCAGCGGGCAGGCGACGGGCGTAGACGAACAGCAGCCCACCCACTACCGCCGCAGTAAAGGCCACCGCTAGCAGGACGAAGATGATTACCGATTTGTCCACATTCTACCTTCTCTCCTCGGACCACTCCCCTCCCGATGGGAGGGGCTGGGGGTGGGCAGTCATCCCCCAAGCTGCGCCCGCTGCTGGCGCGACAGCCGCCGGTCATGGGGGCGGAGGGCGCGGATACTGCGCCAGATTAGCAATCCGCTTGCCACCCACGCGCCGATGCTGAAGTACATCCAGGGCTGGAAAAGGGTGGGTGGGGCGCTGCCCAGCAACGAGCCGACTGCGAATGGCGGGCTGACCGCGTTGACAATGTTGAACACGTCGTTAAATCGTGCGAACGACCCAGCAGAGTATAGAAACAGAGCGGCGAACAGCGGCAGTAGCGCGGAGAGGAAGACGACCAGACCAATCGCCAGTGAGGTTGCCCCCAAGGTGCTACGCATCGCCGTCGAGCTATATAGGCCGAAGCTGCCGTATAGCACGGTCATTGACAGCAGCACCAGGTTGGCAAGCAGCACATCGCTGATGTCGAGACCGCCGAGCAGCAGGCATAGCACATCGAGCG
Source organism: Chloroflexota bacterium (assembly GCA_025355955.1). GTDB lineage: Bacteria > Chloroflexota > Chloroflexia > QHBQ01 > QHBQ01 > QHBQ01. The sequence goes on from JANXYP010000163.1 coordinate 7,123, forward strand.
GTAGCGTCACCACCATCAGCAGCAGCGAGTAGGCGAGGGCGGCCAGCAGCTTGCCGAGGATGATGCTGCGGGGCGGCAGCAAGGTGGTGAGCAGCACATCGTAGGTTTGGCGTTCGCGTTCGCTGCTGATTGCCGCCGCCGTGCTGATCGGGGCGATGATACTGAGCAGCAGCACCTGTACTATGATAATAGGCAGGAACAGCGACTTGCCCACCTGCGCGTTGCTGCTAAAGGAGTTGTTGTTGTACAGCCCGCCGTAGAACAGCAACATCACCGCGCTGATCACCAGCAGATAGACGGTGACGACGACGGTGGCCCGCCAGCCGCGCATCCGCCCGCGCAGTTCCTTGATAATGATCGGGTTAAACTCCATAAGCGTTAATTGTGAATGGTAAATGTGAATGGTGAATGGTAAATGGTGAATGGCCGCTTATGATCTCCCCTCCCCCCGGGAGGGGCTGGGGGTGGGCCAGTTTTACTCCTCTCCCCAAAAGGGGCTGGGGGTGGAGCGTGCCATTCAGTCTGGCTCGGCTATCTTGTCCGGCATGAGATATTGATCAGCCTTCCAGACCGGCTTGAACAGCACCCACTGGGCGGGGTGCGCGCCAATGTGCCGCTCGTAAGAGGCGACGATCTTAGCCATAATTGCAGCGGAGTCGGACTGACTGTCGCCAGTACGCAGCGGCACAATCGGCTCGTCAACCTCCACGCTATAGCGCTCATTGCTGAGGCGCACACAGAAGCATGGGACGATGATCGCTCCGGTTTGCAGCGCCAGGCGGGCAGGGCCGGTCGGGATGATAGCGGGGTCGCCGAAGAAGGGCAACTCCACACCATGCTGCTCCACGTTGCGGTCGGCGAGGATACCGACGATCCGCCCCGACTTGAGTTCGCGGGCGGCATTGAGTAGCGTACCCGGCCCCGTCTCCATCAAGCGCAACCCCTGGCTGGTACGCAAGCCGGTGACGAACTCGGAGACCACCTGCGGACTGAAGTGGGCGATCAAGAAGGTGACTTCCAGCGATTTTGCGATTAGCGTCTGGCTGACCATCTCGAACGAGCCGAAGTGGGCGCTGGCGATGATTACGCCCTTGCCCTGACGCACCGGGGTGAGGATGGCATCCCACTGCTCTTCGCGGATGGTTGCCTTGGCGATAATCTCATCCAGTGGCAGGCGGGGCAAGCGGGCCAGTTCGTAGTAGTTACGCACGTTGTTGCGGAACACCGACCGCACCGTGCTTTGCAAGCGGCGTTCGCTGGCGTGCGGGCCGAGCACGTGGCGCATATTCGCCTCGCAGCTAACGCGGGAGCCTTTGGCATAGCGGTAGCTGGCGTTGCCGACCAGCCCGGCCAGGGCGTAACCCATCCAGGAGGGCAGCCAGGAAATCAGCACCCGCAATAGCCTGAGCAAGCGAATCGTCATCGGCCGGTTATGGCTCCCCTCCTACCAGCAAGCCGCTGGCAGCCTCATTATACCATACGCGAGGCATGAGGCTCTTCAAGCAGAGGGCGTTTCACTTGCTTGCATACCCAACCATGGCGAACGTCATCCGCCCCTACACATACCCTACCAGGGCGAACAACCGTTCGCCCCTACGATTACCCTACCAGGGCAGACAACGGTTCGCCCCTACTGAACGCTTGCTCTGCAAGAGCGTGACACACACCCAGCTCATAGTTTACGCGGTGGTTGTACCTCATACTTCATCCCCCATGCCTGGCATCTGGAGCTATGGGTGTGTTGCGAGTTATTGGATGGCTAGCCCCCTCACCAGGGCCGGACGGCGGCCCGCCCCTACGTTTACCCAACAACTTGTATCACACCCTGGGACTATAGTCATGTTGACAGCGCTAGCCGGATGGGTTAGACTAGCAGTATTGAAGCAGCGTTCTTCCTTCGATCTCCGTAGCGGCGGGTGGCACTCGCCCTGGTTTCAGAAAGGGTCAGGCAAGTATGGATTATCCGAGCAACACGAACAAACCGCAGAGTGGGCTGCTGAACCGGCTGGCCCAGGCGGAGGCCAACCAGCAGGGCGCACCATTCGGCACGCCAGGAATGAACGTGCCGTTCGCGCCGCAGCCCGCGCCGTATAACGCCGTAACCCCACCCCAACCGCAATACGCGCCGACTGCGCCGCCGCCCACGCCCGCACCATATCCACCCAACCAGCCAGTGGCCGTGGTGCCGCCCAGCCTGCTCGACGTGCTGATCGCCGAGGATCGGCGGGTGGCGGCGGGGGAATTGAGCGGCTATATACCGGTGCCAACCGGTTTCGACCCGCTCGACAACGCCATCGGTGGTGGGCTGAAGCAAGGCGAACTGATGCTGGTGGGCGGGGCGCAGGGTCTGGGCAAGACTATCTGGTGTATGCAGATCGCCCGCAACCTTGCGGTGCAGGGTTACTGCGCCCTCTACGCCTCGTTCGAGCTTAACGAGGAGCAGTTGCTGGATCGGATCATCTGTATGGAGAGCATCGACCCCGCCAACCCCGCTTTGCAACGTGGGGTGCGGATGAAGGATCTGCGCGAGTACGTCGTCTCGATGAGCAGGCAGCACCCCAACGCCGGGCTGTACGACATCCTCAACTCCATCCCTGCCGCAGCCGCTTCCCTGGAAAAGATGCAGGCGTATTGCCGCAATCTCTACCTGTTGAAAGCTAGCCCGACCAAGACCACCCTGGGAATCCTGGAAGCTACGGTGCAGGAACTCAAGGCCCGTCACCAGCGGGTAATCCTGTTCGTCGACTACCTGCAGAAGGTGCCGGTGCCAACCTCGATGTCGGCCAGCACTGGCACCATGCTGGAGGAGGATGAGCGGGTTACGATTATCGTCGAGGGGCTAAAGAACCTGGCGATGTCGCAGAATGTGGCGGTGGTGGCGATTGTCGCTAGTGACCGCGAGGGGCTGAAGTCGAAGCGGCTGCGCCTGCACCACCTGCGCGGCAGTTCCGCATTGGACTACGAGTGCGATATCGCCATCATTATGAATGGCAAGTTCAACATCCTCAGCAAGCAGCACATCGAATACAACCAGTTCAAGGCCGACAGCTACAAAAGCTGGGTGGTGTTCACTATTGAGAAGAACCGCGCCGGAGCCAGCGAAATAGACATCGAGTTCCAGATGCGTACCGAGTATTTCTCCTTCAACCCACACGGGCAGATGGTGGAGCAGAAGCTGATTGACGGCAAGGTGACACTGGAGTAGCTCACGTTAGAGGCAGGGTGATCAGGCATCATGCCAATGTTTATACCAATTAGCCGAAGCGATGCTATAGTTCTGTAGGGGCGAACCGTGGTTCGGCCTGGCTCAATCTATAGCGGCACCATTGCTAATTGGTATTAGTTGTGCAAAAAGCCCCCAGCGGGGGTTGGGGGAGAACTCTCGAAGCTGCGATCATGTTCATCGTAGGCGTGCATCCTGCTGTTAATGCCGATATACTTGCGACCAGCATTGCAGTGGGGCAAGGTTCCTCCCTCAACCCTCCGCTGGGGGCTTTTTGCCTGTGGAGGTAACTGAAAGCGGCTTATGCAAGAACACGAATACGCCACCATGTTTCAGTCGGAGGATCGGCACTGGTGGTATGTGGGCCTACGCACGGTGATGTTCAAGCGGCTGGGCTTGCCGCGCCAGCCTCAGACACAGGGGTTGAAAAAGCTGCGGATCCTGGATGCGGGCTGCGGCACTGGCGGCACGCTCAACCGACTGCGGGCGTACCCCGGCGCGGTTGGCTTCGACTACTCGCCCACCGCCCTGTCGTTCTGCCACGAGCGTGGGCTGAACAACGTGCGGCAGGGTTCGATTGGCGACATCCCTTTTGCCAACTCCGAGTTTGACCTGGTAGTGTCGCTCGATGTAATGTGCGACGCTGGCACACCGCCGGAGCGGGTCATTCTCGCCGAGCTATATCGCGTCCTCAAGCCGGGCGGCAGGCTCTATCTCAACCTGCCTGCCTACTCATGGCTGCGGGGTGAACACGACCTTGCTGCCGGGGTGGTGCGCCGCTATACAGCCACCAGCCTGACCGCGATGCTGATCGCTGCAGGCTTCGAGATGCAGCGGCTGACCTATTGGAATACGCTGCTCTTCCCCCTGGTGCTGGCGGTGCGCCTCAGCAGCCGCCTGGGGATGCCGACTGACCCCCACGCCGCCCGCTCCGACGTAAAGGTGCCGTTCGCCCCGCTCAATCGGATGCTCACCAACCTCATTCGCATCGAAGCTGCCTGGCTGGGCAATCACGACTTGCCGTTTGGCTCATCGCTAGCCTGCATCGCGGTCAAGCCCGCTGCCGCTTCGCCCGGCACGTAGTAGCCCACGCCCCGCTCGGTCAACACATATTGGGGGCGGTTGGGGTTAGCTTCGACCTTCTCGCGCAGGCGGCGGATGCTCACATCCACGATGTTGCTGGTGTCGACAAACTTGGTGCGCCACACACTATGCGACAGGTCGTTGCGGGTGAAGACACAGCCGGGCCGCGAGGCCAGGAACGCCAGCAGGTTGAACTCAATCGGTGATAGCTTCACCTCACGTTCGCCCACCTTCACTCGCCGCTCAGTAAGGTCAATCCATAGCTCTTTGACGGTAATCTCGCCGCTCCACGCCTCCGGGTCGCCGCGCCGCAACAGCGCACTGACCCGCACCACCAGTTCACGCGAGTCGATCGGCTTGATCATGTAATCGTCCGCCCCCATCTTGAAGCCATAGATAAGCAAATCGGGGTCACGATTGGCGTTGACCAGCAGCAACGGCACGCGACTGAGCAGCCGCAACTGGGCGCACACGGCGAAGCCGTTCGACTGCGGACCAGTAACATCGAGGATGACCAGATCATACTGCCCATGTTCGATGCTGATTACCGCATCGAGCGCGTTATCTGTTACCGTGATGATATAGTTGCCCGGTTCGAGGCTGACATAGAGGAATGCGCTGGTAGGCCGGTCGCTGGACGCTACCAGAATACGCTTACGGGGGGCGGGCATTCGGCGGTAGGGTACAGATGCAAGCATGGTGGTTACGCACTCTGGTCTAGCTGGTACTCAAGCTCGGATTGGGTCAGCAGGCGTGGCGGTTGCCGCCCTTCGATTACCGCCGCATCCACCTCGCAACGGCAGATGCCTTCCAGTGAGGGGATGTCGTACATCACGTTGAGCAGCACCTCCTCAATCGTACTACGTAGCCCGCGTGCGCCGGTGTGGTGCTTGATCGCCTTGTCGGCGGTCGCCTCCAGCGCGTCCTGGGTGAACACCAGTTCCACCTTGTCAAGGGCAAAGAACTTCTGATACTGCCGTACGATCGCGTTCTTCGGCTCGGTCAAAATCCGCATCAGGGTGGCCCGATCCAGTGGCTCCAGCGCAACGGTAATGGGCAGGCGACCGATAAACTCAGGGATAAGGCCGTACTTGAGCAGGTCTTCGGGAACGATCTGGTTGAACAGGCGGGCGCTCTCCTGCTCACGCTCCTGCTGCGACTGTACACGAGCGAAGCCGATGTTACTCTTGAAGCCGACTCGCCGGGCAATGATCTCCTCTAGCCCCTCGAACGCGCCGCCACAAATGAACAATACATTGCTGGTGTCGAACTGGATGAACTCCTGATGAGGGTGCTTGCGCCCGGTCTGGGGTGGCACGTTGGCGGTGGTGCCTTCGATGATCTTGAGCAACGCCTGCTGTACGCCCTCGCCGGAGACATCGCGGGTAATCGAAGGGTTGTCGCCCTTACGAGCAATCTTGTCAATCTCGTCAATGTAAATGATGCCATGTTGGGCGCGTTGCACGTTGCCATCAGCGGCCTGCAGCAGGCGCAGCAGGATGGTCTCTACGTCCTCGCCTACGTAGCCTGCCTCGGTCAGCGCGGTGGCATCGGCGATCGCAAACGGCACATCGAGGATACGGGCCAGGGTTTGGGCCAGCATCGTCTTGCCGCTGCCGGTGGGGCCGAGCAGCAGAATGTTGCTCTTCTGCAACTCAACATCGTTTTCCACGTTGGCGGCGATGCGCTTGTAGTGGTTGTAGACCGCGACGCTGAGTACCTTCTTGGCGCGCTCCTGGCCGATCACATACTGGCCGAGCAACTCATTGAGGCGATGGGGTGGTGGCACGCGGCGCAGGTTGAGGTTAGGCGGGCGGATGTTGCCTGTCTGCTCGTCCTCCTCGATAATCTCGCGGCAGAGTTCGACGCACACATCGCAGATGTAGACATCGCCGTTCTGGCCCTGGATCAGACGACGCACGCTGGGGTCGTCCTGCGCGGTGTTGCAGAACGAGCAACGGTAGATGATGGCAGGGGGGCGGCTGCCGCCGCGTCCAGACAAGGGCATCGCTGCGTGCCTTTCGCGCTAATCGCTCCCCTCTTGGGGAGAAGCATCTTGATCACTCCCCTATTGGGGAGGGGTGTCTCGATCATTCCACTCCCCGATAGGGGTGGGGTGGGCCGTCGTATATAACGAAGAAGGGGCGCATTAGTTAGCGCCCCCAGATTATACTACAAAACCCTAACGTGCGCCGGGGGTCATTTCGCCCTCGCGTTCGCGGCGAGGCTCGATATAGTTGCGATCATCGCCACTGCCCAGCAGCGGGTTGATCGCCGGATTGAGGCTGTCGGGTAGTTCGGAAGTGCTGCGGATGACCTCGTCGACGATGCCATACTCCAGCGCCTGCTGCGCGTCCATGTACATATCTCGGTCGAAGTCGCGGCCAATGCGCTCCAGTGATTGGCCGGTGTGGTGGGCCATAATCTGGCGGATCTTCTCCTGCATCCGCAGCAGCTCGCGGGCCTGGATCTGCACATCGGGGGCGGAGCCACCCATCTGCTGGATTAGAGCGGGGTGCTGATGGATGGTGCTATTGGGCAGCGAATAGCGCTTGCCCTTGGCCCCAGCGCAGAGCAGTACGGTAGCCATGCTGGCGGTGATGCCCAGGCAGAGGGTGGAGATGTCGGGCTGGATGTACTGCATCGTGTCATAGATAGCCAGGCCAGCGGTGATGCTGCCGCCCGGACTGTTGATGTAAATCATGATGTCGCGTTCAGGGTCCTCGTGGGTGAGGAACAGCAACTGAGCGACGACCAGGTTGGCAACATGGTCGTCAATCGGCGTGCCGATGAAGATAAGTCGATCCTTGAGCAGCCGCGAATAGATGTCGTAGCCGCGTTCGCCGCGATTGGTGGTTTCAATCACAGTGGGGATGAGCAGGTTCTGGTAATTCGGTATCCGATAATCCTTGGAATCCATGGGTTTGACCTTTCTATAAAAATTGCTTCTTGCAGGCTAGTCAGGACTCGCGGCCACAATCTGCAATCTGCAATCTGCAATTGCTACAGCGGGTTCTGTTCTTTAGCGCGGTCGGTCTGGGCGGAGGTGGGCGCGTTAGTTGGGTCGAGCGCGGGGCTGTCCGACGCGGCGGGCGCTTCCTGCGTGCCATCTACCTGGCTTGCGCCCGCAGTCTGCTGTTGCTCGGCTAGTGCAGTGGGGGTCAGGGCGGTGCCTTCGGCGTTGGTGTCGTTGCTGGCTTCGTCATTGCCGTGCGCTTCGCTCTTCTCGCTGCTGTCGGTCGTAGCTTCGCCGCCGCTGTTGGCGGGCAAGGGTGGTTCCTCGCCATTGGCGATGGCAAGCAGGCGTTCTTCAATCTTGTGGTTGAGCAGGCGGGTGCGAATGCCGTCGAGGAACTCGTCCTCATCCAGCATGGGCATCAGGCGGGCGCGGATAGCATTGGCCTGCTCCTCTCGGTCGGCGGAGGCAGAGTCACTGTTCGCCTCAGCCGCAGTCCCGTCGTCGGCGATCATTTCGCTGGCAATCGCGGCGGTGGTGTCGTTTGCGTCAGCCGCCATGTCGATGTCCTCGCGCTCCAGGGTAGTCTTGATCGCCATCTCGATGGTGTGTTCCGCCTCGGCGTGGGCCTCCTCGTCGCTAACGGTAATATCCTCACGCTGGGCAAAGCTCTGCACCACCAGGCTGGTCTTGGTATCACGCTCCACTTCGGGGCGGTACTCTTCTTCCAGTTCGCTGCGGGTCTTGCCCAGGTAGCCCAGATATTGAGTAAGCTTGATCTTCTGCTGGCTGAGGCGTTCTTCCAGTTCCTTCACCCGCCGCTCTATACCATCCTGCACCAGCGCTTGAGGGATGTCAATCTTGACCTGTTCGTTAAGCTGCCGGAGTATTTCATCAAGCTGCTTGGTGCGGGCGCGCTCCTCGCGCTGCTTGGTAATCTCGCCGCGAATGCGATCGCGCAGGGCCGCCGCGTCAGCATCACCCTCTTGCTGCGCCACTTCGTCCAGGCTGGGGCGGTGTTCCGGCTCCTGCAGCTCGACCAGCTTGACGTGGAAGGTAACGTCCGCGCCGCGCAGCGCTTCGTTGCCGTAATCTTCGGGGAAGGTGGTAGCAATATCCTTATCATCGCCCGGCTTCATCCCCAGCACGCCTTCGAGCAGCGCGGGTAGGACGTTGCCACCTTCTTCGGCGGGGTTGAGGTCGAGTACGTCGTGCTGCACCTTGTCAGTGAGCGGCCCAGCGCTGGTGAAGCCCTGGATGTCGACGTGGGCGCGGTCGCCCAGTTGCGCCGCCCGCTCAGGTTCGGGGAAGCGCCACTTGGTCTGCTGGCCTTGCAGCATAGCGAGGTTGCGGTTAAGCTCCTCATCGCTGACGCTGACCGACTCGACAGCGACGCGGATGTTGCGATAGTCGGCGGGCAACTCGGCAGTGGGCATCACATCCATTACCAGCCGCACCGTGAGCGGATCGAGGCTGACCACATCGGGTTCCGGTTCGCCGATCAGTTCCAGGTCGGCATTTTCGGTCAGCGCCTGCTTGAGCGCGTCGGGCAGGATGTCGTTGAGGGCATCTTCCATCATCGCTTCGCGGCCAAGCACCCGCTCGACCATGTAGCGCGGCGCTTTGCCGGGGCGGAAGCCGGGGACATTGACCTTGTTGACCAGGCGGCGATAGACCTTGTCCATCGCCTTGTCCACCTCGGCCTGCTCGAACACCATGTCGAAGCCAACGCGGCTGCCTTCCAATCGCTCAGTAGTTACCTTCACGCTTTTTAATCTCCCGTCGCATAAATATAGAGGTGCGCCGCCGAACATGGCAGCCTTGCGCTATTATAACAAAAATTGCCCCGATTAGCTAGAACTAGCACGGGGCGCTGTGTTAGAGCAACCTTTGAGTTGCCGCCCTGTCTCTTCATTTGACTCCTGTTCGGCTTACGGTTATAATTCAAGCGCATATTTATATATCAGCGGCGGTACGCACCCACCCCAACCCCTCCCGGCGAGAGGGGAGTATAAGGGAGAACCCACTTGATGGAACAGCAGCACCAGCAGAGCGCAAAGCCACGCATCGGCAAGGCCGACCTGCATATGCACACCACCCTCAGCGATGGCATCCACACCGTAGAGAAGGTGCTGGAATACGTGCAGCACGAGACCGACCTGGACGTGATTGCGGTGACTGACCACGACAACTTCAAGGGTGGACTAATGGCCCGCGAGATCGCGGCGCGGCGCAACTACCGCTTCGAGGTGGTGCTGGGTGCGGAAATCACCACGCGCCAGGGCCATCTGCTCTGCTACTTCTTTGACGATAGATGCTATCGCGGAAACTATAAGATGTACAAGCTGGTGGAAGAGGTGGTGCATGATGTGCTGGACGCGGGCGGCCTCTGCGTCGCGCCCCACGCGCTCAGTTGGCTAACCCTCAGCCTGGGCGAGGGCAGCATCAACAAGCTGCTCGAACTGAAGCTGCCCCTCAGCGCCATCGAAACGATGAACCCCAGCATCGCGGCGCGGGTGTCGAACAAGAAGGTGCGGCAGATGAACCGCGAACTCTGGCATCTGCCCGAAGTGGGCAACAGCGACAGCCACGCCGCCCATCTGGTGGGCAGCAGCTACACCGCCTTCGCGGGGCATACCGCCGCTGAACTGGAGCAGGCGATGCGCGATGGCACCACGGCGGCAATGGGCGAGTTCTGGAACGTGCGCCAGCACACCGACATTGCCGCCGCCAACCTGGTGCGTAGCTGGCTGCTGCTGCCCGCCAGCCACGTCAAGCGTGGGGTCAACAATATGCTGGGCCGAGGCGAGGAGCAGGAGAAGCGGCGATAAATACAACGGCGCTACCTTATATGGTTGAGATGGGAGCGGAGCCTTGATGGCAAAGTTAGCGTTAAACTTGCTCCAGATCACGGTCGTTCTAATCATTTTTGGTTCGCTAATATCAACCACTTCTATCTTCACCACTTTTGGCTGGACATCAGTTGTGACCCATATATCAATGGTGCCTTCCATGTCGTTACCTCCCCAGTTGCCAACATCGAGGGTAGGCAGAAATGCCGAATTAGAAGTCATGTGCCTAGTCTGAACCCCGCTAACATCTTCATGCCCAGCATTGTCACTTACTGCACCGCTGGCGCTGAGGTTAAATCTATCCCACATAAGGGTGGGATTGTAGCGATGCCAGCTATCATCCATAAAATCGTTTAGAAGGATATCATCGTTTTTGTCTTGATTGAATATGCGCCGTTGCGACTGTTTGAGGTAACCATTATCGCCAAGTGTGATGATCTCGACATTATGACCATCAGCGTTGCCATACAGCGTTTTGCTATGATTACTTACATCTATGTCGGCCTGAACAGAGTAGAGGCCGCCATCACGATATGAGCTAATATCTGCGTGGTAGCTCTTCAAGGAGCGCATATCCTGTACCGCCTGGCTCAACAGTACGGCGTTGCTAAGTGATCGCACCGTGCTATCTTCTTGGAGAGAGCCTACCATACTGCTTGCGGCAACGGATAGCTGAATCAATATAATAAGAGCAGCTATGGCGAGCAACCAGCTTTGTGCCGCGCTTCTCCGTGGCAATGGCTGCCGTGGTGTCCGAACTCGTATCGGTATGGAAACAGAAGTGCTGACCGGAGCCAGCATGATCGGCGTTCCCTCAAGCCAGGAACTCCCGCTTACATAGGGGCCGACACTCGTATCAACCATCTTCTTTTCCACTTTTATATCCTTTTTGCTCACCTCAAGGAATAATCACACGGGCTGTTTTGGCGCAGCTATATTAGCTAACGAAGGATCAGTGGATGGGTTGCGTGCGAACAGCATTTGCTTTTGCCGCTGGCACAAACTGCAAAGCCCTTGTAACCATGGGGTGATGTACTCCCCCTCTCAGCCTCCCCCTTTGGGGAGGGGCTAGCTAGTTGATGAGGTTCTAGCTAAGTCGGGCCACCGTCACCCCATCGCCGCCCTCGCGGATGTCGGCGGAGGCGTAGCTGGTCACTAGTGGGCTGTGGGCGAGGATCTCGCGCACCACCTGACGCAGCACGCCAGTGCCTTTGCCGTGGATGATGCGCACGAATGGCAGCGCGGCGACTGCCGCATCGTCAAGGTAGCGTTCCAGGCGGGGGCCAACCTCCTCGGCCCGCCAGCCGCGCATATCAATCTCGATGCTGGGGGCG
>JANXYP010000185.1 GCA_025355955.1 Chloroflexota bacterium
TCTCAGCAATTGCCGCTGGCCCGCGGGGTGTGTAGCTCCCGTTATTTATATTGGAGCATTTACTAAATGTTGGTTAATTTCTAGCGCATAGGAAGCGATCTGCCGCTAAAATGCCGTATAATAACAATAGTCGAAGCGGGGTGTAAATTGCACCAGGGCGGGCCACCGCCCGCCCCTACGTAAAACACCAGATGCTTGACGATTTGGTATTACATTATTGTAATCATAAACCCTGGAGCTACCGCCTTGCGTGTATCGCTGCCCAAACTATCCAACCCGTTTCGCCGCCGCCCTAAGCCACCCGCCAACCCTGATGCGGTGATGCCGATCATGGGCCACCTGGTCGAGTTGCGCTCACGGCTAATCAAGGTCTGCGCCATCATCCTACTCGGCACGATAATTAGCTTTACCTTCATCAACAATCTTGTCGACGTAATGCTTGCGCTCGTTCCCCAACCCGATCCGACTCATCCTGTTCACCTCATCCAGCTGCAACCGACCGAAACCATCTCCGTCTACTTCAAGGTGGCATTGATCGCTGGCATTATCATCGCCATGCCCGGCATCATCTACCAGATCCTCGCCTTCGTCACCCCCGGGCTGACCGCGGGTGAACGGCGCTGGATCTTCAGCGCGCTGCCTTTTGTCACTATCTTCTTCTTGATTGGCATTCTTTTCGCCTACTTCATCGTGTTGCCCAGCGCGCTCAATTTTTTGCTTGGCTTCGGCGACCCGCGCATCGAGCGGCAGATCCAGGTCAGCCAGTTCCTCAGCTTCGTCACCACCTTCACCCTCGCCATCGGCGTGGTCTTCCTGCTGCCGGTCTTTATCTACATCCTCGCCCGCCTGCACATCGTCAACACCCGCCTGCTGAAGAAGGCCCGCCCATATATGATCGTACTCGCTTTCATCGCTGCCGCCATCCTCAGCCCCAGCCCCGACCCGGTAAATCAAACCATTGTCGCAATCCCCATCATCCTGCTGTTCGAGATTGGCGTGCTGCTCTCGCGGTTTATCAAATAGCAAGAGGGCGGGCAATTTGCCCGTCCCTACGTTTTGGTTAAGCAAGACGGCGGCCCACTGTATAAGCATCAAAATAAGCGAAAACAGTAAGGCTCTAGCGTGGGTATGGGGCTTACCCCAGACTCCCAATGTACCTTCGCCTTTCCCCTTATCTTGATGTCCTGGGGCGGACGCAGCCCATCCCTACGGCTTACGTTGCAATTTGATCCACTGTCAAATCGCTAAAATGGCACGAAACTTGTGTTATAATCAAACCGCTATGGCAAAGAACAAATCTGTATCCTTTGTCCCACCCTTGCTCACTGCCGCTGCGCTGGGCGCGGTCGGCTATGGCGCGTTGCGGATGGCCCGCACGGTATGGCAGCGCAATGTGGATTACGTCAGCCCCTATACCGCGCCGCTGCCGTCCGGCGAACCGCTGCCCACTCCCCTGGCGCGCCGAGCCATCCTGGTAGTGTTCGATGGGTTGCGCTGCGATACCGCCCTGACCATGCCGACGTTGCTAGCGCTGCGCGAACAAGGGGCGGCCCTGGTATCCCGAGTCGGTCAACCCTCGCTATCGCTCCCCGGCTGGACCGCGATGACCACTGGCGCGTGGCAGGAGACCAGCGGAGTCAATAGCAACTTCTACACCGGCACGCCGCAGATCGATAGCATCTTCAGCCTGGCGCGGCGGCAGGGCATGACCACTGCGATCGTCGGCGACCGAGTGTGGCAGCAGCTATTCGGCCAGCACGCCAGCTATGGCAAGTACGTGCAATGGCAGAAGGCGCTGGGTGCGGGTCACATCATCGCTGAAGGCTACATCCCTGGGCCGACCAGCTACCACGACAAGGTTGGCATCATCAGCAGCGACGAGCAATTGCTGGCTGCCGCGCTGGATTTGTGGCGGGAGCAACGGCCTGACTTTATGATGCTGCACCTATCCGCCGCCGACAACTACGGCCACGGCTACGGTGGAGCTAGCCCTGAATATCGCACCGCTGCCCGCGACCACCTCGACCGCGCTCTGAGCGAGTTGCTCACCATCGTCAACCTCGATGACACCGCCGTGCTTGTCACCTCCGACCACGGCCACCTCGATGTGGGCGGACACGGCGGTTGGGAGGAGATTGTGCTGGACAGCCCGCTAATTATGGCGGGAGCGGGCATCAAGCCGGACGGCCAGGGCCTGGGCTACTGCGGGCGTGAGGCGCAGGTGGACATCGCCCCCACTCTTAGCGCCCTGCTGGGTTTGCCCATCCCTGCCCACAGCCAGGGTCGTCCGCTGACCGAACACCTCAGCATCGGCGCGCACGACAAGGCGGCGATTGATCTCGCCTGGCTGCGGCAGCAGGCCAGCTTCTATCAGATGTACGGCGAACGCAGCGACGCACCCACCCCGATCGCCTCCGGGGTTAGCGCCGAGCGGCTGTATGAGGATTTCCTGCAAGATGAATTCGCCGAGGTTAGCAAGGCCACCCACCAGGCGGTACGCACTCTGCACGCCGAAGCCCGCGAGTGGCGCACTGAGCGATTGGAGCTAGACCGCGCCCGCCGCCTGCTGCCCATCGTCGCCACCGCCCTCCCCGCCCTCGCCCTCACCCTTTGGCAAACATCCAATGCTAGCTCCTCCCCCACCGGGGGAGGCTGGGAGAGGGTGCGTACCAAACAACTCAAAACTCAAAACTCAAAACTCAAAACTCTCAGCGCAGCGGCTCTTGCCAACCTCGCCTATCGCGCCCTCTACTCGGCGCGAGGCTATCGGCTGTCGCTCAGTACCTTCCGCACCGACGATAAGCTGGAAGAGTTCTTCCGCGAACGGATCACCGATGCTGCTGCCAGCGGGCTAGCGGGCGCTGCCGTGCTGGGGCTGCTGCTACATAAAGCCAGCCCCAACGAACTCGCGGCGGCGGCCAGCGCGGCTAGCTGCGGGAGCCTGCTAATCGTCGGCGGGCAGATTGCCTGGTTCTACTACCTGTGGGGCATCGAATACAAGTGGCATCTGCCCGACTACCGCTACGCCTTCAAGTTCTACCTCGACATCGTACAGTTCGGTGGCTATGCGCTCGCCGCCCTGCCCAGCCTCGGCGTGGCCCTGGCGCTGCGCTGGCTGGCAAATCGGTAGTATCACCAGGCACACAAGGCATTATCGTGGGGCAAGATTCTCCCCCAACCCCCGCTGGGGGCTTAGTTTAAGTAGTTGGCGACCGCAGCCCGCCCCTATATCATATTTTGCATTCTACAATCTTCATTCTATATTCGGAGGCATTATGGCAACCACCTATCACATTGTTCCCCGCGAGGTTTGGGACGCGCTTGGCGATGAAGATTACGCACCGTATTCGCTGCGCGAAGAGGGCTTCATCCACACCACCGACGGCATGGATAACATGGTCGTCACCGCTAACAAGCACTATCGGGACGACCCTCGCCTCTATTACATCCTCACCGTTGATCTCGACAAGCTAAACAGCAAGTGGCAGTACGACGACCCCCAGCGCATCTACCCGCACATCTACGGTCCAATCAACCGCGCTGCGGTAGTCAAGGTCGAGGAGATGCCCCGTGCTGAGGATGGCACGTTTATGGGTGTGATCGAGTGAAAAGTTCATAGGATTCCAATGCCGCGCCGCGCCAGTTTGTGGTATAATATCAGCGATGGGCCTTACATTGGCCCTGCATTACCGCAGTTTACCTTATACCAGTTCGCTAAGGAGATGCTACAATTCTGTAGGGGCGAACCGTTGTTCGCCCTGGCCCAAACTATAACGACACCATAGCTAACGGTATTATTTGGCAGCAGCTAACCTGACCGTAAAATAGCGGCACTGGCGGGGCATAGACCCACTCCCAGCCCCTCCCGGTGGGAGGGGAGTTCATTAGCCGAGGAGGATATAGCAAATGGCTGAAGCAGCACTGGAGCTTCTGGAGCGTGGGCGGCGGGTTCGCCTGCTCTCGATGGTCAAGGCCGAGGGTTACGCCCCCCACCCGATGGAGGACGTATCCGGCCTCGATATCAATACCGGCAATGCCGACTGGTTCCTGGCGAACATCAGTTGCCAGTCGGCCTGCCCGGCGTACACCGATGTAGCTCGGTATATCGCCCACATCGCCACCGAAAACTATGATGCCAGCTACCGCATCAACCTGGAGGACAATGTCTTTCCGGGGATGTTGGGCCGCATCTGCGCCCGCCCCTGCGAACCGGCCTGCCGCCGCGGGCGGGTGGATAAGCCCATCGCCATTTGCTGGCTGAAGCGGGTGGGCAGCGACTATCGCACCAACAAGAACCTGCCCAGTCGCCCCCCGGTGACCAGGCCGCAGAAGATTGCCGTGGTCGGCTCCGGCCCCGCCGGGCTGGCCGCCGCCCGTGACCTCGCCAAGATGGGCTATAGTTGCGTGGTCTACGAGGCGCTGGCGATCCCCGGCGGGATGTTCACCTGCGGTATCCCCGCCTGGCGCTTGCCCCGCGACATCACCAAGTACGAGATTGACGACTACTTTGCGGCGATGGGCGTGGAGATAAAGCTGGGCGTAGAGGTGGGCAAGGACGTTACGGTGCGCCAACTGCTCGACGAATACTCGGCAGTGCTGCTTGCCGCTGGCACCCAGGTGCCACAACTGATGCAGATCCCGGGTGAGAAGGAAGGCGGCGAAGGCAAGGTCAAGGGCTTCTACTTCGGCCTGCCCTTCATGGAGCGCATCAACCTGGGCGAAGAGGTAACGATCGGCAACAAGGTCGTAGTCATCGGCGGTGGCTTTACCGCGATGGACTGCTCGCGCTCGTCGCTACGCATGGGCGCAGAGAAAGTCTACGTCGTCTACCGCCGCAGTCGCCACGAGATGTCGGTCTACGAGGAGGAGGCGGCGGAGGCGGCCAACGAGGGCATCGAGTTCCTCTTCCTGGTTACGCAGACCGAAATCCTCTACGACGCTGAGGGCAACATCACCGGCATGAAGTGCATCCGCAACCGCCTGGGCGACCCTGATGCCAGTGGCCGCCGCGCCCCAGTGCCAATCCCCGGCACTGAGTTCATCCTCGATGTGGATACCGTCATTGCTGCCACCGGCCAGAACGCCGACCCCACCATCGCGGAGAAGGAACTGGGCGTAGCGCTCAACCGCAACCGCATCAAGATTGACCGTAATACCTACGCCACCAACGTTGCTGGCCTGTTTGCCGCTGGCGACTATACCGAGGGCGCGCGCAACGTGATCAGCGCGATTGCCGACGGCCACAAGGCAGCGATTTCGATAGACCAGTGGCTCACTGGCGTGCAGCCCGAGCCGGTGGTGCTACGCAGCAAGTTCAGCATCTCCCCGCAGTGGGAGGATGTCTCCGACTACCACCGGCGCGTCTCTGCTGAAATCGCTTCGACCGAGTATCAGCGGGTAGGCCAACCGCAGACGCTGGGGAGCGCGGCGGTGCAGGTGACGGCCATGGATGCCTTTGGCCCTACTGCGCTGAAGCAGAAGCACTACGAGCCAATCAGCATCTGGAGCAAGAACACCACCAACCGCCGCCTCGAAGTGGGCGACGACTACGACGCGACCGATCGTCAGGAGATGTCCCAGATCCCTATCGAAGAGCGGGGCAGCCTGGTGCGCGAGGTGGAGCAGGGCTTCAGCCGACTAGAAGCCTTTCAGGAGGCCAAGCGCTGCCTACAGTGCCAGCTAAACATCTTCCTCGACGGCAATATGTGTATCCTCTGCAACGCCTGCATTGACATCTGCCCACCGCGAGTGCTGCTGATGGTACCGTTCGACGCAATCAACACCATCAATGGCGACCCCGAACACCGCATCCTCGACACTGCATTGGGCTGGCGCGACGGCGCAGCGATGCTGATTGACGAGTCGCTCTGCATCCGCTGCGGCCTGTGCATCGAAGTCTGCCCGGTCAACTGCATCACCATGCAGCACTTCGAGCCGGAGCTGGTTCCCGTCGCCGAGCTGCAGGCGCAAGCTACCACCGCTGCCCGCCCTACCGCTGGTGCGGTGATGCAACCAGCAATGGCGGGGCGGATGAACCCATAGCCAGCCTTACATCATCGTGCTACAGAGAAGCCAGTCATAACGACTGGCTTTCCTTATACCCATCATCCAATTCACCTTTTGTTATGCCCAACCTATTGTATCCTTACCCCCGCCTGTGCTATAATGTGAATCGAGGCATCGGAAGCTCTAACAACCTACCAAAAGAAAGGGATGAGAAAGTGAAGAACAGACTCCCCGGTTACCGCACTATCGGCAAAGGCACCGCCACCGTGTTGGCGCTGCTGGCGCTGCTGCTGACCCTAAGTAGCATGAACACGGCCGCCGCCCCCAGCGGACCTGGCAAGGAAAGCAAGTCTATCTCACGCCCTAATGATACGGTACAACACTTCCAAGACGTGGCGGTTGGCAGCTTCTGGTATAACTACACCAGTATCCTCTACACTCAGGGCATCATCAGTGGATATATCTGCGGCACCCCACCCGCTGGCGCTTGTGTGCCGCCTGACAACCTACCTTACTATGTTTCCAACGACAACGTCACCCGTGGGCAGATGAGCCGCTACGTGGCCCAGGCTCGTACCCAGGCAGGTATTTCTATTAGCAGCAATCCATCTGAGGTTGTCTTTTCAATTGACACCACGAACGCAGTAACCAGTGGCATTGCCCTGCATGGTTCAGTTACTGCTGGCGGTACTGATCGTACCATCAATGGCTTGAGCGAGGCTGTGTTCGGTCATGGTTATGCTATGACTGACAGCATCGGCCTAGTTGGCACCTCTGAACACGACAACGGTGCCTGGATCACCACACAAGCCCCTACCACCTTCTACGGTTTGTTCGTTAACCAGGGTGGCATACAAGTGGGCACTGCTGGCGACACCACCAGCGATGTCTACATCGCCAATAACCTGATTGTCGGCGGGTCGAAGACTGGCTACGTGGTAGATATTATGCGTAATACCGGTAGCACCGACCTGCACCCTGGTGAAGTGGCGGTTGCTGGTACCGATGACTCCAGTACAGCAATCCTGGGCAACATCCCAGTCGCCAGCGTGGCTCAGTCAAGCAAACCGTATGATGCTGGTGTTTTGGGGGTGGTAGACCAACGCTGGATACCTGGCGACCCAAGCGCTCCGATCGGCAGCAAGAGTTCTTCTGGCTACTATGACCTCCATACCACCGTCATCCATCCCGGCGAGTACATGAGCGTCGTGACGCTTGGCGCTTACCACGGAGTGAAGGTGGATGCCAGCAACGGGCCGATCCACGTTGGCGACCTACTTACCACCAGCGGCACGGCCGGCGCAGCGATGAAGGTTACGGATAAGGTTGCCGCCAACGGCGCAATCGTAGGCAAGGCTCTTAGCAGCCTCGCTAGCGGCAGTGGTACCGTCACAGTGATGGTCACACTCAAGTAGGCAACGCCAACCAAGTGGTGTATTTATGTAGGGGCGCACGGCTGTGCGCCCTGGAGCAATGCCAACAATGCTGATTTTACCTCATCACCTACCGGGATTTGTGTAAGCTAGCAATGAGCCACTCAATGCGAGTGGCTCTTTTGCTGTGCGCCGAAACTTAACCGTCTGTATTATGTAAAGCATCTATTGCATACCAGTAGATATTGTGCTATAATGCACTTGAGGCATCGGAAGCTCTAACAACCTACCAAAAGAAAGGGATAAGAAAGTGAAGAACAGACTCCCCGGTTACCGCACTATTGGCAAAGGCACCGCCACCGTGCTGGCAATGTTGGCGCTGATACTAACCCTCAGCAGCATGACCGCCGCCGCCGCCCCCAGCGGCTCTGGCAAGCAATCGGCCACCGCACCCGCCCTCACCCAGTATTTCGAGGATGTGCCGGTCGGCAGTTTCTACTACGCGGCCACCGCCGCACTTTACACCAATGGGGTAATTAGTGGCTACACCTGTGGCAACCCACCGGCTGGCCCCTGCGTGCCGCCCAACAACCTCCCCTACTACCTGGCCTCCAACACAGTGACGCGCGGTCAGATGTCCTTCTACGTGCAGAACGTGCGTACCCATCCTGGTATCAACATAGATGTCTCGAATGTTCCATACACTGGCACCACCCCCATACAGGTCTACATGACAGGTACTGCTAGCATTGCGCTGTATGCCGAGCAGAAGGGCAGCGGCACGCAAGACAACTACGGTAGTGGGGCGCAGGGTATAGTTGGCTGGGGTTCTGGCAATTACACCCAGGGTGTGTTTGGCTATGGCTCTGGTTCGAGCCACAGCTACGGCGTGTTCGGCTACTCGGTGAACAGCGCGGGTGGCTACTTTACCAGCACCAACGGAGATGGCCTCGTCGCGTATTCTACCGCTAACGATGCGGGCTACTTCAACAGCGACAGCGGCTACGGCGGCTACTTTACCAGCGCCAGCAACGATGCCGCCGACTTTTACGGCAACGAATGGGGCATCTACACCGTCAACAGCGGCACCAATCCGGCCGGTACCTTCTACGCTCTGGGTACGGGTGAAGGGGTTTACGCCACCGTTCCCACCAACACCCTCGGCACCGATGCGCTATATGGCAGCGATGGCGCAAGCGGCGGCTCTGGATATGCGATGTATGCAGCAGGTGATGGTCGCGTAACCGGCACCTTCTACAATCCGCTCTCCGCTGGTGGCGCAACCGCTGGCATCATGAAGAACGCGGGCAAAGCTACGCTGGAGCGCGGCGATGTAGTAGTTATCGCGGGCGACAGCAGCGAGACGATCATGGGCAGTGTTCCCGCCGTGAACATCGCGCTGGCGAGCAAGGCTGGCGATAGCGCGGTAGTTGGTATCGTTGATTCGCCGGTCTACGTACCCGATGCGGCTACCGATGCCGCCTACCAGGCTCAGGATAACGCCGACAACGCGGCAGGCCAGGCTGCAGCCCAGGATCCATCGAAGAAGGCCGCTTTTGCCGCCAGTCTTTTGGCCCCAGGTCGCATCTCCAAGGTGGTTGGTCGGCTGCACAGCATGGCTGGCACGACGGTAGCGGCAGGCGGCTACGCCAATGTCATCACCCTTGGCCAGTACCAGGCGGTCAAGGTCGATGCCAGCTTCGGCGCAATCCATGCGGGCGACCTGCTTACCAGCAGCCCACACGCTGGCTATGCGATGAAGGCCGATGCCAAGGCGATCGCCAGCGGCGCAATCATCGGCAAGGCGCTGGGTAGCATGGACCGCAACAGCGGCCTCATCCCCGTAATGGTCACGCTCAAGTAGCTTCCTACACAAGTGCAGCAAATAAGAGGGGCCAGCCTGTAACGGGCTGGCTCCTCTTCTTGCCCTAAATGGTAGGCTATGCTACAATGTTAACGACCAGACGGTTGGCACACCCGCCCTGGCAATCACAGCGTTTGCCGTGCATCAATAATGCGCGGCCATACGAGTTAGAGAAAGGATCAGCAACCATGAAAGACCGAAACACAAGCGATCACCGTCGCGCCCTCGGCAGGGGCGCTGCGGCGCTTATCGGCGGGTTGGCGCTCGTGCTAGCCCTCAGCAGCTTCAGCGCGGCAGCGCAAGGGGGCAAGCCTCCCGTCAGCACATCGCCCGCTAGCGGGAACCAGGGCAACGCACCAGCGCTCACCGCAACGCCCTCCCCTACCACCACCCCTGGACTACCGCCGCAATATTTCCAGGATATTGCCCCTGGCAGTTTCTGGTACGCTTATACCAGCCTGCTCTACACCCAGGGCATCGTCAGCGGCTACCCCTGCGGTCAGCCACCGGCGGGCGCTTGCGTGCCGCCCAACAATCTTCCTTACTATCTCTCTACTAACACCGTCAGTCGCGGCGAGATGAGCCGCTACATCGCGCAGGCCCGCTCCCAGCCCGGCATCAACATTTCGGAAACCAACCGTCTGCCCGGCATTACCGTTGCGGAACACAACAATTACTTTGCGATTACTGGCACCAATTCCTATACCGCTGGTACCGCGCTCTACGGTGAGGCAGCGGGCATCGGTCTCGGCGATGGCCTGAGCAACCTGAGCGAAGGTGTATACGGCTACGCCAGTGGCATCACTGAGAGCGTCGGCCTCGGCGCGTACTCCCAGAACTACGTGGCAGCCTGGATCGATAATGGCTTCCCCGGCAGCTACTACGGTGCGATTGTACAGAGCGGAGGGATGTTGATCGGCGATGTTCCCAATGCGCGGCTCAACTCGGTGATCATCAATGGCGACCTGACGGTGGCGGGGGCGAAGACCGGCTACGTGACCGACATCATGCGTAACACCGGACCTACCGACCTGCAAAGCGGCGACATCGTGGTGGCGGGCAGCCTGGCGGCAGAGGCCGCGCAGGTGGGCAGCATCCCGGTTGCCAGCGCATCTGCCTCGGCCAAGCCATACGACAGTGGCGTTCTCGGCGTGGTCGATCGGCGCTGGGTGCCGGGCGACCCCCAGGCCGCGCTAGGGGCCAAGGCCCATTACGGTTATTACGACGATGCTGCGGTCATCCACCCAGGTGAGTACATGGGGGTAGTCACGTTGGGGGCATACAAGGGGGTCAAGGTGGATGCCAGCAGCGGCCCCATCCACGTTGGCGACCTGCTCACCACCAGCGGCACGACTGGTGCGGCGATGAAAGCCAGCGATCGCAGTGCCGCTTTCGGTGCAGTGGTGGGCAAGGCGCTCGGCAACCTCGACCGCGGCAGCGGCACCATCGCAGTGATGGTTACACTGCGCTAGTAGCGCTGAGTGCTGAGAAAGTGTCTGAAAAGTCGTTTCGTGGTTCGTAGGGGCGAACCGTTGTTCGCCCTTTTCAGACTTTCTGAGTACCAATTAGCCGAGTCGCTGCTACAGTTCTGTAGGGGCGAACCGCGGTTCACCCTGGCTCAATCTATAGCGACAACATTGCTAATTGGTATTAGATATGCAGCTCAGGAGCGGTAAGCGCGTTCTGCACGTTGCCGGTGTTGATCGTGGTTTTCGGCTCGATTAGCACCACCTGCACCTCTTCGGCGGCGACTGGCATATGCTCTATCCCTTTGGGGATGATGAGGAACTCACCTGCATCCAGCCATACATCGTGGTCACGAAAGCGGATCAGCAGCCTGCCCGCGACTACCAGAAAAAGCTCGTCCTCGTCCTCGTGGTGATGCCAGACAAACTCGCCTTTGAGCTTGACCACCTTGACATACGACTCGTTCAGCGCCCCCACGATCCTGGGACTCCAGTAATCGTTGAAGCGGCTGAACTTGTCGGCCAGATTTACCTTGTCCATGATGCCCTCCTGGGCGAGTATCGCCCCTCTTAGTATTACAGCCTCAGTTGCCAGGCAAGGTGCGGTAGTTACGATTGGCCTGGATGCTGGGCAACAGGGCGTATGCGATTCGCCCCTACACCATCCTGGCCCATTTATGCCAACTGAGGCTGTAAATTAGAGACTGTCTGAGAACCAGTTGATTCGTGCGTAGGGCCGGGCTGCGTGCGCCCTGTTGCCAGGCACAGTCAACTGAGTTTTCAGATAATCTCTTATACCAATTCGTCAAGCAGATGGTATTACAATATCTCAATCCAATATTTCAGCCCAACCTTGCCATCAACCTGCACCTGGCTATCTAGCACGCCGCCACCACCCTCGATCATCTTGCGCGAACCGATGTTGTCGGCGTAGCAAGTGACCATCACGCGGATCAGGCCCATCCGTTGCGCCTCTGCCAGAGCCAACCGCAATATCTGTCTGCCATAGCCACGCCGCCGCCGCGATGGACGGATGCGGTAGCCGATGTGACCGCCCCATTGCCGCAGCGACTCGTTCAGGGGGTGACGAATGCTGACCTGGCCGATGTACTCACCCTCGTCAATCAACCAGTAGTAGACGGCAGGCACCTTACCCGGCTTCACCCTTGCCGCATCAGACTCATCGAGCAGATCCTGCACATGGTTCGCATAGTTGTCGCGCAGGCTGGTGATGCTGATGTTCTGGTTCGTACCCTCGGCCTGAAACTCGCGCAGCGCCTCGATGTAGCTATCACAGTATTGGGTCGTTGGCCTGATTAGTTGGGCCATAAGAAGCCTTCCCCCTTGCGCTTCTTGCTTTGGGCCTGGCTGTGCTTTCCAACGACAGATGATAGGCCCGCTGCACCCATTGTTCGAGCAGGTCGCTGTCTTGATAAAAACGCTCCGGCACCAACACCCAATGCGACATGGCGGTTTCGTCGATGGTCCACGGTATAGCGCCGTCCATCGCCATCAACTCTGCATAGAGGGTGGCATCAGTCAGGCGCAGGCCAATGCGTCCAGTCTTCCAGATCAGGGCGTAGATGGACTTGTCGGTGAACAGCGCATAGCAGCCGAACATCTTACGGGGATGCACGTCAGGCAGCGTGGCCGACGCTTGGTCGAGCCGCTTCTGCAGGTCGTCGAGTAGAGATGTCTCGGCTTTAGGAGTAGGCATACTGGTTTCCTCCTATTGGTGATAGCTCCTTCATACCCTAATTTGCCCCTCTTTTTCTTGCTCCCCGCCTGGGTCAGCGACAGGTCATAAGCGCGATGTACCCACTGCTCCAGCAACTCAGGGTGATCGTGAAAGCTCTGCGGCACGATCACCCAGTGTGTAACTGGTTTGGCTTCCATAGGGAGCTGCCACACGTCCGCGCCGGGTTGGGCCATCAATTCGGCAAAGGCGGCTGCGTTGGGCAGGCGCACGAGCAGGCGTTCGGTGTCGGATACCAGAGCAAAGATGCCTCGATCGCTGAACAGCGCGGGCCAACCAAACATCTTGCGCTGATGCACATCAGGCAGAATGGCCGCCTTGTCGAGCAAATCGAGCAGTCGGTCGAGGGCAGGCTGATTGGCTTTGACAGTCATTGATCGCCTCCTAGCAAGCCGGAGCTAGCAATTCGCCCCATCGTAATGTCGATCACCTCAAGATGCTCCAGCAGCAGGATGGGGCGCAGCAGGCGAGCGGTTTCGCAGTAGAGGCGCAACCCGGCCAAACCCCCCGCGATCACAGGCGGCATATCGCCAGAACTGGCGCTATCGAGGCCGATGGCGATGCGGTGATCGCGTGTCCATGCCGAACTTTCACCCATTGCCTGCCACACCTGCGGGAAGTAGGTAGCCCCGGTCTTGAGCATCACTCCACGCTGTACCGCAACCAGTCGGGTGATGCCCAACAGCAGCCCCCTGGTGAACAGGAGTACCGCCTGCTCGTCGCTCTTGAGCAAGGCCGCGATTATCTTATGTACTTCCTCGGCGAGATCGGCGGTCTCCTCGCTGGCGTAGCGGTTGGCCGCATCCTGCAAGGGTGGCCATTGGAACCCCTGCACCGCGTTTACCAGCGCAGCCAACGAACCATCTTTGTCGCTCAGAATGTGCAACTGACCTATGCTCGGCGCTACCCAGATTGCTTGCGCGGGATGAGTGAGTGATGTACGCACCTCAGCTACAGTTTTGGTCGAGAGGCTGATCAGATGTCCACCACGAAACACCATCCGATGACGTGGCGCATCCGAGTCGGGCGAGGCCCTGACGAAGCGAGCAATATCCACATCGCTGTAGGGACTGGCCTCACCGCGCACGTGGCTGCCACCCAGCGCGAAGCCGACCGTGTTGGCATCGTCGAACTCTGCTACCAGTGAGTTTAGGAAAGCGTCACTCAGGGTCACGGCTTGCCTTCCTGGTTAGGAGCACGAATTCGTGTGGCTCCGCGCCTGCGCTGATAAAATGGGCAAGCGGCTGAAAGTCGAGTTTGGCGCACATCCTCAGCGCTCGTTGGTTGAAGGCGGCGACGGTAACGCGAAAAGCGGTTGGGGCAAAGTTGGTGCAGACGTAATCCAGCACTGCCGCAGTGACACCTACGCCCAGCCCCTTGCCAGTCAGGTTAGGGCGCAGGCCCATGCCGAGGTCTAGCGCGCTCTGGTCGTATGTGCCACCCAGCACGGTGGCATCCTCACCCAGACAAAAGTAGCCGATTAGTTCGCCGCAATCATCGAGGATTGTATGGTAGTGATATTGCGGGTTTAGATAGTAATCGGCCTCATCGGGGTTTGCGTCATAGAAGGAGTATATCCCATCGTATTGCCAGGTGGCAATGATGCGGGCATCGTCAAGGGTAATCCGCCTGAAAGTGTAACTCATGGCTTATGGCTCGCCTTCGGAAGCGTGCCACAGGTGTAGCAACGCGGCTTCGCGCTCTGGCTTGAGGCCGCCTCGCCATTGATAATCAGACGGGCGGGTGGCCTGCCAGGCCAGGATATCAGCAATGGTTTTGGAAAGCAGGCGGAAGGTCAGGCCCGCCGCAATCGCCTTGTCGCGGGCGTAAACGGTCAGCCCGCCCATCTGATCGGGTATCCATAGTGGCATCTCCACGAACGCGCCTACCTCGTGCTTGAGCAGGAAATCGTCGTCCACCCAGGTGAGAGTGGCCTCGCTGCCGCTCACCCGCTGGCACTCGTCAAGCAACTGCTGCATGGTCAGCGTTCCTGCTGGGCCGGTCGCGTTGAACACGCCGGTCTGCTTGGCCTCGACCATGCCCACAATCCAGTTGGCAAGGTCGCGCACATCAATAAACTCAGCGTAATGCTCAGGGCGGTTGGGAGCCAGCACCTCACCGCCTCGCGCCAACCGCACCGGCCAGTAGGTGAAGCGATCGCTGGGGTCGTAGGGGCCGACAATCAAGCCGGGGCGCACCACCAGCACTCGCCCGGGCATTGCCGCTTCCGCCGCCTGTTCGCAAAGCGCCTTGAGCGGGCCATACGTCTCGGCGGTAATCTCCTCTACCGTAGCATCGGGTGTGGTGGCAACCGCGTGGCTTTCATCCACCACTGGCGCTTCGGTATCGGGATAGACGCTGATCGAGGAGATGAAGGTGTAGTGGCCGACCGCCCCGGCCAACGCGGTTGCCGACTTGCCGACGATGCGAGGAAAGAAGCCGCAGGTGTCCACCACCGCATCCCAGCTACACCCCGCCAGAGGCGACAGATGCTCGCGGCTGCCCTTTATCTGCGCGACATCCGGAAACAGGTCGGGGTTGCTCTGCCCGCGATTGAACAGGGTAAGCTCATGGCCTCGCGCCAGGGCCGCCTCCACGATGAAGCGGCCCAGGAAGCGCGTGCCGCCCAGCATCAATATCTTCACATTGTTGCCTCAGTTCTGAAGGTAGAAGGTAGAAGGTGGATGCTGCGCGAACTCGCTCATGCGCCATCCCCGAAAGTCCACCCAATCCACTCATCCAACGGCAGGATGCCGTCGTAGGTAATCACATTCTCATCAGCGGTAGGCAGCTCGAAGTTGGCGGTGACCTGGGCGAAGTCCTCATCGCGTACGTCGTAGCGAGTGCGGCTGCCCCGATTGTCCTGCCAACGGCGACGCGCCTGGTCCGCCAGATTAAGGTAAATGACGCTGGCAGCGATGTTGTGTCGGGCGGCGATCTTGCGAAGGCGGTCACGTTCCTTGCGGGTAAAGTTAGTTGCGTCGTAGATAACCGTCTGGCCGCTGGCGAGAGGTGCCTCCAGCCGCCGATGCGCCTCAGCGTAGCTCCTCGCCCAGTCCGCCTGCGAGATCGGTTCGCCGCTCACCCCCAGACCGCGTTCGCTGTTTATGTCATCCAACGCGATATGGGTGAAGCCGAGCCGATGCACCAGCGCTAGCGCCAGGGTAGTCTTGCCCGCGAACGGCAGGCCGCAGAGGATGTAGAGCCGTGCATTGCTCACTACTCTTCGATGCGATCGCCCACCCGAATCGTTCCCTCGGTCAGCACATCGGCCCGCAATCCGCCGCTATGTACCAGCCCGCGCAGCACGTTCTGGCCGATCAGCCCGTTGAGGTGGTCACACGGTTCGCACAGTCGTGCGCCACGCATCTGCACATCGCCGATGCGGAACTCGCGCCCTACCAGGTCGTTGAGCGGCACGCCACTGGTCAGGATGTTGCGGCGGCTGGCAGCGGCATCCAGGGTAATGCCATGCTCGCGCTGCAGCGCCTCCAGCGCCTCCACCTCGATCAGGGTCACGTCGCGGCCTCCCCGCCCCAGGTTGGAAAAGGTGCCAGCATCGTCGAAGTAGCGGTCGCCCGCCAGCCCTTTGTTCGGCACGGCGTGCGCCTCGGCTACCGCCTGCGGCATCGCAGTGGCCTCGCCCGCAATGTGGATAGCAACTATTTCACCTTTTAGCATCAGGTTAGCTCCTTTGGTCGCCAGTGATGCGCTTCACGAAGGGGGTGACGCATCGCCAGCATATATTATCGGCTCTATCAATGGTCAAGCATCGTAAATGTATGTAATTAGAGGAGATGTTTGACCCTATTCTACTCCAAGCAGGCGGCTAAGACAAGTCCAATCCTTGCCCGCCACAGTATATATTAGGAACTCAACGATTGCCTGGTCAATAAGCCAACGCCGCTGCGACAGACCAGCTTTACCCGCTTGGACTACTTGCTATCTGCTAAACAATAGAACCGGGGCGAAGCGCCTAATCATGCTAGTTAGCCGTGGCGATGCTATAGTTCTGTAGGGCTGAACCGTTGTTCGCCCTGGCTCAATCTGTTGCGGCACCATCGCTAATTGGTAGTACAAGGAGATGCTATGAATAGAAAATTGAGGCTATATTACAGCCTGACGCTGGTTGCGGTTGCCGCCATCTTTCTGGCCGCCTGCGATAGCGGACAAGGGGTTGGTAGCCAACCGGCCACCACCTCGCAGTCCTCGTCACAACCTGCGCCGCCAGCCGCCCCGCTTGCGACTGCCACCGCACCCGCGTCTGCCAACACGCCAACTGCGCCCACCGCAGCGCCTGTTGCTGCAACAGCCGTCGCACCCGCCAACACGCCAACCACCCCAGCCAAATATAAGTCGAGCCTGGGCAGTCGCGGGCCAGCAGCGGAGCTACACTCGGATACCTGGATCAACAGCGGGCCAGTGAGCATCGCCAGCCTGCGCGGCAAGGTGGTAATCGTCGAGTTCTGGACCTTCGAGTGTATCAACTGCATCCACGCGCTGCCGGGGTTGAAGGCGGTCTACAACAAGTACCACAGCCAGGGTCTGGAGGTGATCGGCGTACACTCGCCGGAGTTTGCCACTGAGCGTGACATCGCCAACGTGAAGCAGGCTGTATCCGATGCGGGTATCCCCTGGCCGATAGCGATTGACAACGATTTCACCAATTGGAACGCCTACCACAACGGCTACTGGCCCGCATTCTACATCATTGACAAAACTGGCACGATCCGCTCGGTGCGGGTTGGCGAGGGTAACGATGCAGGGCTGATCTCCGATGTGGCGGATCTGCTGAAGGAGAAGTAACCGAGTCCAATAGAGAGGTCAGGACGCGATGGACAGGAAATCGACTACCTTCAAGAGAATTATGCTGTTGGCGGCGGCGGCATTGCTGCTGTCTGCGTGTGAAGCTGCAGCGGGCAATGGCGGGCAGCCTGCGGCGGTTGCCCAAACGGTAGCGACAGCGACGTATGCGGCACCTGCGCCCCCCGCGACACCAATGAGCGTCAGCGTGCCACCGACGAACCCACCAGCTACCGTCGTGCCAGCCACACCGACTAGCGCCTCGCTAATCGCTCAGGCTGCGCCGCCAACCGAAACCGCGCCACCGCCAGACACCGCAGTGCCGCCCACTAATACGGCCGCGTCACCACCGGACACCTTCGTACCGCCGACCAATACGCCGCGACCGAAGCCGACCCGCACGCCACGCCCCAGGCCCACCAGCACGCCAGTGCCGCCAACCCATATTCCTGCGCCCGCGCCAACCGCCACACCGATACAAGCCGCTGCGCCGTCTGGCTACCACTCCAGCCTGGGCAGTCGCGGGCCAGCAGCGGAGCTACATTCGGACACCTGGATCAACAGCGGGCCAGTGAGCATCGCCAGCCTGCGCGGCAAAGTGGTTATCGTAGAGTTCTGGACCTTCGAGTGCATCAACTGTCAGGACGCACTACCGGGGCTGAAGGCGGTCTACAACAAGTATCACAGTCAGGGTCTGGAGGTTATCGGCGTACACTCGCCGGAGTTCTCCACTGAGCGTGACATCGCCAACGTGAAGCAGGCCGTATCCGACGCGGGTATCCCCTGGCCGGTGCCGATTGACAACGATTTCACCAATTGGAACGCCTACCACAACGGCTACTGGCCCGCATTCTACATCATTGACAAAACTGGCACGATCCGCTCGGTACGCATTGGCGAAGGCAACGATGCAGGGCTGATCTCCGACGTGGCGGATCTGCTGAAGGAGTGACCCTGAACGACAACCCTTTCCTTTCGGCAGCAGGCCATTACCTCAAAAGGGTAGTGGCCTGTTGCTATCCCCGTTGGTGTATAACACCAAATAACTTTGGTGCTAATGAAAATTGAGCCAGGGCGAACAACGGTTCGCCCCTACAGAAAACACACCATTTCTCGGCTAATTGGTATAATAAGGCCATCCATAACCGAAAACCTAAGCGAGGCCACCCCGATGCTCAACTCACCTGATACTGGCGTAGTGGAAACCCCCGATGACGCAGGCGAACGCCGCCAATTTTTGCGATTTTTTGTGCTCATCTTCCTCCTGATGCTGCCATTGCTGCTCTCGATCACCCAGATCAATGCCAACAACCTCGACGTTCGCCTTGCCAGTGGCTTTCTGCACGGGCATCTCTATGCTGATTATATTGAGCCCAACTATGTTGACATTGTGCCATTTAACGGCTATTACTACATACCGTTCGGCCCGCTAACCTCGGTGATGGAGATGCCGTTCGTTGCGCTTTTTAGTATTGACTTTAATAATATGTGGTTGCAATTCGCCCTCACCATGGTCAATGTGTGGCTACTGTGGAAGCTACTCACCTTGCTTCAAGTAGGAGGCAGCGCTCGGTTCTGGCTGGCAGCGCTATTCTTCATAGGCGCACAGTACCTGGCATCGTCGACCGAAACCGGCTCCTGGTTTCTCAGTAGCATCACCGCTGTGACGCTCACGCTGGGGGCGTTGGTGCTAGCCGAGCAGCAGCAGTGGCTGTGGGTGGGATTGATGTTGGGCGGCGGTTTGGCAACGCGCTTTTCGCTGACCATCAATGTTCTCTATTTTGTGCTGCTACTCTTGATGGTTACCCCGGCGGGCCGCCGTATTCGTGCCTTGAGCTTGCTCGGCGTTGGCCTGGCTGGGCCGATCGCGCTGCTGCTGTGGTACAACTACGCCCGCTTTGGTAATCCGCTGGAGACTGGCTATGCCTATTCGCTCGTCGCAAGCACTCTCGCCGCCCAGTTGCGTAAAGAGGGTGTGTTCAGCCTCTCCCACGTACCTACTAATTTCTACTATATGTTTCTCAAGAGTGTGGACGGCTACCCTGGCAACGATGTGGCAACTTTGCAGTTCCCCTGGGTGCGGCCTTCGCCACGTGGCATGGGCCTCTTCTTCACCACGCCAGCTTTGCTCTATATTTTTCGCGCTCCCCTCCGTGATCGGCGGGTGCTTGCGGCACTGCCCACTGTTTTGATCGCCATCTTTGGATTGCTCGCTTACTATTATACTGGTGCATTCGACGGACTACCGCAGTATGGCTATCGCTACTTGCTGGATATTACACCGCTGCTATTCGTAATACTGGTTGCTGCGCTGCGGCGGGTGCAGGGCTGCACTCCCGTTCAGCCGCTTACCGAGCTGCCAGCGCTGTTTAAGTGGCTAACTATCGCTAGTATCGTTCTGGGTTTGTGGGGGGTGTTGTGGGTGTCCGACTCCTATCACGGCCTCGGCACACTCCTACTTCAACAATTCGGTCTGGCGCACTGATGATTATGGCGGTGAAGGTTGCTATCATACAATTTAGGATGTAGGTCCCAGTTTTGCGATCGTAGGGGTGGGCGGCGTTCACCCTGATAGGGTAGTGCGATTTGATGAACTGCACCCCGGTTTTGGCCGCTCATCGCTTGATCTGTTATAATTCAGCAACCAAACGTTTTGTTAGAACTAAGGAGGGATCTACCCAAGTGGATACAGCAGTGGAAGCGCGGGCCGCTGTGCCTGCGCCCAGCGAACGCGACGTTTACGATATTACCATCCTGGGCGGCGGTCCGGCGGGCCTGTTTGGCGCGTTCTATGCCGGGTTGCGCGAGATGAAAACCAAGATTGTCGAGGGGCTGCCAGAGCTGGGCGGTCAGCTTGCCACCCTTTACCCTGAGAAGTGGATCTACGATGTCCCTGGCTTCCCCAAGATCCTGGCCCGCGACCTGGTGAAGGAGCAGGTGGAGCAAACCTTGCAGTTCGGCCAGACTGTCTGCCTGAGCGAACGGGCGACCGGCTTGCGCCGCATCGAGGAAGAGAACCTCATCGAACTGACCACCGACAAGGGCGTACATTACAGCAAGACGCTGGTAATCTGCGGCGGGGTGGGCGCATTTTCGCCTACCACCTTGCCCGCCGCCGGTGTCGCCGAGTACGAGGGTCGGGGGCTTGTCTACTTCGTGAAGGAGAAAAAGCCGTTCGAGGGCAAGCGGATGCTGATCGTCGGCGGCGGCGACTCGGCAGCAGACTGGGCGCTCAACTTCAAGGATACCTGCGCTTCGATCACTCTCATTCACCGCCGTGACCACTTCCGCGCCCACGAGACCAGCGTACGCGCCCTCGAAGCAGCGGGGCAGACCGGCGAGATTGACATTCGCCTCTTCCATGAACTGAAAGAGGTGCAGGGCGACGGCAATGGCGTGACCGGCGCAGTCATCTTCGACAATCGCACCAAAGAGGAGACCCACCTGCCCGTGGACATTGTGCTGCTCAACCTCGGCTTCAAGGCCGACCTCGGTCCGATCAAGGAGTGGGGGCTAGCGCTGGAAAAGCGGGTAATCAAGGTCAACGAGCGGATGGAAACCAACATGAAGGGGGTGTATGCCGCTGGCGACATCTCCGGCACGGAGGTCAAGCTGAACCTGATTGCCACCGGCTACGCCCAGGCGGCAGTGGCCGTCTGCGTCGCCAAGAACTACATTGACCCCAGCTCCAGCATCTTCCCCGGCCACTCTTCGGAGAAGGAAGAGGGCCACTAACTACCAACACATTAATCTCAGCCCCCAGCGAGGGGTTGGGGGAATCTCGCCCAGTGCTAATGCTTAAGTAGGCAAGTTATACCAATTAGCCAAGGAGATGCTATAATTCTGTAGGGGCGAACCGTTGTTCGCCCTGCCTCAATCTATAGCAGCACCATAGTTAATTGGTATTACACCTTACCTGCTTATCGAAGCATCATTGCGCTGCACCATTCTCTCCCAACCCTCGCTGGGGGCTTTGTTGATCAAACTTCAGGATGACTTATCTGTTGTTGCTCATCCCGTAGCAAACTCACCGCGCCAGTGCGCGCTCCTGCTCCTTGTATTGCAACTGATATAGTCGGAAGTAGTAGCCCTGGTGGGATAGCAGTTCGTCGTGGCTACCCTGCTCGACTAGCCGACCCTTATGCAGCACGATGATCTTGTCCACGTTGCGGATGGTACTGAGGCGGTGGGCAATAATGATGCTGGTGCGCCCGTGCATCAGCTTATCGAGCGCGTCCTGGATCAGCCCCTCAGTCTCGGTGTCTACGCTGCTGGTTGCTTCATCCAGCACCAGCAGCACGTCGGGATTGTGGGCAAGGGCGCGGGCGAAGGAGAGCAACTGCCGCTGTCCCACGCTGAGGTTCGCGCCACGCTCCTTCACCTCGTAGTCGTAGCCACCGGGCAGACGGTCGATGAAGTGGGCGGCGTTGACGAACTCGGCAGCCTGTTGCACCTGCGCCATCGAAATGTCGCTCTGCAGACGGATGTTGTCGGCGATGGTGCCGCTAAACAGTACCGGGTCTTGCAGCACCATGCCAATATGTTCACGCAAATCGGTCTGGCGAACTTCGCGGATGTCCACCTCGTCGATCAAGATCTGCCCGCTCTGGATGTCGTAGAAGCGGTTGAGCAGGCTGATGATGCTAGTCTTACCTGCGCCAGTTGCGCCGACAATGGCGACGCTGCTACCACCCTCGACCGTGAAGCTGAGGTCGCGCAGCACCGGCTCGTCCGGCACGTACTGGAAGTTGACGTGGCGGAACTCGATGTCGCCGACGATATGGCCGGGCAATTCCTTCGGATTGGGCGAGTCGACCACCACTGGCGGGGTATCGAGCAGCATGAAAATGCGCTCGCTGGCCGCCATTGCCGCTTGCAGCGTGTTATACTTCTCGGCAATGTCGCGGATAGGCTGGAAGGCGCGATCGGTATACTGGAAGAAGCTGACCAGCAGGCCGATGGTGACGAGTTGGCCGCCGACGATCGCGCCACTCAGCACCTGCCCGCTGCCGAACCAGACTAGCAGCGCGGTAGTGCCGCTGGTGAGCAGTCCGACCAGCGGAAAGAACAGGGCGAAGGCGAGGCCTCCTTGCAAGTTGGCGCGGTAGTAATCCTTGTTCAGCGCGTTGAACTTGTTGAACTGGCGCTGCTCTTGATTGAACAGTTGCTCAACAGTCATGCCGCTGATGTTCTCCTGCAAAAAGGCGTTGATCCGCCCCAGGCTGATGCGGGTCGCGCGATATGAGGTACGCATCACCTTCTGGAAGCCAAAGGCAATCGCCACCATCAGCGGCATCGAGAGCAGGGTGATCAGCGCCAGTTGCCAGTTGAGGATGAAAAGCAACACCACGATGAACACCAGCACCGACATATCGCCCAAGATGGTGACGAAGCCCTGCGAGAGCATCTCGTTGAGCGCATCAACGTCGTTGGTCAGGCGGCTCATCAGCTTGCCGACGGGGGTGCGGTCGAAGTATTGTAGCGACTGGTCCTGCAGATGGGTGAATATCTCCAGGCGCAGGTCGTACATCACCTTTTGCCCTACCCACTGCATCAGGTAGGTTTGGCCGTAGCGTAGCAGGAAGCTGGCGATCAGGGCGATGAGGTAGAGCGCCAGCACCTCCCACAGCGCGTCCAGCTTGCCGGGGATGATGTAGTTGTCAATCGCAACCTTGGTAAGATAGGGCGGCACGATGTCGGCCACGCTAACCCCCAGAATGAGGATGAATGCCACTGCCACCTTGCCCTTGTAGGGCGCGAGGTAGTGCATCAGGCGGCTCATCAATCGCGAGTCATAGGCTTTGCCGAGCGCTTCGTCTTCGTGGAAATCTACGGACACATTTGCCTCCGGGTGGGTAGGGGGATGTTTGCCATAGTACAGCACATTATACCATAATCTAACATGGGGGTGATGGGACTTTAGTTGTAGCTAAAATAATGTGGTATAATGCCGTACAATTCTTTAACCAATTATGGCAGAACCAACGGCGGCCTGCGATTTACGCAGGCTGCCCTTTTTGTTGAAGGAGAAATGATTGAACATCGAAATGGCGTTGCTGCCTGGCCTGGTGCGCGATACGCCGCACCAGGTCTGCATCGTGGTTGATGTGCTGCGGGCAACCAGCACGATTAGTGCGTTCTTCGAGCGCGGCGTGCGTGAGATCCACCTGGGCGCGAGCTTGGACGAGGTGCGGGCGATTGGCGCACGGCTGGGCGATTGCATCCTTGCCGGTGAGCGCGGCGGCATGGCCCCGCCCGGGTTCGACTTCAGCAACTCGCCCACCCAGATCCTGCGGGCTAATGCGGCAATGCTGGAGGGGCGCGCCGTCGCCTTCAGCACCACCAATGGCACGCGGGCCTTGCGCCAGCTTGTCACCGAGGGTGCGCCGCTGGTGCTGACCGGCTGCGTGCGAAACGGCCCGGCAGTGGCGAAGCTGGCGATCGCCGAGGCGCGACGGCGCGGCTGCGATGTAACGGTGGTCGCCAGCGGACGTGAGAACGGCGCGAAGGTCTGCCTCGACGACGTGATCGCCTGCGGCTACCTTGTCCACCTGTTGCGCCAGGGCGCGAAGCTGGACAACCGTCCCGCCAGTGCGGTTGCCCAACTGATGGCCGAGGATGACGACCCCGATTACCTGCAACTCGACCACTCCACCGTCGATCTGGGCGACTACGCGGGCGAGGAGGAAGAGGAGGACTACGAGGAGGAGCAGCGCAACGCGATTACCCGCTACCCTTTCATCCCCTGGAACGCGGTGAGCGGCAGCGGCGAGAAGTCGCCCACGCCGCGCATGGCCGAAGAGGGCGCGACCCTGGCCCTTCGTCTCTACCAGTCGTACATCAGCGAGTACAACGACAACCCCACCCAGCCCAGCCGACGCGCCTTCCTGGCCGCCTTCAACGAGTGCAGCGGTGGACACCACCTGCTGCGCTATGGCTGGGCCGCTGACACCGCCGCCGTCTGCGAGGCGGGCGTGACCGAGATTGTGCCGTATGTAGATGCCAGTGGCGAGGGGCTTGTCTTGCGATCAGCGCAGAATAAACCGCCTGTTGTAAGTTAGGAACACCGTACCACCGCTCAAGTGGGGGCTGAATCCAGGCAAAGCGGGATAAGCCCACGCAAAAGGGTAGATTTTAGCGCCCAGACTATGTATACCAATTAACCGAGGCGATGCTATCGTTCTGTAGGGGCGAACCGTTGTTCGCCCTGGCTCAATCTATAGCGGCACCCAGACCATGTAATACCAATTAACCGAGGCGATGCTATCATTCTGTAGGGGCGAACCGTTGTTCGCCCTGGCTCAATCTATAGCGGCACCAAGCTAATTGACCTTACTCACACCTCGTGCCTCATCATCATGCCTGCCTTTAAGCCGAAGCTACACCACTTGGCGGGTGCTTATCATCGTCGCTGCGCTGGGTCATTCTGCCGATATGGTAGGGAACACTTGTGACCACGATGCCGGGGTGGAAGAGCAACGCGCCCTTCAGCCGCAGCGCGGTCTGATTGTGCAGGATGTGTTCCCACCAGCGCTGGGCGACAAACTCTGGCAGTACCACCGTAATCTGGCGGTCGGGATACTTGCGCTGCACATCGTCAACGTATGTCACCAGCGGGCGCACCAGGGCGCGGAATGGCGATTCCAGCACTACAAGCCGAATGTCGCTGTCGGTCATTAGTTCGCGCCACTCTTTTTGGATTTCCTCCGCCTCCTCCATGCTGTCGGTAACGTGTACTGCGATCACCTTGTTGAACACGCTACGGGCATATAGCAGGGTGTGCAATGTCGCCTGGTTAAGCACTGCAATCGGCACTATGGCAAGGTGATGGATACGCTCGGTCTCGGATAGCACATCGGTAACTGTGACCTTGCTGGCGCTGAGTTCGTTGGCGACGCGCTGGTAGTGACGGTTGATTGAGCGGAACATCATTACCATTAGCGGGATGATGATCATTACAATCCACGCGCCCTCCTTCACCTGGAAGTCGCCGATTTTGAACATCGGCTTGCCCTCGGTGCCACCATTGAACTTGGTGTAGGCGATGACCAGGAACACCAGCGCGGTTACGAACGCGCCTAGCGCGTTGATCGCGGCCCCTCGCTGCCAGCCCTTCTCCTTCTCCTTAATCCACTTTGACACCATTCCCGCTTGCGACAGGGTGAAGCTCATGAACACACCGATGGCATAGAGCGGGATCAGCTCGTCGGTGCTAGCATCGAAGATAACGATAAGTATCCCAGCCAATAGCGCAAGGGTGATGATGCCGGTGTTGAAGGCCAGCCGATCTCCACGGAAGAGAAACTGGCCGGGTAGGAACTTGTCGCGGGCAAGGAACGAGGCGAGACGGGGGAAGTCGCTGAAGGCAGTATTGGCCGCTAGCACCAGGATGGCGACAATGCCCACCGCGTAGATACCGTAGAAGATGGTGTTATCGCCCAGCGTGTGACGGGCGATTTGAGAGATGACCGACTCCTGACCCTTGAGACCGAGGATGTGGTACTGCCCCGCCAGGAAGGTGACACCCATGAACATGAAGGCGAGGATGCCCGCCATCCAGGCCAGGGTGACCCGCGCGTTGGGTGCCTCCGGTACCTTGAATGCCGGTACGCCGTCGGAGATCGCCTCCACGCCGGTCATCGCCGAGCAGCCTGCGGCGAACGCTTGCAGCACCAGGAAGATACCGACGTTGGGAAGGATGTTTGGCACCTGGGGGTAGGCGCTACGTAGCTCAGGTGTGATGGTGTGAGTAATGAATTGGAACAGTCCTATGAAAATGACAGCAGTAATACTGAAGATGAATAGATAAGTAGGCGCTGCGAAGATCGCTCCCGCCTCCCTGATGCCGCGCAGATTGCCCAAAACGATGATGCCGAGAAAAAAGAGCGCCATCCACACCTTGAAGCCCTCTGTCTGGGGTAGGGCGGAGACTACCTGCTGCACGCCCGACGAGATACTCACTGCTACGGTTAGGGTATAGTCAATCATCAATGCGGCAGCGGCAGTCAGACCGTAGTTGGTGCCAAGGTTGGCCTTACTCACGATGTAGCTGCCACCACCCTTGGGATAGGCAGCAATTGTCTGTCTATAAGATATTGCGACAATGAATAGCAGCAGCGTAATTGCCAGTGAGATGTAAATGCTAACCTGAAGGATTGCTAGCCCGCCTGCGATGCCAAGTTGCAGGATAATCTGCTCAGTGCCATATGCCACCGAGGAGAGTGCATCGGACGAAAGCACCGCCAGTGCCTTGACCTTGGTCAGCCGCTCGTGGATTGCCATGTTGCTGGCAATAGGGTTGCCGATCAGAAAGCGTTTGGCACGGCCAAAGAAGGTGTGGGGCGCGCTGGCAGAGGGGTCTACTTGCAGCACTTCGCCGGGCGCGTTGCGGGTTAGCGCCTGCATCCGCGGGCGCAGGTACTTGATGTAGCGATCGCCAGGATGACCACCTTTGGTTTCCTCGACCTCGGTCCATTCCAATTCATGGTCGGCCAGGGCAGGGGTCACGCCGTTGCCTTCGCCATCACTGGCGGTGGTGGTAGCTTTTGTTCCGATGCTGCGATGGATGCGGCTGACCCGTCGATAGCTATTAGGTAGCGGGCCATCATCATTGCCGTTGCTACGGGCTGGCTGCTCTGGGGCTTGCCAGCCTACTGCGGGTTGGTTCTGCTCGGCATCACCGCTGCCGTTAGCATTAACCGGCCCCGCTTCGTTGTTGTCCATTGCTAATGCCTCCGTAATTTTCAGGCTGCCGCAGAATTACTTAGCACGATCTCTGCCAGCAAGGGGATACGCGTGGATGCTGATTTGGAATCCCCGTCAAGGTAAGTATAGGCTGTGCCTGCACTCATGTCAAATGAAAACTGCCTTGACAGCAGGCGTGGAACTTGCTTATATTCTACGTAATAAACGTTATGGAGGGTGCAAAGTTATGATGCAAGCGATGCAATTGACGAAGCCGAAGTCGGTCGACGATAACCCTTTGGCGGCGGTCGAGCTGCCAGTGCCACAGCCGGGCGCAGGGCAGCTTCGTATCAGGGTGCGGGCCTGCGGTATCTGTCACACCGATCTGCATACGGTCGAAGGGGAGATTGATCTGCCCCGCCTGCCGCTGGTGCCGGGCCACCAGATCGTGGGAGTGGTGGACAAGCTGGGGGATGGGGCTAACCGGTTCACCATCGGCGATCGGGTCGGTGTTCCCTGGCTCTATCATACCGATGGCACCTGCCGCTACTGTGCGAGCGGTCGGGAGAACCTCTGCGTCAATGCTCGGTTCACTGGCCGCGACGTTGATGGCGGCTATGCCGAGTATATGGTCGCTCCCGCCGACTTTGCCTACCCACTGCCCGCTGGCTTCGACGATGTGCAGGCCGCGCCTTTGCTCTGCGCCGGGGTGATCGGCTACCGCGCCCTGCGGCTCAGTGAGATCAAGCCAAGGGGCAAACTGGGGTTGTACGGCTTCGGCGCGTCGGCGCACATCACTATCCAGGTGGCGCGGCATATGGGCTGTGCGGTGTACGTCTTCACTCGCGGTGAGGAGCATCGGCAGCTGGCGTTGCAGCTTGGTGCGGCCTGGGCGGGCGATGCTGGTGAACACCCTGCCCCGCTCGATGCCGCGATTATCTTCGCCCCCGCTGGCGGTCTGGTGCCACAGGCGCTGGCCGCTCTCGATCGAGGCGGCACGCTGACTCTGGCCGGTATCTACATGACCCCTATCCCTCAATTCGACTATGCGCTCATTTACGGCGAACGCACCGTGCGGAGCGTCGCCAATGCCACCCGCCGCGATGCCGAGGAGCTGCTGGCCCTGGCCGCTAAGATACCCATCCATACCGAGGTGCAGACCTTCGCCCTCGCCGATGCGAACAGGGCGCTGCAGATGCTCAAGGCTGGGCGGATAGATGGCGCGGCGGCGCTTAAGATAGGACATTGAAAAGGCCTAATTATACCCCCATCAATTTACTTCCCACCCAGATCGAACACCTGCACACGATGATTGTTGCGGTCGGCGACGTACAGGTGGCCCCCCGCATCGGTTGCCAGCCCCGCGGGGTTGTCGAAAGAGCCGGGGTCGGAGCCGCTACCGCCGAACGAGATGAGGCTACCGCTGCCCTGAGTGTTCAGCAGGTAGACAGTTTGCGAGTTGGTGTTGCTGAGGTAGACGAAACCCTTGTAGCTCGCCATATGCATACTGGCAGCGCCACCGCCCAGGTTAGGTATCGGCCACTGCGCCACGTACTTGCCGTCTGGCCCGTATTTGATGATGCGCTGATTCAGGTCTACCGTATAGATTGCGCCATCATCGGTGACGGTGACATCAATTGGCTGGTAGGTGCGGCGCGGGTCAGCGGCTGGCGGGTTGCCCACGGGAGGATAGCTGTTGCCGCCACCAATCTCGCGCACCAGGTTGTCCTTGCTGTCTATCTCAAGGATGCGCGAACCTCCGGTGTCGGCGATGTAGAGGTTGCCTGCCTTGTCGGTTGCCAGACCTTGCGGTCCATATGCACCAAACTTGTTGTTGGCGTTGCGGTGGCCGATCAGGTTGCCATTGTTGTCGTAGACTTCCAGATTTTTACTGGCTGGGTCGAGGGTGTAGACCTGTCCCTGATGGTCGACGGCAATGTCAATAAGCACGGGCTTATCCTCGCCAGGCTGGCTGGGCAGCGCCGCCCAGTCCTTCACTAGCTTGCCGCTCTTGTCGTACTTGTAGACGTGGGGTGGGCCGTCCGTGCCAACGAAGATGTTGCCGTTGTCGTCAACCGCCACTGCGTTAGTGGCGCGGTTATCCAGCCCCACGCTGATTATTTGCGATGGCTGCACCCGCGTAGCATTCCCCCCAAGCGTGACTGGCTGGCTGCCACCCGCTGACGGTCCTCCTTCACCCGCGCTAAGGTTGTTTAGCGAGACAGGGAAGAGATGCTCGAAGGGGATGGGATGCTCAATCGTTCCCGCTGCAACCATGCCGAGGCGTACCTGCTGGCTGGCGGAGAGCAGCGTCACCCGCATACTGAAGGGGTGCCAGCCACGGGTTAGTTGCACCTGCGTCGCGCCGCCGTCCTGCCCCGCCTTCACCCGCAGCACGGTATGCTTGTCGAATACCAGCAACCCGGCCCCGCCCTCAATCTTCAGCGTGTAGCTGCCGCTCTGATCAGCGTAGACCGAGCCTTCCCACACCCCTACTGCTGGGTAGTTGAGGCTCACGGGTGGCCGGTTGCTGGCATCGAGTCCCACCCTGCGCTCCGCACGTACCAGCAGCGGATTGCCCAGTTGGTAGATGTTGCCGCCTGCGAAGTAACCTACCCGCGCCCCGTGCTGGGCATTGGCCTCACTGGCCCGCACGATGTACACCTGGCGGAACAACTGACCGTCAATGTAAGGGATGGTTTCCTGCAGCGCGGCTGGGTATATGCCCTGGATTACTCCACCGGCCGCAACATAATTGGGCTGCAACATGAACAGTGCGTCCTTCTTTAGCGGTTGTGAGAAGGGCAGCACATCAATGGGGTGGGCCAGATCCTCACCTTGCAGGTGGGGTGCCAGGAAGCGGATATTGACGAAGTTGATCGAGGCATTTGACCCCCCCACATAGTAGACATAGTAATTTTGCTGGGCGCTCTGCAGGTAGTACCCGTCGAGACTCAAGTCGGCCCACTGCTTGACCGTATCGCGGAAGCCATCGTAATACTGCTGCACCCCCTGGGTCGCTAGCAAGGCCACCAACAAGCCAGCCGCAATGTTTGTATAGCTGGGGCGCGACATCATCGTGGCCGGGGCGACCAGGTGGAGGGCGGAGGCGCGGGCGGCCCGCACTCTAACCCTGCCTACGGCCGCGGCGCTACGCAAACTGGCGACCTGCTGCATCGGCCAACGACGCAACTCGGGAGGGCTGAACCAGCCGCTGCGTTCCGCCTCATACAGTATCTTGTTGAGGATGATGGCGATGAAGATGTAGAAGGTTTGCACGATGCCCGCCATTCGAAGCAGCTCCGGAGGGTAAGTGGTGATCACCGTGGAGAGGAACAGCCCCACCCAGAACCAGATAGTAAGCAAGGTGTAGCGGGGGTCGCGCCAGCGCCATAGGCAGTAGGCGATACCCAGTACCGCAAGCATCGCGGGCAAGGCGGGTAGGAATGGCTTGCCCGTCTGATAGAAATAGGTGCCGTCATCGTAGTAGGTGAGCGCCAGGTAGGTGTGCTTGGCCTGCTCGGTCAACACCTGCAACCAGGGCTGCCAGTGGGTAAGCACTGTCTGCGGGGTGATTGGTTCGCTGCCAATCGGATATTTTATTCCCCAC
Organism: Chloroflexota bacterium; assembly: GCA_025355955.1. Taxonomy (GTDB): domain Bacteria; phylum Chloroflexota; class Chloroflexia; order QHBQ01; family QHBQ01; genus QHBQ01. The sequence goes on from JANXYP010000185.1 coordinate 30,563, forward strand.
TCGTTAAAGGCAATACCTGCGCCATATTGGCCGAAGATAGAGACCTCGCTGAAGCGCTTGAATAGTACCTGCTGGTGGTAGTAGGTGTAGATCAGCATCGGCGCGGCCAACAGCCAGAGGCTGAAACCAAACATAGCGATCTGCCGCCCAAAATTGCGTAGGAAACGCAGACGAGTAATAGCCAGGTAGACGATCAGAATGGCGAACAGGACCACGATCGCCCGCGATGACGGATAGAAGTATATACTGGCCGCTGCGGCATAGCCCGCCCACACGAAGTCGAGGTAGCGTTTGCTGCGTACTCCCTTGAAAAAGAAATAGAAAGCCAGTGTCCAACACATCCCCATCTGCTCGGTGGCGGCAGGGTAGAGCGAGAAGTGCAGCAAGGTGGGCGCGCCCGCCATCAGCGCGGCGGCGATCAACGCGGGGCGCGCCCCCCACAACAGCCGCACCAGCAGGAACACTGCGAAGATGTCCAGCACGCTGAAGATCGCACCGCTGAAGTGGATGCCCGCCGGGGTATTATCGCCGAACAGGATCATGCCCGGCAACATCGTCCACATCGCCGCGCTTGGGTAATAGTACCACACGCTGCTGACCAACGGCGGAGCGGCGGCAAAGTTGCCGTGCAGCAGCTGGCGGGCGACTACGCCAATCTCGCCCTCATCGCTGTGGATGCCGATCGCGCTGTAGCTGAGGCCGTAGGCCCGCGCCCCTAGCGCCGCCAGCAGGATGAGGCCAAGCAGGATGTATTCGAGGCGGCGGTTAGACGGTGCGCCGCGCCGCGCAATCAAGCCGTCATCCTCACCTGGCTCGCTCTCGTCGGGGTTAGCGGCGGAGATCGGCCACACCCCCACCCGCTGCCGGGCGCAGGCAAGCGCCAGTAGCCCCAGGCTAACCGCCCACAGCGTAATTGCAAACACGTTCAACTGATCCTGCTCGTGCAGTATGAGCGCAATAATGTTGAGCAGCACGGCGGCGGCCCCCAGCGCCAGGCGCAGCCCCAGTGGGCGCGCCCGCGATCTGGCGCGCAGGCCGTGCTGGTTGGCAGGTAGTGGAGTGGCCGCCACTGAGTCAGCAATGGTAGTAGTAGCACGGCGCACATGCAAGGTAGTCGTGGGCGTGTTATTCTCAGCAGCGGGGGCAGCGTGGCGCAAGCGCAGGGTACTCGGTGGTGCGGCTTTAGCAGGTGGGGCGGCGCGGCGCACCCGCAGGGTAGTCGCGGGCGTGGCAACTTCAGTAGCGGGGG
>JANXYP010000186.1 GCA_025355955.1 Chloroflexota bacterium
ACGGCGTAGAATAGCACGCGGCTGCTGGGGGTGTCGGCCAGCTTGCCGCCCAGCGTCAGTTGGTCAATATTGCCATCACTGCGAGCGATGACGTTGCTCCTGCCAGTGTTCAAATCGTAGGAGACGATACTGCTACCATTAGCAGCTGCACTACTGCGCGCTGGAGTATAATATAGGTGGGTGTCAGTAGGGTTGGGCCAGGCATAGTGGTTGACGAACGCAGTTGTGTCAATCTTGTGCAATCCGGAGTTTGCCGCAATGTCGAAATAGGCGAGATCCTTCACGTTGCCAGTCAGATTCGTGTCGTTAAGATAGACACTAAACAGCAATCCCCGGTCGTTGTTGACGAAGGTTGCTAGCTTAAAGAACGGCTGGCCTGGACCATCGTTTGCGCCCCCTACTGGCACATCGTCGAATGACTCAGTTGCACCACTACTCAGGTTGCGGATGTAAACCTTGCGCGCCGCTACTTGCTCGGTTGGTGCGCCTGCTGCGCCACCGAGGTATATGCGCCCAGGCAGTCGTGGCAGGAGCGGTCCGCCGAGCATCCTGAGTGAACGCATTCCCAGTGACTGGGTCGGCGGCTGGCTGATGTCAAAGCCGGTGTAAGCAACATACTGACCGTCGGATGCCACCGCTAGCACTTCGGTCTGGGCATCGCTGCCGGGCAGGGCCGCGAGCGGCACGCCGGTGGCATCGGCGAGGTAGAGGCCATCGTGCTTCTGGTAGAGGAGCTGGCCCGCGTTCGCTAGAGTTTGGGTGAGCGCACTATCCACGCCATCGTAGCCCGGCTCAATCTGGTTGGCCTGCTTGTAGTAGAGCGCGGCGCGGATAAGCGAGCCATCCAGCTTCAACCCTTGCGCCCAGTTGTCGTAGTGGTCGAATTCGCCAACTTGCTGCTGCACTTTTTTGTAGTGGTCGGCGGCATCCTGATAGTTGTTCAAGGCTAGCGGCTTGAGCAGAGTGGCGGCCTCATGCCAGTGTTTCTGCTGCTCGGCCTGTAGGCCGATCTGATAGTTGCTGGCATCGCTGCGGGCGCTGCTTTGCAATAGCAGGTCAACCCCGATTGTTACTAGCAGCACTAGCACAGTGATGCGTACCTCCAACCCCCAGCCCAGCGGGTTGAAGGGGCGGGGAATCCAGCCGATCATGCTGGCAGGGAAAGGTAGATTATCCTCACCCCGTCGATCTGGCGGGTCACCAAACGGGCCACGGTAGGGGATAGCAGCCTCCATCGCGGGCTGCGACGAGCGGGCGCGACTCATCTCCGGCGCATTGTTAAGCTCCAGCGGCTCGCCGCACTCGATGCAGAACGAGGCGTTCGGGCGGTTGCTGACTTTACATTCGGGACATTGCATCGCTAAATCCTCTCCACACCCCATAATATAACATAATCCGCAACCTTGCGCCAGTCTGCGCCAGGGCGAACCACGGCTCGCCCTGGCATATTAACCCTTATAAGAAGTGCTATAATGAATCTTTTTACCATGTGGTGGGGAAAGAAAATGCGGAGCGTGATTTTCCCAAGATATTACAACCGCAGATTAAAAGGCCAGCCAGTGGATTAGGTTCAGCGGAGAAGCGGAGAAAGCGGATGCTGGGCAGCGGCACAGCCTCACTTTATGACAATTGAGGTTGTAATAATAAACGGATTGTGACTGGGGTAGGGGCGGATGGCCTTATCGCCAGGCGAGAGGGCGTATGCCATACACCCCTACCCTAACGTTGCCGCTTGCGATAGGCATTATCGATAGGCGAGAGGGCGTATGCGATGCGCCCCATAGACATCACGCTAACGCAACAGCCGTCCACATCATGCTGATTTGTGCCTAATGGTGATCGCTCTCTAGGGGTCTGGGGGTTCATTCCCTCAGCTGCTGCCCGTTTGCTATGCTGCGGATTTGCCGCACCTTTGGGCTTACCGACCCCCAATGACGCTGATTACGATGGGTATTATCACCCTTCAGCATCTGGGTTTGCACCCCTGGACCCCCGTGCTGATGCCCAACTCTATTAACATGGTGGTTATGGGCGGTGCTTGCCCTGCCGACTACTGCATCTAGTTGTCAAAGATGATCAGAAATGGTGATGCTATAAACTGGGCCAGGGCGAACAACGGTTTGCCCCTACAGAAATATAGCGTCACCAGGGCTAATTGGTATAACTTATTGATGCGGTGTACCCCCCACCCAGCCTCTCCCAAAGGAGAAGTTAAGCGCTCCGCTTCCCAGCCCCCCATAAGAGGGAGCTAAGTAGCTCGGAAGTGCCAGCGGGTGATGCTGCCGCCGATGTCGCTTTCCAGCCAGGTGAAGGCAACGTGGGGTAGTAGTTGGTAGCAGCGGTAGCTGGGGTTGGTGAGGTCGGGGTCGAGGTGGTAATCGTACTTGACCTCGTAAGCGGCGAATACTCGTTCGAGCAGCGCCTGGTCAGTAACCGGATAAGCCTTGCCATCGAGCGAAACCATCTCCTCAGCGCTATCAAGGTGCAGGCCGACGTTGGGGTTGGCGGCAAGGTTACGGCCCTTCTGCGAACTCTCGGCGGTGGTGAAATAAAATACCTCATCCAGCCACACACCCCACACCGGTATGATGTGGATGCGGCCATCGGGGTACATCGAGGCCAGCCAGTAGTTACGAGCGGCGACAAGGCGCTGCCTTGCTATGTCCCAGGGCAGCTTTGCGCTGGTTGCCGCCGCATCCTGCACCCCGAACTCGGCGGGTAGGTCGGCACGCTGTGGCTGCGGCTGATGAGCCGCCATCTGTGGCTCGGACATGGAATATCGCTCCTGTCGATTGCGATACGGTTCGCAACGCAATCATTATAGCACAAATGAGTTAATATTGATAAGTACCTATCTCTTATTTGCGTTGCTTGCCAGATAGAGTATAATGAGCATACCTTCAGCAATCAAGTCGCAGGCAATCAGCCGCGCGATGAGCCGAACGTACTCACTCATGCCTCATGCCTACACCCTCGCAACCAGATCGCGATTAGAGGAGGAAGAGAACCAGTTGAACACGCTGCCGCTTTCGATAATGCGGGTGAGGACACGCCGCTTCTATCTTACTCTTGCTATAATCCTTATTCTACCCCTGTTCAGCCTCTTTGCCGCGCCGCAAGTGACCAGGGCGGCTAACCCGAACAAGCTAGGTGTCAACCTGGCGGGCTTCTATGACCGCGCCCACCTCAAGGCGGCCGCTGGCGCGGTGGGCGAGTGGGGCTACGTCGGGGTAGTGGTGTCGCCTGAAGAGGCTTATCGTCTACCCGACTTGATGCTCAACTGCTACACCCTGCACCTCACGCCGGTGCTGCGTCTAGCGGCGACTCAGGGGCAGCCAGGCCAGCCCTGGCCGCGCCCCACCCCTGCCGATGCGCTGAACTGGGCCAACATCCTCAACAACCTCGACTGGCATGGCCTGCCTCGCATCATCGCGGTCGGCAATGAGATGAACCTGTACACCGAATGGGGTGGCAACTCCGATCCCGCCGGTTACGATGACTACCTGGTAACGTTGGCCCGTACCCTACGAGCCACCTCTAACCCCGATGTCAAGTACACCATCCTGATGGGCGCAATCACCCTCGGCGCGCCCGACCTGCCCGGCACCGCAATTAGCCCGATGACCTTCATCGCTGCGATGCGCCAGCATATGCCCAGCGTGTTCGACTATATAGACGGCGCGGCTATCAATATCTACGCCATCCGCCCCTACCCCGACAATCTCCGCTGGAACTTCTTCGGCTACCAGGAGCAACTTGCGCTAATGGGCAAGAATATGCCTGTCTACATCCTCGAAGCGGGCCTCGACCCTCACTTCCCCTACACCGACCAGGATACCGCCAACTTCCTGCGCCTGGCCTGGCCCGACTGGGAGAGCGACCCCACGGTAGTGACGGCGATGCCGCTTGCCTATGTGCCGAGTGAGTACGTCCCTGGCGGTCAAACTGACCCATTCTGGTTCTTCAAGCTCGACCCCGATGGCGGCCTGAACTCAGTGTCGCGCACCTACACCGCGCTGGCCGACATTGCCCACCAGCCCGACTATATGCCAATTCTGACCGACCAGGAGCGCTTGATCCGCTCGTTCCTGCCCTCCAGGCCGGTAGACCAGCCCGGCGATGTCTACTTCCCCGACGTGAAGCGCCACCTCGATCGCCACTTTGTGGCCGCCTGGCAACAGGGGGGCGGGTTGGCGATGTTTGGCTACCCGCTGCACGAGGCGGCTATGCAGGGCGGCAATTTGGTGCAATATACTGAACGCGCCCGCTTCGAGTTTCATCCCAGCGCCAGTCAACCCTGCTGCGATAACGGTGGCACGCTGGAGTTTGGACTGCTCGGTCACGAAGCGATGGTTTTGCACCAGTTGAACTACCCACCCGCTACGCCTGCTACTGGCAACGCCACCTGGGGCGCGCCCGCGTCCGCTCCCTTGCCTACTGCCACCCCACTGCCAAAGCCGCAATCAGGAGTAACCGTCCCGCTAACCACGACCCCACCAACGGCCTTGCCCGCGCCGACCGGCCTCTACTTCAGCCAGAGCCAGCATAACCTGAGCGGCAAACTGCTCGACTACTGGCAGACGCACGGCGGCCTCGCTACCTTTGGCTACCCGCTGTCGGAGCCATTCACCCAGGCCGATGGCCTGATCGTTCAGTATTTTGAGCGAGTGCGGATGGAGCTACACCCCGAAGGCATCGAACTGGGCCGCCTCGGCTACGAAATCGCCCGTAGCTTCGACTACGAGGGCTACTGGTAAGCCAGGCAGCAGGGCGCAATTCATTGCGCCCCTACATAGGGTTCGTGTTTGTAGGGGGGATTTATCCCGCCCAACCAGTAGGCGCAATGAATTGCGCCCCTACTTAATCTTTAATCTTTGACCTATACACTCGTTATGACTCCAGCAACCACTACCAACCCAAGCCAAACCACCTGTCCGCGCTGCGCCAACCCGGTGCGCCCGGATGCGCGCTTCTGCCCGTTTTGTGGTCTGCGCTTGCAGGATGTGACCAATAGCCTGCTGCTGGCTGGCACCACCCTGGCGGGAGGTCGCTACTTTATCCAGCGGCTGCTCGGCCAGGGCGGTATGGGCGCAGTGTATCTGGCTGAGGATCGGCATCTCTCTCGTCCCTGCGTAGTGAAGGAGCTGCAAGTCTACGCCGACTCGCCGCAGGATACCACCCGCGCCACTAACGACTTCCGCCGCGAGGCGCTCATCCTTGCCCACCTCAGCGCCGATCAGCCCGCCATCCCGCAGACCTACGACCACTTCAGCGAGGGGCCGCGCCACTACCTGGTGATGCAGTACATTGCGGGCGAGAACCTGGAGCAACGCCTGCGTCGCATCGGCCCGCTGCCAGAGCGTGAGGTGCTGCAGGATGCGCTAGCGATTTGCGATGTGCTGGCCTTCATCCACAATCAGAAGCCGGAGCCGGTTGTCCACCGTGACATCAAGCCCGCTAACATCATCGTGGACACCCAGGCCCGCATCAAGCTGGTGGATTTTGGCCTCGCTAAGGAAATGACCTCCGATACTGGCGCTCTCGCGGTAGGTATGATCGCCGATGGCTTGAGCAACGCGGCGGGAACGGCGGGCTACACCCCGATTGAGCAGTGGATGGGCCATGCCCAAACTGCCAGCGACCTCTACGCCCTGGGTGCCACCATGCACCACCTGCTAAGTGGCCGCGACCCCCGCGATGCCTTCAACTCCTATCCTGACCTAAACCTTGACCTGATCCGTCGCCTAACCAACTTTCCGCCACTGCGTCAACTGAAGGCCAACATCACCCCCGCCACCGAGCGGCTGGTAATGCAGATGCTCTCGCTCAACCCGGCCGAGCGGCCCACCGCCACGCAGGCGCGGGCGACCATCAGCGACATCCTCGCCGCGCCGCCACCGCCCACCGCGGGACAGCTAATGTCCATGTCCGACCGTCAGCAGGGTTCGCAGCTGCTAACTTCAGCGACGCTCAACCCTTCCGCCAACCCGCTGCTCAGTCGTGCCGTGCCGATTGCGCTGCCCGCCAGCAACAACTCCGCACCCCAATCGGGTACCTACTCTGGCCCGCGCCTCGACCGCCTCGCCAACAATGCGCGGCAGGGGGGTAGCCTGGGCGAACGGCTCAACCCCCAGAGCAACGCGCTAACCGCTGGCTACGCCTTCCGCTTCAGCAGCAACGACGACATTCGCCCTGTCCTCACTCTCTACCTGCGCGGGCTAATCCAGTTTCTGCCCCTCAGCGAGCCACTCGATGTATATCCCCAATCCCTTACCCTGCTGCCTCTATACCTGGTGGTCTACTCGCTGGACACGGTTATTGCTCAGGCCAATCGCTGGCTACGCAAGCAAGGCGCGATCATTATAGACGGCACGAACGGCGCGGCGCTCGATGCGCCCCTCGCCGACCTGTGGCTGCCGGAGTGGAAGGGCATCAACGTGCTGAGTACCCCCGCCGAGGGCAGCGTCAGCATCCCCCCGCTGGACACCATCCAGCAGATAGATTTCAGCCGCCTGCCCGCCGGTTATGGCCCGCTGCCACCGCCCAGGCCATATGCCTACGATGATCAAGAGTTGCAGCAACGCGCCCGCCGCGAACTTGCCACTGCCAACGAGCAACTGGTCGAATACGCCAGCCTGAACATGAGCCAGACGGTCGGCCCCCGCCCGGAGGACTTCGCCTTCAACGTGGCGGTGCCGATCTACGGAGCGTTGTGGAACGCCAACCTGCTGCTGCGTGGGCAGCGCTACACCTTCAGCGTCTATGAGGGCAGCCGTGTGGGCCAGTATCGCGGACGGCCCAACTTCCTGATGCGCGAAACGAATATGCCGGGGCGCGGCTTCTGCACTATCTGCGGCAAGCTGTTCCCCCCTGAGCAACTGGTGCAGTGCCGCACCTGTGGCAAGGCAGTCTGCGCCAACGATGTGATTACCTCTGGCATCATCAATAAGAAGAACTTTTGCAGCGTGGAGTGCGCCGAGCGGGGACGATGATAGAATTATGAATGGTGAGTTATGCTAAAAGTTGCGCTTTGGGATTTGTGCTGTGGTAGGGGCGCGGATTTATCGCACCTTGCCACCCACTCTCAATGCTAATCGTGACTGCCAATGCTGCCCCACATCCTCCGCGTCTTCCGCCCAGTTCCGCGTTCCCCGCGATTCAATAACCCCCGCCCGACAGTGGGGGCGGTCAGCCAGCGGATTGTGACAGCATAGGGCAACTCCAACTCATCGCTAATCACCAATCACTGCTTTTTGAGCGCTAGCACGTAGCGTGTCTGGCCGCCATCGAGCCAACTGGTGTAGCCAAACTGTCTTACTGTGTGGTATCCATCGCTCTCCGTAATATCCAGCCGCCAGATCGGGTCAATCACCGCATCGGGCGGGAAACCTGGTCCAGCAGGAGAGATAAGCGTATAATGCACGCCCGCCTTGCCCCGCACCTGCGCTGCCGACTGCTGATATAGCCACCAGCCATTCCACTCATAGCCGCCATCCAATTGCGTGTACGTCACCCTCAGACTGATTACCCACTGCCCTGCATCCCACCGCGCCTGAGCGTAGGCGAAATAGTCGTGCTGGGCAATGAGCGAGAAGGCAATTAGGATGATGAGGTATGAGTAACGAGGTATGAGGTATGAGTAACGAAAGCCGGGTTTTAGGCGAAGGTTCGGTAGGGGCGAACCGTTGTTCGCCCGGGTCGACGACGAACCGTTGTTCGCCCGGGTCGACGGCGAACCGTTGTTCGCATAGTGGGGGCGGCGCAACGCGACGAGGATGAGGAACGGCAGCAGCGGCACAAGGTAGCGATCCATGAAATTGGCGGTGAGCAGCAGGCCGGGCAGGCCGACCAGCAGGCCAGTGAGATAGACGAAATGGACTGGGGTTAGATTTATATCACGCACCCTCTCCCAACCTCCCCCGGTGGGGGAGGGGTTAGATGACTCCCCTCCTGCCGGGAGGGGCTGGGCGCGGGCAGTGCGCTGCCACCACTCGGCGGTTGCTTCAGTCGCGGCGGCTAGCAGGCCAGCGGTTAGCAGCGCGGCGAGGACGCTGATGGCAAGCCACAGCCAGGTGGGGCCAATGGTGATGGTGCGGAAGGTGAACAGCACGGGCGGCATGAACCCGCCGCTATCGAAGATGTTGCCACTGCTGTAGTCGAACGATGCCGTGCCGCTGTAGGCGTACCAGCCGATTACCGCAGTTAGCAAGATGGCAGCGTAAGCGACGAACACGCGGCTGCGCCAGCGATACGCCAGCGGCGCGAACAGCCCTAGCACTGGCAGGGTGATTAGCAGGCGGGAGAGGTGCTCCCAAATTACCTCAAGCGGGTGGTGTAGCAAAGCCTGCATCTGCGCGGTGGTCTGCACATTGATCTCAGCGGGTGGCTGACCAGCCTGCCAGATAAGCAGGCCGCCAAGCGCTAGCGCGGGTAGCAGCGCCACCGCGATAGTGCGCCGCCCGGTTAGCTGGCGCTTTAGCAGCAAGTAGAGCAGAGCGGCGACCGCGATCATTACCCCGAACTGGCGGTCGAGCAGGGCCACCGCGCTCATTGCCCCGCCTAGCCACAACCAACGGTTGCCTTCCTGCAAGCCGCGCAGGTAGCAGTAGCAGGCCAGCAAGGTGTAAGTGAGGAAGCTGGCTTCGGTCATGAAGCTGTAGTCGAGGTGAATGAGAATGGGGTTGCAGGCCAGCAGCAACGCGCCGAGCAGCGCTGCGCCCACGCCAACATCCAGCCGTCGCAGAATAGCGTAGAAGGTCAAGCTGCCAATTGCCGCCAGCGCCAGCATCGACCAGGCCAGTGTAGTGAAGCTGAAGCCAAAGATGGCGGCAAAGCCTGCCCCCCACAGCGCGTGAGTAAGCTGGCTGGCCTGCGCCCAGCCGGGGATGTTGAACACCCCATGCAGCACATCGCGCACCGCCTGGGCGTAGATCCAGTCGTCGTCAATCGGATACTCGTGCTGTGGCGAAACCAGCAGAACCATCATGGCATAGGCAGCCAGGATTATTAGTCTTGAGTTTTGAGTTTTGAGTTTTGAGTTATAGAGGAGCGCCCCGAAACTTGTGTTTATCAAAGTTTACCTACCTCATTAAAGTTACGTGGAAGTTACGTGGAAGTTATACTAATAAGGTTTGGTGCTGATGTAAATTGGGCAGGGCGAACAACGGTTCGCCCCTACAGAAAATGCCCTATCTCCTCGGCTATTTGGTGTTAATCGCTTGACCCTCATGTAATAATCTCTAAACTCAAAACCCATCAATCCCCAATCAGGTCCATCCCGCAAGTGGCGAGGAATTGGCAGCTACGGCAACGGGCGGGTTGGTCGTGGTTGGGGATTACTTCATCGTCGCTGGCTTCGTCTTCGCGCATTAGGTTCAGGGTCTCAATCACCCAGGCGCGCTCACGCCGCCCGTAGGGTAGCTTGAAGCGCTGGTCTGGATAACGTAGGATGCCGAAGGGCGGGGCAACGCCATACTGCTCCTCGACTAGCAGGCAGTAGGCGTATAGCTGCATTGCGTGACCGTCGCGGGGGCGGGTTACGTGGCGGGTGGTCTTCACCTCCACGGGAATGGTGTAGCCACCTTCCTCTACCAGATAGTCGGGCTTGCCCACCAGCCCATAGCGCCGCGAGAGCAGCATCCGCGCCGCATCCGCAGCAGAGTCCTTCGCGGGTAGGGTGTCCTGTTCCACGATCTCACCGGTGGGCAGCCCGCTTGCCACCCGTCGGCGGCGGGCATCGATCGTGAGCAGCGTCGCCAACGCCAGGATGATGATGAGCAGAATTGTCAGCCAGAGTTGCATTGTTGCCTCACCACAGGGCGAACCGTTGTTCGCCCCTACCGAGCGCCCTGCGCCTGCCGCATCTCGTAGCTCCTGAATCTACCTTCTACCTTCTACCTTCTACCCTCCGGCCCGCGCCGCGAGTTCGCGTACCACTCGCGCCACTACCATCTCCACCGCGACACGGTTGTGGCCGCCACGTGGGATGATTACGTCGGCGTAGCGCTTGCTCGGCTCCACAAACTCCAGGTGCATCGGGCGCACCGTCTGCCTGTACTCGGCGATTACCTGCTCCACACTGCGCCCCCGTTCGCTGGTGTCGCGCTGCAAGCGGCGGATAAAGCGGATGTCCGCCTCGGCATCCACGAACACCTTTATGTCAAACATATCCCTAAGAGTTTTATCCGCGAAGATGAGGATACCCTCCACCACGATCACTGGCCTGGGTTCGATGATAGTCACCTCCGGCAGGCGCACGTAGGTGGCGAAGTCGTAGCGGGGATAAGCAATTGGCATGGGGTTGGGGGCGCTGAGGGTGCGAAGGTGGGTGATGAGCAGGTCGTTCTCCAGCGCGTCGGGGTGGTCATAGTTGACCGTGCGACGCTGTTCCAACGGCAGGTGCGAGTTGTCCTTGTAGTAGGCATCATGCTGCAGCAGTGCCACCTGCTGATTGCCAACCGTGGTCACGATCGCCGCGCTTACAGTGGTCTTGCCGCTGCCGGTGCCGCCCGCCACGCCGATGATTAGCGGTTTGCCCATCTGCCCCTCACTCTGATATGCGGCAAGGGCGCACTGATGTGCGCCCCCAGCCCCCACTCCATACCCTCCCCCGATATGGGGAGGGGGTTTACTGGTTAGCTTATCCCGGCGGCCACTTCCGGTTCGACATCGAGTTCCTGTGCCAGCAGTTCGCGGCGGTACATTGCGGTGTAGCGACCACCGAGGGCGACTAGCTCCATGTGCGTGCCGCGCTCCACGATGCGGCCATCTTCCAGCAGGATGATCTGGTCGGCATTCTGCACCGTGGCGATGCGTTGGGCGATGATTATGCTGGTACGCTGCTTCATCACCTCGCGCAGACCGGACAGGATCTCCGAGGCGGTGCCGGTATCCACGCTGGACAGCGAGTCGTCGAGGATGAGGATGGCGGGGTCACGCACGATGGCGCGGGCGATAGCGGTGCGCTGCTTTTGCCCGCCGCTGAGAGTCACGCCACGTTCGCCGATCATGGTATCAATCCCCTGGGGGAACTGCTCCAGATCCTTGCTCAAACGCGCCACTTCCACCCCATCCCCAATGCGCTGGCGCTGGTCCTCGCTAAGTTCGCGCAGGGCGCGCAGCGGATCGTCGTCCAGGTTCACGTTCCAGTGGAACAATGGCAGGTGGTTGGCCGCGCTGCTGTTGCGCGGCAGGAAGGTGCTGTTGCGGGCGGTGACTACTACCCGCTGCTGGCTGCTATGCTCATCGAGCAGGCCGAAGGCTACATTGTCGCGCAGCGGCACCGAGAAGAGGAAGTTGTCCTGTGGCACATAGCCAATCGCCTGGCGCAGTTCGTCCAACGGTATCGCGCTGATCTCGCGCCCATCTATGTATATAGTGCCTTCCTGTGGATCGTAGACACGAGCAATCAGGTTGACCAGGCTGCTCTTGCCGCTGCCAGTCGCACCCACCACCGCCAGGCTGCTACCAGCGGGTACGTGGAAGCTGACATTCGCCAACACCGGCAGGTTGTCGTAGGTGAGGGTGACATCCTTGAACTCGATCTCGCCGCTGATCGGCTGCGTTGCTGGCTGCAATCTGGTAGGGTCATCATAAATGTGCGGCTGACGGCGCATCACCTCATCGAGTCGACCCAGGCTAGCAAGCCCTTGCTGAACTAGCGACAGGGTCCAGCCCATCGCGATCATCGGCCAACCAAGTTGCGCGAGGTAGAGGTTGAATTGTACAAACTGGCCGAGGCTGATCTGGTGAGTGACGACATCACCGCCGCCCACCACCAGCACGATGGCAGTGGTTGCGCCTAGCAGCATCCCCAGTAGCGGCCAGAGCAGCCCGGAGAGCAACACATAGACGAGATTGAGCTTGATGTAGAGGGCGTTGGCGGCGGCAAAGCGCTTGATCTCGGCCTGCTCCTGTCCGTAAGCCTTGATTACGCGGATGCTGTTCAGGTTCTCCTGGCTGCGGGTGCTGAGTTCGGCGAATTGGCCCTGCACTTCGGTGTACTGCCGCCGCATCCGCCCGTTGAGCAGGTAGAACACCACTGTGACTAGCGGCATCAGCACCAGCACGATCAGCCCTAGCTTGAGGTTGATACCGAACATGAAGGCCAGGGTTACCAGGAAGGTAGCGGGCGTGCTGATTATCCCGTTCACCCCCGGCCCCAGCATCATGCGGATCTGGTTGAGGTCGTTGGTGGCCCGCGCCATCAGGTCGCCGGTGTGCAGGTTCTTATAGAAGGCGGAGTCGAGGGTTTGCAGGTGGGCGAAGAAGTCGCCGCGCAGCTCGTACTCGATGCGCCGCGACACCAGCGAGACCATGTAGCGCTGGACGAACACCGCAATGCCATCCAGCACGGCGAACAGCCCGATCCACCAGATATAGGGCAGCACTTCGCTCTGGGGCTGGTTGGCGGTGATCAGGTTGATGGCCTGACCTAGCAGGTAGGCAGGCACCAGTCGAAGAAAGGTATCAGCCAGCGCCCCCAGCACGCCGACAATAAGCGGCAGGCGGTGGCGGCGCAGGTAGGGCAACAGGGTGGCGAGCGTGTGCATTAGTCGGGGCTGGCTCCTTTCCGACTGAGGGGCATCCATTGGCGCAGAATCATATAGCATATGATACCATACTGGCAGCCTGGTCACAAGGAAAATACGCCGAAATGCGTAGTCGCCACGCTGCCACACAACGTAGGCTAATGCGGAACAATACTTCCTACAAACCTGGAGCGCATTTGATGTTGTCACTTGCAATAATGATAATCGGGGTTTTCTATCTGGGCGCGTATGGAAGGGCGTGACGCGCACCTCAACCCGTTTGCTAGCTTGACAATGACCCCACCGTTTCTTATACTAGCCCTGCTTTATCCATACCTGCTTGCGAGGGAGCCGGGTTTGATTTCTGATAAGTTGTTGAAGATCGTGCGTTGCCCCGATTGCGTTGCCCGCGTTCCAGCGGGGGCCGATGCCCGCGCCTGGGGTAGCCTCACTATGGAACACACGGGAGATGGCTATGCGCTGGGCTGCGCCGGGTGTGGCCGCCGCTACCCCTACAACCCAAAGGAAGGCTATCTTAGCTTGATGCCGCAGGGGGCAGAGTTTGCAACGGGTGGCGAGTTCGCTCATACCTCCGACTATGTGGCCCATCAGCACGAGTTCGAGGCCGCGCTGGATTATCGCCACATCAGCCAGCCGTTGCTCGGCGCGGGGGTACGTAACGTGACCTTGCGCCGCCTGCTGCAGTTGCGGGCCAACGATGCTGCGCTGGAGATCGGCTGCGGCAACGGCAAGTTTGCTTACTGGAATCGCCGCCGCGTCAACCACATGGTGGGCATCGACCCTGCCCCGCTGTTCGCCGCCGAGGCGATTAACGCCGTGGATCTGGCCCGCGCCGATGCCCGCGCCCTGCCCTTTGCCACCGCCAGCTTCAGCGCGGTCTTCTCGCTCGATGTAATGGAACACCTCACCACCGCCGATGTGGTGCAGATGTTCAAGGAGATACGACGGGTACTAAAGCCGGGCGGGCGGGCGATGATCTACTCGAACACCCGCGAACGTTCGCTGCTGCAACCGCTAATCAGCGGCTCGCGGGTAGTGGGCAAGGGGCTGGAGCGAGTGGGATTGGCCGACTTCCGCCGCGACCGCCTTCGTAAGTCCGACCATGTGAAGGATGTCGCTACCTTCGATCAGTTGCGGGCAGTGATCGCCGAAAGCGGGTTGCAGCTTGAGCGGGTTATCTACTGGAATGGCGTGTTTCAGAGCCTAACCGAAAACGTGATCGCCAAGCTGGGCGAAGCGGTGCTGACCAAGGCGCAGGCCCGCGCCCGTCGCAAGGCCGCGCTGCAGGCTGCCGTTGCCCACCAGCACAACGAGTTTGGCGACAACTTTGGCGAAGCGGCCCACGCGCACCCGCTAGAGCCGGAACACGATGCCGCTGCTGAACTGGCCCGTCGCGAGGCCAAGCGCCAGATCGCGCGGGGCGGACTCTATCGCGCCGGGTTGCAGGGTCTCACCCGCGTGATGCTGCTTGACCTGGTATTCTTTGGCCGGATGCGAACCGGGCCATTCTTCATCCTGCTACGGGCCGAGTAGCGTGCGCATCCTCTACGTTGCGGCGGGCATCACTGCGCCGGGGGCGCATGGTGGTGCGACCCACGTGCTGGAAGTCGCCACCGGCCTCGCCGCTCGCGGCCATCAGGTCGAGGTGGTCACCATGAACGCGGGCGGCCAGCCTGCCGCTGAGACGATCGGCGGGGCGCGTTTCCACCGTCTGCGCGTGGGCAAAGCGATGGGGCTGCTCTACTACCCCAGTGTCAGCCGCCTCGCTCGCCAGCTGCGCCCCGACATCATCATGGAGCGATACTACAACCTCGCCGGTGCGGGCATTATTACTGCTGCCCGCCAGCACATTCCCAGCATCCTCGAAATCAACGCTCCTATCGTTGACCCACCCGCCAGCCGCAAGAGCAGGCTGGATCGGCGCTTCGGTCGCCCTTTGCAGCGTTGGGCGGCGCGCCAGTGCCGCCTCGCCTCACGCATCATCACCCCGCTTGCCAGCACGGTGCCGCCTGCGCTGTTGCCGCAGCGCGACAAGATTTGCGAACTGCCTTGGGGCGCGAACGTCGCTCAGTTCGACCGCCAGCGGGTTGTGACCGAACAAGGTGCGGAGCTTGCCGCCCTGCGCCAGCGGCTCGGCCTGCACGAGGGCCAGCCAGTGGCCGTCTTCAGCGGTAGCTTCCGCCACTGGCACGGGGTAGACCAATTCGCCACCGCGGCCAGGCAACTTGCCGATGATTTGCCGGATGCCGCCTTCCTGTTCCTCGGCGACGGTCCGCTGCTGGATGAGGTGCGGGCGCTGGGCGCTGGGCTGGGGGGCCGCTTCATCACCCCTGGCGCAGTCGCTTATGCGGAAGTGCCACTATATCTCGCCCTCGCCAGTGTAGGGGTCGCGCCCTTCAACCCAGCGGCGCATGAAGCCTTGCGTCTGTTCGGCTTCTACTGGTCGCCGCTCAAGATCTTCGAGTACATGGCGATGTCGCTGCCCACCATCACGATTGACATACCCCCGCTCAATCAAATCATCCGCGACGGCGTAGACGGTCTACTCTATCCCGCTGGTGATGTCACCGCCCTGCGCGACTACCTCGCCGTGCTGCTCACCAACCCCGCCCACGCCGCCGCCATGGGCGCTTCCGCCCGTCAACGGGTAGTCGCTACATATAGCTGGCAGGAACACTGCCGTGCGTTGGAAGAGATTATGCTGGAATTGACTAGATGAACTCAAAACTCAAAACTCAAAACTCAAAACTTCGCATTTTGATCGCGACGGACGTGTTCCCGCCCAAGTGTGGCGGCAGCGGCTGGAGCAGCTACTATCTGGCGCGGGCGTTGCGCGAGCGCGGGCATTACGTGGTGATTGCCCGCCCCCGCATCGGCGCAACTCGCAATCGGTTGACCGACTACGATGGCTTCGCGGTGCATGAGTACGCCCACCCCGACTTGCCGCTCAAGCTGCCGATCCTGACCAACTATCAGCGTAATGAGCGGCTTTATGCTGGTTTTCGCCGCTTCCTGCACGACCTCATTCGCGGTGAGCGCATCGAGATCGTGCATGGGCAGAACGGCCTCAGCATCCCACCCGCGGTGATGGCGGCAGAGGATACGGGCATCGCCGCAGTCAGCACCATCCGTGACTGGTGGGCGCTCTGCTACTTCGGCACGCTCCGACACGGCGACATCGCCTGCCACGGCTGCACCGCCCGCGATCTGGCGCGTGGGTTGATACATATCGCGGGAGTCAAGGGCATACTGGGCTGGCCGCTGATCCCATATATGGAGACCAACCTGCGCCTGAAGCGCCGCTGGCTAGCCCGCAGCCATCGCGTCATCGCGGTCAGCAACTACGCCGCGACCCGCCTGCGCCCCTACGTAGCTGCTGACCGCGTGCGCGTCGTTCCCAACATGATCGACTTCGCCGCGCTATCCAGCACCATCCAAAGCAACCCAACTCAGCACTCAGCACTCAGCACTCAGCACTGGGTTTTCGTGGGCAAGCTGGAGCCAAACAAGGGCGCGGAGTTGCTCGTTCCCGCGCTGGCGGCGGCCAGGAGCGCCTGGCCCACCGAGGTGCTGGGCGATGGCAAGCTGCGCGAGTCGTTGGCGCTGGCGGCGGAGGCGGCGGGCGTGGGCCTGAGCATTACCCCCTGGCTGCCCAACGATGAGGCGCTGCAACAGATGGCAGGGGCAAGTGGGCTGCTCTTCCCCTCGGCCTGGCCGGAGCCACTCAGTCGCGTATTGCTGGAAGCCAGCGCCCTGGGCCTGCCTATCGTGGCGATGAACACCGGCGGTACACCCGATATTATCCGCGACGGCGAAACCGGCCTGCTGGTCGACAACCTGCCCGCCTTCGCCGCCGCCATCGACCGCCTGGAGGCTGACCCCGATCTCCGCACCCGCCTCGGTGCGGCTGCCTTCGCTCATGCCCAGGCCACCTTCAGCACGGATGTGGTCGTGCCGCACGTGGAGCAGGTGTACACGGAAGCAATAATGGATGCACGGCAATGAGTGAGCCGCTGCGTATCGCCCACCTCGCCCGCGCCATCTACCCCGACCACGGCGCGGGTGGGTTGGAGCAGCACGTCTTTCAGCTTACCCGCCACCTGTTGCGGCTGGGGGTTAGCGTGGAGATGTTTACCCAGCCGGGCGCGGACGAGGCGGCGCGGAAGTTGGCTGGCGATGCCGCGACGGGTGGGGCGGAGATAAACTGGCATTACGCACGGTACACGCGGCTGCCGCTACGCCGCAATTCGATTGCCGATCGCCTCAGCAACTATCCCATCTTCGTGCGTCAGATGGGCAAGCAGGCGGCGCAACTGGCCTCGCGGGGCGGCATAGACATCGTTCACGCACACGGGTTGTGTGCCTACGGCTACGCACGGGCAAAGGGCCATGCGCCGATGCTGATGAACCCGCACGGGTTGGAGGACTTCAAAGTGACTGACCGACGCAAGTGGCTGGCCTACGCGCCGTTTCGGGCGATGTACCGGCATGGGGCGCAGCGGGCGCAGCGGGTGGCCTACACCGACGTGGGGCTGCACGATGAGGTGCGCGAGTACCTGCATCTGCCTGCCGCCCACCTCGTCCTGTTGCCCAACGCGGTTGATGCTGAGGCGGCAGCGCACGAGGTTAGCGAT
>JANXYP010000233.1 GCA_025355955.1 Chloroflexota bacterium
GCGCTTGCCCGCATAAATCCGCTTTATCCGTTTATCCGTTTTTACAATCCGTTGGCTAAATCCGTAGGCTAAGGCACCCTCCGGGCTTATCTTCTGGTCGCCCGGCTGCTCACGGTCGTCGTACTTCTCGTCGTCCTCGGCCACGGTTTCCTCGATGTCGGCGGGGGTGTCCGCGCTGGGTGGCAGGTTGCCTTTACCACTCTGTATCTCGCCCCAGGAGATGCCCGCTCGCCAGAAGAAGAACAGGCCGACGAAGGTGATGGGGAAGTAGAGCGCGGCGTGCAGCACCAGGGTATAGCTCAACACCCAGTTAAGCGGCAACGCAAATAGCGGCACGGGCGCACTCAACACGATCTTGACCGCATAATCGAAAGGGCCGATGTAGCCGGGCGTAGATGGGATAATAGTCACCAGATTAGCAACTGCACAGGTAAGCAGGAAGGCATACCAGGGCGGTTGGGCAACACCC
Organism: Chloroflexota bacterium; assembly: GCA_025355955.1. Taxonomy (GTDB): domain Bacteria; phylum Chloroflexota; class Chloroflexia; order QHBQ01; family QHBQ01; genus QHBQ01. Next base: position 470 of record JANXYP010000233.1, read on the forward strand.
TGCTGCGCCAGCACAGAGGAGAAGCCCTGGGCAATCAGGTAGTACATCCCCGCTTCCAGCAACCAGGCGATCAGGGAGGTGAGCAACACCGCCACCACGCTGCGGGCATTGCTGAGTACCGACAGGCCGTGCAGGAAGCTGCGGGCGATACCATCCACCCGCCCCCGCAGTCGGCCCAACGGCAGCACATTAAGCGTCACCCCCAGCAGCCGCTCCGCCACTTTGGGTGAGGCGGCGACGTAGACGAACAGGGCGAAGGCGGCGACGAAAACGACGGTGCCGACGATCAGATAGCTACGAAGGTCGCCCAGGCTGACGAACAGGGCGCAGATGACGATGAACAGGAGCATAGTCAGTCCATCGAAGATGCGCTCCACCACCACTGTAGCCAACGCCGACGAGGTGCGGATGCCCTCCTGCCTGCTCAGGGCGTAGGCACGCACCACATCGCCGGTGCGTAGCGGCACCAGGTCGTTGACCGCATAGCCAATCGCCATCGGCCCGAACAAGCGGTTGGCCGAGGTGTGAGCGCGTTCGGTGGCGGGCAGGATGGGGGCGAGTAGAAAGTGCCAGCGCAGCGCCCGCACCCACACCCCGGCGAAGTACAACCCCAGCGCGGGGATGATCCAGTAATAGTTCACCTGGCCGAGCGCCACGCCGATCTTGTCGAGCGGCTGCTGGCGAAAGGTCAGATAGATAAGCGCCAGGCTGATGATCAGGCCAATCCAGACGCGGTAGCGAGTGAGGAAGCCGACAATGCCACCGCGTGGTGGCTTCTTGCCGTTGTCGCCGGGGTTGGTACTCAATGTTGCTCCTTTGGACGAAATTGGTCATAGCTGCTATCGAACGTCAGCACGCGCCCTGCTATTATAACACCTGGTTGGCCTAGCGACAAATTGTGGGGTGCAGGTAACTGTTCGTTGTTCTTGCAAGGTTTGATTGTGCTGCAGCAGGGAGGGAAGTTGGTTTTGCAACCCTTGTTTCTCAGCAAACAGAGTTACATAATCCCCGTGCAGTTGCTGGTTCTCGGTGCGGAGGGTAAGCAGTTCGGTTTGCAATTGTTGCATCTCGCTCATGTGCTTATTCTATCACTTTATGCATTCGGCTGCAACTGTGAACAGTTACGCTTAATGCGGGCGCAATAGATCGACGAGCTTGCTAGCCTGGTCAATCAATTGCTGACCGTCGGGCTGGCCGTTCTGCAGCTTGTAGTTGCCGATTGCCGCCAGCGCGGCGGGGTAGATATTGGTGACGGAGTGCGCAACGATATCCTGCGGCACAGGGTTGCTGGTGATGCCGCTCAAGTCCCAGGCAGGGGCGGCAACATCGTGTTTGCCGGGCGCAGTGTCTACGCGGAGGGCCAACCCTTCAGGGTGATAGTTCTGGCCGAGGATGATCTGCTGCTCGTTGTCGGGCTGACCACCACTGATCACAGTGGGGAAGAGGCCATAAAGCGGGCGGCCCGCTTTCAGCGTGTCGCTGACTATGCCGCTGATTACACCATCATAGGCATCTTGGATTGGCCTGGTCGAGGCTGTATCACTCAGGTTCAGCTTGTCGTTGACGAATAGCTCCTGCTGGGCGCGGTACTGCTGTTCCACAGCGGCCACAGGCGCGATTAGCTGCGGATAGTTGCGTTCCAGGTAATCCATATACCAGGGATAGCGCATCAGGCTGATGTCCACGATGGTCAAGTCGGGCCGCAGGCCGCGAATGTGCTGCTCGTAGAATGAGCCGGAGACGAGATCCCAGCTATCGCTCATCACCAGCGCGTTCGTCGCAAACCCCTTGTAGGCGTTCTGCACATAGAGGCTGGCGAGGCGATCATCGTGATGGTCGCTGCTCTGCCAGTTGATGATGACGGCAAGTATTGGCAGCAAAAGCGTGGCCGCTGCAAGAGAAGTTTTGAGTTTTGAGTTTTGAGTTTTGAGTTGAGTGGTTAGCTGCTCCAAACCCGATGCCAAGCCAATGCCGGTCCAGAGCAGCGCCATCATATAGAATGGCACGTAATACGAATCGATCTCGCGGATGCCGTAGTTGAGCGCGTAAAACAGGGTGGTGGTCGCAGTGAGCAGGGTGGCAGCCAATAGCTGGCGGTCGCGCAACACCAGTCGCGCCAGCCCAGCAATGGCGAGCAGCAGCACGATCAGGCCGAGAATGGGGCCAAACTGATCGCGCCACATACCGAGCGCGGTGCTGAATTGATTGGGCGCAGGATGGAACATATAGGCGCTGTATTGCCAGCCAGTTACGTGGCGGACGAAGTTGGGCCAGTCGGTGGGGATGCCCCAGTCCATCAGCGGGTGGGCATTGGCCCGCAGCGGCAGGTAGAGGTAGAGCAACAGCGGGGCTAGCAGCGTCGGCAATAGAGTGGGCAGACGGCGCAGATAGAGGGTCAGCCGTTCGGTCCAATCCCGTCCAGCGAAGATAAGGACGAACAGGCCTGGGAGCAGCAGCACGGTGGTGGCGTGGTTGGTGAGCGAGAGGCCAAGCACGAGCGCGAAGATATGCAGCAGGCGTACGTCGAGAGGCATGGAGGCGAAAAAGCCTTTAGCGGTGTCCCGTTGCAGCGGCGAAGCGCGATTGACCAGCAGGGCCAGCAGGAACAACGCAGCGACGAATGCCCAGTGCAGGGTGTACATTTTAGCCTGGGTTGCCCACGACCAGAAGGTGAGGCTGGCAGCCAGCAAACCGGCAGTAGTTGCGGCAACGGCAACGTTGGCAATTTTGAATTGTGAGTTTTGGATCGCAAATTGAGGGGCAGGATCGGACTTGGCAGTAGTGGGCTGGTGAGAGGGTTCGCCTTTGCGCGGTTTCTTGCGAGGCTGAGATGGCACATTGCGCGGCGTTGACAAGGCTGCGGCTGGCAGCATCCGCAACGCGCTGTAGATCAGCGCGTAGAACAGGCCAACGGTGACGGCGGCGAAGATGGCGGAGAGCAGGTTGAGTCGCCAGGCAGGGTCATCACCCAGCGGCAGGTGGGTGGATAGCCAGCCCAATAGGCTATAGAGCGGGTAGCCGGTGGGGTGGGTCACGCCCAGGGTGTAAACGGCGGTAGTAAGTTCGCCACTGTCAATAAAGTTGATGGTGGGCGAGAGGGTGACAAAGTAGACGATGAACGCGACTACACCAAGCGCCGCGCCAATCAACGGGGCCAGGGCAACGCGTCGGGTTTGAGTTGTGGGGGTGGTGAGGGTGGCATCCATAGTTTGAATGGTGTATCGTGTATGATGTATGGTGTATCGTGTATTATGTATTATGTATAGTGCATGGTGTATGGTGTATGGTGTATGGTTGCAGCTTTCGAGATCCGTTCAACGTGAATCACCCCAATTTTACAGGGGGAAACATCATGGCGGTCTGGGGGTGCGGCCCCCCAGCGGGTGCAAGTGTCGCTCATGTCTATTGTAAGCCGCAGCAGTCGAGTTTTCGATTGGCCGGAGTACCCTTCAACATCTGGGGGCTGCACCCCCAGACCCCCAGGTTGTTTTCCCTTGCCTTGCCGCACTTCAATATATGGGGGCTGCAGCCCTCAGACCCCCAGGTTGTTTTCCCTTGCCTTGCTGCACTTTAACATCTTGGGGGCTGCACCCCCAGACCCCCAGGTTGTTTTCCCCTGCCTTGCTGCACTTCAACATCTGTGGGCTGCAGCCCCAGAACCCCCAATATGTTCTCCTCGGCGAAAAGAGATCGGCGCTTTTTACCGCCCTCAACTTTGCTTTTATTCAGCCCTCAGCTCTCACCAGCTCGTGATGGGCGCGGCAGCGGGCCTCGTAACTCTCGGTTGCGCCCACCAGGATGATAGGATCGGAGTAGCGGGCAGGGCGACCGTCTACCAACCGTTGGGTGCGGCTGGCCGGTGCGCCACAGACCAGGCATATAGCCTGCAGTTTATCCACACTCTCTGCCTCGGCCATTAGCTGCGGCATGGGGCCGAACGGCTCGGCGCGGAAGTCGAGGTCGAGGCCCGCACAGATGACCCGCTTGCCGCCCTCCGCCAGCCTACGACAGAGGTCCACGATACCGGGGTCGAAGAACTGAGCCTCGTCAATCGCCACCACTTCGGTGGCATCCTCCAGCACTTGCATGATACTGGCGCTGTCCTGCACCGGCACCGCACCACGATTGAGGCCACTGTGTGAGTAGACCTTCTCCACCGCAAAGCGGTCATCAATAATCGGCTTGAACACCTGCACCCGCTGGCGGGCGTACTCGGCGCGGCGCACACGGCGAATCAACTCCTCAGTCTTGCCGCTGAACATACTGCCGCAGATAACCTCGATCCAGCCGCCGCTCGGTATCTCACGCGCTGCCATTATCGCTCCTTATGGGCATAGGGTTTGCAACCCGCATATTTTAGCACAAAAAGAAAAAGGGCGCACATTGCTGTGCGCCCCCAATCTGAATGTCGGTTAGGCTTCGCTCTGCTCGGTTGGCACGGCGCTGGGCGCGGCGGCCTGTGGGCGTGGCGTTGCGGGGCGGGCAGCAGCGGGGCGGGCGGTGCGCTTGGCTGGCAGGGGCGCGGCTGCCGTCTGGCGGGCCGCTTGCGCGGCAGCGGTCTGCTGCTCGGTGCGTTCACGCACGGCATCACGATTGCCCATGCGTCGCATAAAGCGCTCGACCTGCCCAGCGGTGTCCACAATACGCTGCTCGCCAGTGTAAAACGGGTGGCAGGCGCTGCACACATCAACGCGCAGATTCTTCCTGGTACTGCGCGTCTCCCAGGTGGTTCCGCACGAGCAGGTTACGGTAGTTGTCTCATACTTCGGGTGAATGCTATCCTTCACGGTATTGCCTCCATTTGACCACCTTTTGGATTGGGCGTTGGTCATCCCATCTCCTCACTGCTGAGGTTTGAGGTTTGGGGTTTGAGCTACTAACTCGAACCTTGTCGGTACTACTTACGCCGCAGCAACTTCGCCAGCGGGGGCGGGCTGCTCATCGACGATGATAAGCTGCAAGGGCAGGACGCTGACCCGCTTCTTTATCCTGCTGTCGGCCTGAAACTTGACGCTGCCATCTACCATCGCGTAGAGGGTGTGGTCGCGGCCTACACCGACGTTGAGGCCGGGGTTGATGCGGGTGCCGCGTTGCCGCACCAGGATGGTGCCGCTGGTGACGATCTGACCGTCGTAGCGCTTCACGCCCAGCATCTTGGGCTTGCTGTCGCGTCCGTTGCGGCTGCTACCCATGCCTTTCTTATGAGCCATTGGTCTTCTCTCTTTCTACAACAGCTAAGGGCTAATCCAAATACGAGGTTGCAATTCAAGGGCGAACCGTGGTTCGCCCATCGTTATCAGCCCTACGCCTTGCCCTCTTTGGTCTCTACATCAGTGTTGGGTGCATCTTGCAGGTCGAGGCCACTGCCGCTAGCGTCGGTGGTTGGCACGCCTCTCACCTCTACAATCGGCGTACTAGTGACAACCGTCTCCGGTTCACTGCTAGTTGCTGCTGCGACCGACGGTTCGGCGGTTGTCTCAGCGATGGGCTGTGCAGCCTCAACTTCAACGGGGGCAGTGGCCGCGACTACCTGCTGCTCATTCACAGCCTGAACAACGGGTGTGGCGCTGACCTCAGTGACCATCTGCCCAGTCTCAACCTCAGAAATAGGCGCAGCGGCCACGACGGTTGGATGCACAATCGCAACCTCAGTTACGGGCGCGATGGTTGCTATTTTGGCCTTCTTCGGCTCCGCCTTCGCAACCTTTGGCTCTCGATCGGCGATGCCATCGGCAAATATCTCGTCAATGTTTACGCGGGTAAGCGTCTGGCGATGGCCGTTCTTGCGGCGATAGCGCTTCTTAGGCTTGTACTTGAATACAATCAACTTATCGCCACGGTGTTCAGCGACCACGGTAGCAACCACTCGTGCGCCATCTACCAGCGGGCTGCCGACCAGCACTTCACCGCCATCGCTGCCAACCATCAGCACCCGACCAAGGTCGAACTGCTTACCGACTTCGATGCTGAGAAGTTCCACATCGAGCTGGTCGCCGGGGGCAACCTTGTATTGCTTGCCGCCTGTCTCTACTACTGCGAACACGATTATTCCTCCCACTTCAGGCGCAAGCAAAGCGCCCTACCAGAATGTTGTAATCAAACAATATGCCCAACGCCAACCCGCACGCGGGTAGCTGGGCAGGATTAGGGCAAAACGATTGCTTGTCCGTAACGATGGGTTACGGAAAGGTATTATAGCAAACCCGAAGGGGCTTTGTCAAGTTCAACCTGCTCACTTGCTCCAATAATCGCCGATATGGGGATCGGCCTTGACCGGCACTTTCTTCAGGATCTCCTCACCAGCCTCGATCATGGCCCGCTCGACCAGGTTGCAAACCACTTCAGCTTGATCCTCGCGGGCCTCGACCACAATTTCGTCGTGGACGGTGTTGACCACGCGGGCATCGAAGCCCTGCAGCGTGCGCTTGAGGAAGATGAGGGCAGTCTTGGTCATATCCGCGTTCGCGCCCTGGATCGGTGCATTCTTGCCCTGGCGCTCGATGGCAGCGCGGTCGCTATTATAGGTGGGGCTGTCGGCTTCGGGCTTGGTGAAGAAGCGCTTGCGTCCAATGGGCGTTTCGCTGTAACCCTTACGTAGCGCACTGCGGGCCGCCCCGTCGAGCCAGCGTTGGATGCCGGAGTATGCCTTGAAATATTGCTCGATCAGCCGCTTGGCCTCGTCCACCTCCACGCCTAGAGTGATTGCCAGCGAACCAGCGCCGCGTCCATAGGCGAGGCCGAAGTTAATCGCCTTGGCCTTGCCGCGCATCGCCTTGTCCACCTGCTCCAACGGTACCTGGAACATCTGGCTGGCAGTCAGAGCGTGCAGGTCGCCGCCGCTAATGAACGCCTCGATGAAGGCGGGGTCGCTGCTCAGTTCGGCCAGGATGCGTAGCTCGGCCTGCGAGTAGTCGCAGGTAATCAGCTTGTAGCCAGGCGCAGCGATAAAGCAGGAGCGAAAATCTGAGCTGGAGGGGATCTGCTGCACGTTGGGGTTGGAGCAGGAGAAGCGGCCGGTGTCCGCTCCATGCTGGCTGAAGTCGGGGTGGATGCGACCCGTCTGGGGGTTGATCAGTTGTAGGAACTTCTCGCCGAACGCCGATAGCGTCTTCTCATATTCACGGTAGGTGAGCAGCATCTTAATCGCGGGGTGATCGTATTTGACCAGCGTACTCTCCATCGTGTCGGGCAGGTTGACACCAAGTTTGGCAAAGCACTCGGCCAGCTGCAAATTGCTGTTCAGGTTGATGCTGCTAACTCCAAACATCGTCGCCTGGGCCATAGTTGGCTCCAACACCTCTAGCAATGCGGTGGCGGCCTGATCGCGCAGCACCTTCACGTTCTCGATAATTTCGTGCCACTTCTCCACGTTGATGGCGCAGCCTGCCAGTTCCATGTCGCCCACGGCGGGGATGCAGTCGAACTCCAGCTTGGCGGTACGTTCAAGCTTCAGCTTCTTCAGCTTCGGCTTCTGCTGCTCGTAGATAGGGAACAGGATCAATACATCGCGGATGGCATACTTCAGCAGCTCCTCGCTGTACGGTGTGCCAGGTTTCATGCCAATGAAATTAGCCCGCTCCGACTTATCCATGGGCAGGTCGACGTACAAATGGGCCAGGTTCTTCAGGCTGATCTCGCGGCTGATGCCGCTGGTCAGCACCCGTTCGGTGAGCATGGTGTCGTAGATGTTGACTAGCTCGATGCCTGCCCGTTGCTTTAGGAACTTATAGTCGAACTTGGCGTTTTGCAGCAGCTTGAGGATGGCGGGATTCTCCAGCACCTGGCGCAGCGGGCCAATATCCAGCTTGCGCCCCGACCCGCCGCCCACATCGAAGATATAGCCCATTTCGGCGGTGGAGATTTGCAAGAGCAGCAGGTCGCAGGTGTAAGGATCGAGGCCACTAGTCTCGGTGTCCACCGCTAGCGCCTTCTCTTTGAGTAGCAGGCCCATCACCTCGGCCATGCGGCGAGGATCGTTGATCAGCTCGTAAGGCGGGTTCTCCCAATCAATCTGGCTGGTTGGCCCCGCTGTTTCATCGTCGGCTTCGACATCCTCGACAATCTCTGTGGGGGCGGCAGCATCATCAAAGTCGTTGGCCTCCTCATCGACCACGTACTCCACGGTAGCACGTTCGCGGATCTCTACCGGCTCGATGGTGGGAACTACGAACTGCGGCACATAGGCGTAGATGCCACCCACGCCCGCATTGCTGCCCGGTACCAACCCCTCGGCAGTAAGGTAGACGGCAGGGGAGAGCGGCTGTGGGGTGGCAGGGCGTGAGCCATTGCTACGCTGCGAATATGTGCCGACCTTGCCGTAGCCCGCGCCGTTACCGTTTCCATTGCTATAACTGCGGCCATTCGCGTGACCGTTACCATTGCTGTGACCGTTGGCATGACCGTTGCCGTTACCCCGCGCCTTGACATATAGCTGATGCAGGCCAGCGTAATATTCGACCGGCGGTTCGTTGACCAACGGATGCTCATCGCGGTAAGGGCAAGCATCATAGTCGGGGCGATAGGATGCGCCGCAGACGGCGCAGCGGCGGTAGCGCACCCCTGGCATAGCTACTGCCTGGCAGTGCGGGCAGCGCATCGCAGTGGCAGTGCGTTGGCTCTCTGGCAGGGTAAAATCCTCACCACAGTGGCGGCAGATGGTTTCCATGACCTTAGTTTAATACATCTGTTCGTGGTTGTCAATCACTTTTTCCACAAGATGTTGTGGGTTGCCATCAACCCCAACCTGTGATAAGATTACGGGGACAGTGAAAAGGGGGAGCGGCAATGGCTGGCACTGGCCCACTTACGCAGGGGAGCAAACTTCAGAACGGCAAGTATGTCATCGAGGAGGTGCTGGGCGAAGGCGGCTTCGGCATTACCTACCGAGCGACCGACACGCTGCTGGGGCGCATCGTTGCGATCAAGGAGCTTTACCCTGAAGGTAGCGAGCGTAAGGGCGAACACGTGACCGTGCCGCTCACCTACACCGGAGGCCGCTGGAGCAAGGCGATCGGCGACTTTCTGCGCGAGGCCCGCACCCTTGCTAGCCTCGATCACCCTGACATCGTAGCGGTGCATGACTACTTCGAGGAGAACAACACCGCTTATATGGTGATGCGCTTCATTGACGGGGTAGACCTGGTGAAGGTGATGGTGCAGCGGGGCGGGCGGTTGCCTGAAGATGAGGCCATCCGCTATATTAGCGAGGTGGGCGCGGCGTTGAGCGTGCTGCACGCACGCGGCTTGTTGCACCGCGACATCAAGCCGTCGAACATTCTGGTCAACCGTCAAGGTCACGCCGTGTTGGTAGACTTCGGCGCGGCGCGAGAGTTCACTACCAACCAGGCGATCACTCACACAGTAATTGCCAGCTACGGCTTCGCCCCGCCGGAGCAGTTCCACGCCAGAGCATTGCGCGGGCCGTTCACTGATGTGTATTCGCTAGCTGCCACCTGCTACTACCTGCTGACCGGCAGTCTGCCAACGCGGGAGGCGATTGAGGATGAGCAGATCAGGCCGCAAGTGCGGGCTGCGCTGGAACACGCAATGGCCTATAACCCGGAGCAGCGCCCACCAGATGTGGCAGCTTTCCTCGCCGAGCTACAGGATCGTACCCTGTCACCTATACGCAACTCGCAGCCCGCAGCGAACATCCCGCCCGCAGCGACCCGCGACATGGGCATACCGGCGGATTATCCAGGGCTGCCAGCGCCGTTGCTGCCCAGCGCTGATCCAGGCTATTTTCACGCTGCAACCAGCCAGCCACCGGCTTCCAGCGATTATCAACCTGGGGTGGCAGCCCCAGGAAGCCAGCATTCGTCCGCGACTCCGCCCCCAACCTATAACGGGCAATCAGCTCCACCACCGTTCGCTGCATCCCAGATCATGCCACCCCTACCGCCTGCCGTTCCCGTCGCATCTCAGCGGGGCGCGCCCTGGCCGCTGATCGGCGTGGGGCTGATCACGCTGCTGGGCCTGGCAGTGTTGCTCATCGTGCTGCTAGGCGGCAACAAAGGCAACTCAATCACTCCAATTGTGGCCCAGATCAGTAGCCCTACCCCGATAATCACGATTACATCGCTACTAGCGGGGGCGGATACCCCGGCCACTACGGATATCGCTATTGCGACCGATACACCAGCCCCTACCGAGGCTATGGCTCAAGATACTCCCATCGCTGCCGCCACTGGGGGCGAACTGATCACGCCGACTGAGACCGTGGCTGAAGTAATTACCCCCACCGACACTGCCAGCATAGCGATTACCCCCACCGACACTACCAGAACAGCGATTACCCCCACCGACACTGCCAGCACAGCGATTACCCCCACCATTGCCGCCGAGTTCGATTTCGCCAACCTCTACCTGAATGGGGTATCCATGTCGTCGCCGAGCGAGGGTTGGGCGGTCGGCGAGGTAAAGACTGGCACGGGCGACAACGCGCCAGCCAGGGGGGCAATAATGCACTACCACAACGGCCGCTGGCGGCGCGATACCACCGCGCCCGACATCCCCGCGCTAAACGCAGTGTTCATGCTATCAGCGGATGAAGGGTGGGCGGTGGGTGGCACTTACACCCCGACCGACAAGGGTATCATCCTGCATTACAGCAGTGGCAAGTGGCTGCCCGTGCATGACGTTAGCATAACCACCCTCAATGATCTGTACATGGTGTCGGCGGATGAAGGCTGGGCGGTGGGTGGTGGTATAATCACGCATTACCAGAACGGCCACTGGACGCTGGCCGACGACCCAGTAAGCAGTGTAGGGCTGACTAGTGTGTATATGATCTCAGCTAATGACGGTTGGGCCGTCGGCAGCAGTGGTACAATCCTGCACTATAGTGGCGGCAAGTGGCAACTGGTGAACATCGGGACGAACGCTACCCTCTACGGCGTGTACATGGTCAACGCCGATGAAGGCTGGGCAGTGGGCAGGGCCGCGCAGAAGAACTCCAGCGACCCGATTAGCGGTATTATCCTGCATTACACGGGCGGTAGCTGGACAACGGTTCAGGCCAATGTCCAGGATGCGTTGCTGACGGTGCAGATGATATCGCCAGCCGAGGGTTGGGCGGTGGGCGGCTACGGCGCGGGCCTGTGGCACTACGCCAATGGTGGCTGGGCGGCGGTGGATGCCACCCTCAGTCTCGCTGGCTTGCAGATGTTGGCGGCCAACGACGGTTGGGCGGTGGGTGACAATAGCGATCGCGCGGTAATACTGCACTACGATGGTAACCAGTGGAATGACGTGCTATCAACATCACTGCCAACCACACCATGAGTGGCAGTATTCCACATCTTTCCCGCTACAGGCTGATCTCCATACCTACACCAGCCTTGAGTTGCAATTCGTAGCCAGGGTAGGGGTGGGCTGCGCTCATCCTGGTGCGCGATTACAATAATGTGTACCGCACCGGGGCGTTACCAGTTAGTGGGTAAACGTAGGGGCGGGCGGTGGCTCACCCTCGCGCAGCGCGTCAATGCCCAGCGAAGAACGCTCCAACGACGGATTTTAGCCAACGGATTGTAAAAACGGATAATATTACAGCCTCACTTGGCTGGCAAGATGCCGTAATTATGATTGGCCTGGACACTGGGCGGCAGGGCGTATGCGATTCGCCCCTACACCAATCAGGCGCTAATATGCCAAATGAGGCTGTAATAATAAACGGATTGAACCCACACGTAGAGGTGGGTGGCGATCCGTGCTACCGCCCAGCGATATACCCAGCCCAACCACCAGGCCTGACGTAGAGGCGGGCGGTGGCCTGCCTACAGCGATTAACTGCCATGATTACCTGGGAGCATCGAGATTGATCTGCCCAATCCGTTTATCCGCTGTCACAATCCGTTGGCTAAAATCCGCCAGGTGGGTTATACCAATTAGCGGTGGTGCCGCTATAGATTGAGGCAGGGCGAACAACGGTTCGCCCCTACAGAACTATAGCACCTCCTTGACTAATTGATATTACACGCTCACCAGAGATATTGGATGGATATGACAGCACCTAAACAAAGCCATCCCCGCGCTCAAGCGCGGGGATGGCTTTTTTGTTGCTTACTTAGGCGAAGCCAGTTAGTGGATGCCGAAGTAGAGGATGCTATCGTGGTGGCCGTCAAGTTCGTGGAAGGTGAGCACCCAGAGGCCCTTCGGGATAGCCGAGCCAGTGCGTAGGCCGATTTGGACCACGCCGGAGCCGTCAGAGTGGGCCTGGATCTCGTGGCCGTCAGAGGTAATCGCGCTGGAAGGGACAACCGCCTGGTCGGGGGTGGTCAGCCAGAGGCGCACTTCCTGATTGGCGGCGAAGCCGGTGCCAGTGAACTGGAAGCTGGTGCCGCCAGAGCCGCAGTTGGGGGTGACAGTACCGTTCTGGCTGGCTGGCAAGTGGCTGCAAACATCAGCGGCGGGTACTGCGGTAGGCTGGCCCGCGCTATTCTTGGCGACTAGCTTGAACCAGGCGATTGATTCGTGAGTGCTGGTCGAGCCGTGGAAGGTGAGCGCCCAGATTCCAAGAGCAAAGTTGGCATCGGTGGGGAAGGCCAGGCCATCGTAGCGGCCAGTGGGCGAGCCAGCCAGAGGGCGGGCAGTGCCTACCACCGCGCCACTCGGGTCGGTGAACCAGAAGGAGATGCCTTCGTTGGGCTGGAAACCAAAGAAGCTGAAGGTGAAAGTATCGCCCGGGCTGCCACAGTTGGGCGTGACGCTGGCGGTGTGCGGCGCGGGGATGCCGCTGCAGTCAGGGCCGGGCGGTGGCGGTGGCACAGGAGTGTTGGTCGGCTGCGCGGGGCCGGGGGTAGCAGTCGGGGGGGTGGTAGGCTTGCCCGCATTGTTGTACAGCCAGCCAAAGTAGTGCTGGCCGATGTTGCCCCACTGCACGCGGTACGCGGGCGCAGCAGATGGCACATAGGTCAGCACCCGTCGCTCGAATGCCTGGATTAGCACATCTACGCCCGCCTGCCCGCCAATCTTCACCTTGGCCCAGTAGGCTTCGGTGGTGGGGAGGCCGGTGTAGTAGAACCAGGGATCGCTGAAAGTCTGGTTCTGCATCACTTTGCCATTGACCTGGATCGGCCCTTTCTGATTCAGGAAGGTCCAGAAGGCAGCGGGGATGTTGTGGTGGGTGGTCGACTCGTAGTAGGCAATCACCGAACCAGTATCACTGGCCTTGCTGTTATCAGCGCCAGTGGTGCCGTCACGACTAATCGTGGAGACCGCGCTACCGTTGAGGCTGCTGTTGGCGTTGACCATCAGGTTGTGGAAGCTGGCGTAGGTAGGGGCATTGGCATCGTCAGCGTCGCCCGCGATGGGGATCTCCGCAGGCCAGCGGGTCACAAAGTTGGTGTCGCCAGTTTGCTGGTTACCGCTGATCAGCTGATTGGCAAGCAGGCCGGTGAGTACCCGATACTTGTCGCCCGCCGGGGCGGCGGCGTTAAGTTCCATGCGGCCCTTGTCGAAATACTGTACCGTGCGGGGCTGGCCGTTGTAGGTTTCATCCTTCGTCTGGCTGGTGTTTACCGGCCCCCAGAAATAGCCGTGCGCGCCAGGCGTGCCGACAATGAAATCGGTGCGGCTCCAGGCCGCCGCGAAGTCAGCGTTAGCAAAGCCGCTCTGTGCGCTTGCGCTGAGGCTGGGGGTCAGCACCATGGCAAGCAGCAGCACCAGAGCTAGGGCCGACTGGGTGTACTTCCTCATAAGTTGAGCCTTTCCTTTCACCTGCGGTAAGATTTGGTTGAGGTTACGCGCTATCGGACGAGGCTACACCCCCTGTTCCACTTTGTGGGAGCGTACCGCTAGTGTAGAAGTTGCCCTCATTGCCTGGCAGGTGGCAGCAATTGGCAACCCATGCACTATACTATGATATACGTACGGGTGTCAGGATAGTTGCACTGGAGAGTGGCTGAAGTATAAAGAGATCATAAGCAAACGTACATTAACCCCCAGCAAAAGCCCCCAGCGGGGTCAAGGGAGAATCTTGCCTTAGCTTTAGGCAAAAAGCCCTCAGCGGGGTTTGGAGGAGAAATCTTGAAGCGCCGTCATGCCGAATTCCGCGCTAAAGCAAAAAGCCCCCAGCGGGGGTTGGGGGAGAAATGCCGCCTTACGCAAATGCCGGGGTTGGTAAGTTCGCGTGCCTACCCCAGGCATTATTGCGCTTCAAGTTTTCCCCCCCAAACCCCCGCTGGGGGCTTAGACTTATGGAAATCCCCAACCCTTGCTGAGGTTGGGGGAGAAATGCCGCCTTACGCAAATGCCGGGGTTGGTAAGTTCGCGTGCCTACCCAGGCATCATTGCGCTTCAAGTTTTCTCCCCCAACCCCCGCTGGGGGCTTAGACTTATGGAAATCCCCAACCCCCGCTGGGGCTTAGGTTTATTGGACTCCAAACCCCGCTAGGGCTTAGAGCTTATCCGAAAAACTGTCATGTGGCTTGCATTCGCGCACAGAAAAGCCCTGTTTTGGCGTTTTCCGGATAAGCTCTTAGACTTAAGGAATCCCCAACCCCCGCTGGGGCTTAGGTTGTCGCTAGCGATTGAGGGTGAAGTAGGCGATCGCTTGCCGCCCGCTGGTAACACCTTGCGCGGTGAAGGCCCAGCGCCCGCCAGTCAGGATGGTGAAGTTATCGGCAGGCCGGAATTGGAAGCTGAAGTTGCCCGCACTATTGGCGTTGAAGCTGGATCCATTCTGCGGGTAGAAGACGCGCTGGTTCGGATCGGTGAACCAGATGCCGACCCGCTCATTGGGCTGGAAACCGCTGGCGGTGACGGTAAAGGTGGTATTGACATCACCGGCAGACGGGCTGATAGTGGCGTTTACGCCGCCGGGCGGGGGAGTGGGTTGCCCGCCACTGCGTGGCACCAGTTTGAACCAGGCGATGGCCTCATGGCCGCTCTGCGAGCCGTGGAAGGTCAGCGCCCATATGCCCAGCGTGAAGTTGTTGTCGGTGGGGATGGGCAGGTTATCGAAGCGGCCATTGGGCGATCCGGAGAGTGGGTGGGCGGTGCCGACCACATTGCCGTGCGGGTCAGTAAACCAGAAGGAAACACTCTCGCCTGGGTTGAAGCCGTCGAAGTTGAAGGTGAACGTATCACCGGGACTGCCACAATTCGGTGAAACCGAGGCGCTCTGCGGTGCAGGGATGCCGCTACAATCGGGGCCGGGTGGGGGCGGCGCAGGGGTGTTGGTTGGCCCAGGTGGAACCGGCGTGTTGGTGGGCGCGGGTGGCAAGCTGGTCGCGCCGACATAGAAGTAGGCAACCGAGCTATGCTTGCTGCTCCGCCCATAGTAAGTGACGGCGTAAACCCCGTTGCTGAAGCCGCTACTATCCACGATTAGCCCGCTGATGTTGCCGTTTGCGTCTGCGGCCTGAGCGGGGTCGGTAAGCGGGGTGACTACGTTATCGCTCACGCGGGTGGTCCAGGCGACTACATTCTCGCCCGCGCTCATCTTCATCACATTGACGCTGAACCTGGTGCCAGCCGGGCCGCTGCTGGGGTTGATGGTGGCATCAATGTTGGGCGGCAGTGCGGGCGGGCCGGGTGGCACCGGGGTCGCGGTGGCGGCGGGCGGCGGGGGCGTGGGGGTTGCGCCGTTGCAGTTAATCCCCGTTGGGCAGTTGAAGTTGCTATAGTAGAGCCAGTTGAAGTAGTGGCTACCCACGTTGCCCATCTGCAAGCGGAAGCCCGCGGGCAGGCTAGGGGCGTAGACCAGGGTGCGGCGCTGGAACAGCTGGATCAGCACGTCGGCAGGCTGGCCCGCGATGCGAACGTGCGCCCAGTAAGCGTCGCTGATGGGGTAGCCAAGCACGAAGACCCAGTTGACGATTGGCGCAGTCACCGTTACGCCATTCTGCCGAATTGGGCCTTTGGCGTTCATGAAGTCCCACATCGCACGGGGGATGTTGTGGCCGAAGATGTCGCTGTAGGCGACGATCTGGGCTTGTGCGTCGCTGGTGGGATGCGCGAAGGCGCTGCCATCCACGTTGAGACCGCTGGTAGCGAAGCTGTCGAGGTTGGCAGCGATGTGGTTGCCGCCCAGGGTCAGCGAAGACACGCTGCGGAAGCTGGCATAGGTGGGCGCGTTGGGGTCGCCTACATCACCAGCAACGATCTGGGTGGAGGGGGTGCGCGGCACGTAGCTGCTGTCGCCCACCTGCTGATTGCCAGTCACCATGTCCAACACCAGCAAACCGCCGGTAACGAAATACTGATTGCTGCGATCGCCGTTGGGGTTGTTGATCTCCATGCGGCCCTTGTCGAAGTATTGCACCAGGCGGCTGCCACTGGCAGCCTGGTCATAGCGTTCATGGTTGATAAAGCCGGGGTTCGGCCCCCAGAACCAGGTGCGCTTGACCGAGCCATCGGCGACCAGCGAGTCGGTGACATCCCAGAGCGCGTTGAAGGCGGGATCAGCGAACGGTTCGGCTCGCGCCACGCTGGGGCGCAATGTAGGCACCAGTACCGACAGCATGAACAGGGCAACCAGGGCAACAGTAAACCAGCGTCTCTTCACCACAGTATTACTCCGTAACTCTTGATGCGACAAGAACGGGCGCGGCCCGCAGGCTGGCGCATATGGCCCATGCGCCGACACGCCCATGCGAATTATAGATTGCAGATTGCAGATTGCAGATTACAACGTCGAGGGTGGCCGCTTCGCCATAATCTGCAATCTAAAATTTGCAATCTGCAATCATTGTATCCACCCGAAGTCGTGCAGCAGTTCGCTGCCGAGTAGGCCGAGCGACACCTTGTAGGGGTCGGGCAGTTCGGGGTGGTACTCGAAACGGTTGCGCTCGAAGTATTGCACGGTGTAGCCATTCTCGATCAGCTCCTCGGAGATGGGGTAGCCGTAGATGGCGAGGCCGCCGTGCTGCTGCCAGTATGTAAGGAAGCCGCTGCTGTTGCCCAGGCTGTGCTGCGTCTGCGGGAAGTAGACGTAATCAGCGGTGCTGTCGAATGCCTGGCTGGCGGGGAAGTTGTGTCCGCTGGTGAGGGTGACACCGAGCAGGCCGAGCAACACCTGCTGCGCGGGTGGGTTCTCAGGGTGATACTCGAAGCGGTTGCGCTCGAAGTATTGCACTGTGTAGGTCTTGCCGTCAGTCTTGCTCACCTCGCTGAATGGCTCACTGAGCGGGTAACCAAACTGGGCCAGACCACCGTGCTGCTGCCAGTATTTGAGGAACGGGTCGCGCAGGGTATGGCTGGTGGGCGCGAGAAATGCCACGCCCGCCTGGTGCGGATCGGCGGCCACATTGAAGGCATCGGGACGCGGGCCAGGCGCAGTCGGCGTGGTGGGTTGCGGCGTAGCGGATGGTGCAGACGGCGTGGGCGTGGCGGCCTGTGGTGGTGCGGTGGGCGATGGTCCGCCGATCGGCGCACCGCTTGCAATGGTAATCGAGGCAAAGGCATCGCGGTGGCTGGACTGGCCGTAGGCGCGCACGGCGTAATCCTCCGGCTCATTGTTAGGCGACACATCACCAGGCAGGGCAGTATTCAGGCTGAAGTTGCCGCTGCCGTCGGCGTTGACCATGCTGAGATCGTGGCGATGGCCGTCGGCATAGACGAAGTAGACCTCGATGCTTTCACCTGCATTGAAGCCATTGCCGTTGACGGTAATTGTACTACCGGCAGGCAGGGTGCTGGCGGAGAGGCTAACACCAGCGGTGGCCTGGTGGGGGCCGGGATCCTGAGCGAACTGCACTGCCCGCAGGGTGTTTAGGCGGCCATTGCCGTAGTGCTCGTCCCAACCGGGCGTACCTTCGTCGTCAGCGCTATTCAAGAGCAGAGTGAAGATTTGCTGGTTGCTGAGGTTGGGGTTGACGCTGAACATCAGCGCAGCAGTGGCGGCAACCAGCGGGCTGGAGAACGAGGTACCGTTCTCGGCAGCGTAAGTGTCAACCCCATTCTGCCAGGTCGGCCCCCAGATACCCACACCCGGCGCGGTAATGTCGACATAGGGGCCGAACGAGGAGAAGCCAGTGTAGGCATCCTGGCGGGCGGTTGCGCCCGCCGCCATCACGTTGTTGTAGCCAGCAGGATAGTTGGGCTTGCCATCGGGCTTGTTGCCAGAGGCAGCGGCGATGAACACGCCTTTGTTCCAGGCGTAGTTGACCGCATCCTCCGACTCCTGGT
Organism: Chloroflexota bacterium; assembly: GCA_025355955.1. GTDB lineage: Bacteria > Chloroflexota > Chloroflexia > QHBQ01 > QHBQ01 > QHBQ01. The sequence continues at coordinate 18,599 of JANXYP010000233.1, forward strand.
CGCGATCATGCCCGCCCAGGCTCATGTTGATGACCCGCACTCCTTTATCAGCGGCGTAGCGGATGGCGCGGTTGATGTTGCTGCTGTCGCCCGAACCTTGCGCGTCGAGTACCTTGAGCGCCATGATCTTGCAGCCCCAGCAGACCCCGGCAATGCCGATGCCGTTGTTGCCCTGGGCGGCCATCACCCCGGAAGTCAGCGTGCCGTGGCCGTTGTCGTCCTGGGCGTTATTGGTGTTGTTGACGAAGTTGTATTGATCAACTACCTTGCCACCGATGTCGGGATGGCCGCGGCTCACGCCGGTGTCAATCGAGGCGATGGTCAGGTTCTTGCCGGTGGTGATGGTCCAGGCTTCGTCGGCATGGATCTGGGGGATGTACCATTGCTGCGGGTAGATGGGGTCGTTGGGGGTGAGACCCGCCGCGCTCGGCATCGCGGTAAGGCCAGCGGCGGGTGCGGCGGCGGGGCTGGCAGCCACGCTATCTACGGTGTAGATATAATCGGGCTGTACCGCCGCCACGCTGGGGTCGGCCTGCAAAGTGGCAGCAGCGGTGGCGAGGTCGGCGTTGGCGGGCAGGTTCAGTTGATAAGTGGTGGTGCCAGGCCATAGTTGGTAGCCGCTATGTGCGCCGATGCGGGCGAATAGGTCGTGCAGGGCCGCCGAGTGGTCGGTTAGCGGGGCGAGGCCGGTGCTGGCATCGGGGTGCAGGCCGAGCGCGAACTCAGTCGTGGAGTCGCTCATTGCGGCGCGGTCGCGGGCGAAGGCGGCGGTGGGCATCGCTGCGGGCTTGACCCGCACCAGCAGCGTGCCGCTGCGATGCGGCGCGGTAAAGTCAATCACGGTAGTGCCAGACCCGCTCCCCTGCAATAGGGGAGGGTTGGGGAGGGGGGCGGCAAAGCTGACCGAGGGTAGCAGCAGGGCAACGGTGGCAACGATGACGGCCAGCAGTTGCAGTCTTTTCGGCTTGGGGAGCATCAGGTAAAGTCTCCATTATCTTCTAGCCAGAGTTGGCTTGGTGACATTATGTCAAGATAGAACTATTGTATCCGCAGATTGCGGCGCTGTCAAGTGGTTAAACGAGCATATGGGTTCAAGGTTGCGGTTTCAGTAGGGGCGAACCGTTGTTCGCCCTCGCGGTCTGATTGCGTCGTGGTTACGGTTTCAGTAGGGCCGAACCGTTGTTCGCCCTGGTGAGATGCAATTACAGGTTCTCGCGGATGCTGGCCGCCCAGCGTTCCAGTTGCTCTGAGTTGGCATGGAGGTCATCCCAGTTCATACGATAGCCGTCGTGGGCCTCGCGGGTGAGGATGTGAACGTGGAGGTGGTCGACAGTTTGACCTGCCTCGCGGCCATTGTTCTGTAGCACGCTAATCGCAGGCGGGTTCAGCCCCGCCTTGACCGCACGAGCGACTTGGGCAGTGACGGCGAACAGGCGGGCGTAGGCTTGGGGGTCTACCTCGAACAGGTTGGCGGCGTGCTGGCGCGGCACGATCAGCACGTGGCCTGGCACCGTCTGGGTGCGGTCCATGAAGGCGATGGCATCGGCATCCTCATAGACACGGGTGGCGGGGATGTTGCCTTCGATGATGGAGCAGAAGATGCAATCGGCGGCCATAGGCGCAAGTTTCCTTTCCACAATAAATACATCTTACCGATTATACCAGAGGCAAGGTAACTTTGACAAAAGGGGGCAAGCCAACGTATAATAGTGGCGTAATGGGCCGTTAGCTCAACGGCAGAGCGCGGGACTCATAATCCCTCGGTTGCAGGTTCGAATCCTGCACGGCCCACCGTTGCCGCGTGCGGCGGTATGTGGAGTGATGAGTGATGAATTGGGTGGCGGAAGTTCGGGAGTGATGGGTACAGAGGTGTTGGCCCTCGTCAGTGTGGCGAGGGATTTTTGTTGCATATTTGCTTACAGAGTGGGAGATGATTCAGTTCTCAGCACGCCGCTCAAACGAAGTTTAATGGGGTGTAGTTCCCCCTCATATCGGGCTAAAGGTTGCCCACAAGCGGGTAATGGCAGTAGTGGTGGGGATGGGCCGCCGCTAGCCGTGTAACTGAGGGTTAGGAACGTAGCTCCTTGCGCTCAAACGCATCAGTGCCGCGATGTTGTCCACCACCTAGCGAACCCATATGCGTCGAAGTGAAACTGGAACTGGCCCCTTCACCCAAGCAACCCGTAACACCGATCAGTTTACGCTCTGGCGCAGCTATTGACAGAACATTAGTTCTGTTATACAATGAGGCTGCTTGAGCCGCCTGCGTCATGTGCAGCAGCAGGGCTGTCCGCAAAGCATTGGTACTGCGAAAGGAAAAAGCAATGGCCCAGTATTTGTTGTTGATGCGCGGGGGTGAGGAAGCGTTTATCAAGGCTACGCCCGAAGAGCAGCAGCGGATGCTGCAAACCTACAACGACTGGGGCGCAAGTCTGGCAACCGCGCCCTGGGTGCGCGGCGGGCAACGGCTGAAGTCCGGTGGGCGGATGCTGCGCGGCAAGGGCGATGGCACAGCAGTGGCCGACCCCCACTTCGCGGTCGAGGACGGCATCGGCGCTTACGTGCTAATCGAGGCTGCCGACTATGATGCGGCGGAGGAAATCGCCAGGGGTATGCCCACGCTACTTCACGGTGGCGCGGTCGAGATCCGCGAGATAGATGCTGGCGACCGATTGGAGTAATTACATCCAGTCCTCAGCACCCCGCGTCCCGGGGCAGCAGCGCTTCGATGTTGTCCATCACCTGGCGGGCAAGTTGGTCGCGCTCGACGCTGGCTTTGTGCATGGTGCGCTGGGCGGTGGTTGCCAGTTCGCGGCGCTCGGCCGGGGTCAGGGTTTTAGCGGTCAGCACTAGCACCGGCAGACTGCGTAGGCGGGCATCAGGTGAGCTGCGTAGGTTGCGTAGCACGGCAAAGCCATCCACCAGCGGCAGCATCAGGTCGAGGATGAGCAGGCTAGGTGGGTCAGCGGTGATGCGCTCAATCGCAAGCTGGCCGTTGCCCGCTTCGCGCACCTGCCAGCCCGCATCGTTGAGGACGCTACGCAGCAACTCGCGCATATCGGGGTCGTCCTCCACCACCATTACGGAGCGATCCGGCTTTGGTGAGCCGAGGATGCGGCCCAGGGCAGTCAACAGTTGTTCGCGCTCGATCGGCTTGACCAGGTACTCGTTGGCTCCCAGGCTGAAGCCGAAGCGTTTGTTGTCCACAATACTAACCACCACGACGGGGATAGCGGCGGTGTCGGGGTTGGCCTTCAGTTGGTTTAGGATGCTCCAACCGTCGGCGCGGGGCAGATTGATATCCAGGGTAATTGCCGCCGGGCGCATCTCGCGGGCAAGAGCGGCCACCTGTTGACCATCATTAATAGTAGTGGCGCGATAGCCTGCCTCACCCAGCAGGGTGGCAAGGATCTGGCTGAAGTCGGGGTCATCGTCGACCACCAGAACAAGCGGCGCGTCGGACCCAACTTCGTGGTGAGGGGGGGGCAGCGCGGGCGTGTCCACGGCGGCAAGAGGGGCGGGGCGCTCATTAGCGAGAGGCAGGGTGAAAGTGATGGTCGTGCCTTCGCCCTCGCCCTTGCTGGTGGCGAGGATGCGCCCGCTATGCAGTTCGACCAGCCGCTTGCTGATCTCCAGGCCCAGGCCCGCGCCGCCAAAGCGACGGGTGCTTGAGCTTTCCACCTGGTAGAAACGGTCCCAGATGCGCTCTAGCTGGTCGCTGGCGAGGCCAATGCCGCTGTCGATCACCTGCACCGCCAGCATCGCCTGTTCGCTGGGGTCGGCATCATCAGCGGGGGTGAGCAGCGAGGCACGCACGGTGACGCTGCCACCTTCGGGGGTGAACTTGACTGCGTTGGAGAGCAGGTTGGTTAGGATCTGGTTGACCCGCTGCTCGTCGGCCCAAACGAGGGGTAGGTCGGGCATAGTTAGTTGGTTTAGCTGGATTTTCTTGGGGTCGGCGGCAGGCTGGATGTAGGCCATCGCATAGCTAATCGCCGCACTGAGGTCGAGGGCGCGGAACTCCAGGCCGAGGATACCGACTTCGAGGCGCGAAACATCGATAAGGTCGTTGACCATGGTGAGCAGGCGCTGGGCGTTACTGCGAATCGCTTCCTGCTGGCGCTGCTGTCGCTCTGGTAGATTGCCACGCCGCAGCAGAATGTCGCTGTAGCCCAGAATTGAGGCAAGCGGGGTACGCAATTCGTGGCTGATGTTGGCGATGAACTCGTCGCGGACGCGCTCGGCGGCACGGGCGGTGGTTACATCGCGCATCACCATCAGGCCGCCGCTTAGTTCACCTTGTTCATCCAGTAGCGGCGCGGCGCTGCAGACTACCGCCCGCACCTGTCCGTCGTTGCGATGGATGAGAATAGTCGCGTCGGTGACCATCTTGCGCTGGCGTAGAGCGGCATAGAGCGGCAACCGCTCGGTGGGGTAGGGTTCGCCGCTGGCGGTATAGAGGTTATAGACCTCGGCGTGAACACTGAGGTCGGCAGTGGGTGCGGAGGCGCGGCCCAGCAGCGCCTGACCCTGGGGGTTGAGGCGCACGATGCGGCCCTCGGTATCGGTAATCGCCACCCCATCCACCATCTCACTGATTACGGTGTTGAGTTCGGCACTGCGGGCTGCGGCCAATTGCAGGGCGGTGGTAAGTTGCTCGTTGCCACGGGCAAGCTGGCTGCAGAGGATGGAGTGGCGGGCAATTGCACTAAAGTAGTAGCCCAGCGAATTGAGCGCCTGCTCCTGCCTGCGATTGACTTTCAACCCCTTCTTCTCATGGGTATATAGCTCTACCGCACCCAGGCCACGCTCCTGGAACAGCAGCGGCAGCAGTAGCGCGGCGGCGAACTCGCGCACCATCCCGGCTGGCGGTGCGGCAGCATTCAGCAGCACATAAACCGGGCGGGTCGCTTTGATCGCTGCCTCTACGCCGCTGCCCACATAAGGAAACGCGCCCAGCGCAAGCCCCGGCCCGTTGCCCACCTCGGCAGCGATGCGGCAGTTCTCGCCACTCTCGTCGAGCAGGATGAGGCGAGCATAATGGTGCGCCGCGAACTCAGCCACCTCTGTTGCAAAGGCAGCAAAGCTGTCACGCAGCTCCAGCCCAGCGCTTACCAGGCGGGCAATCCGTTCGTTTACTTTGGGGGTAATCGTCTGTAGCATCTCCCTTCGCTCCGTGTTATACCAATTAGCGATGGTGCCGCTATAGATTGAGCCAGGGCGAACCGTTGTTCGCCCCTACAGAACTATAGCATCTCCTCGGCTAATTAGTATTATGAATGAAATCGGCGCTACTCTGCCTTGATACCTTTGCAAGCGCTGTACCAACAATCCCCATTTGAGCAACTCACCGCCACTTAGCCGAGCAATCTTGCAAATTCGAAGAAATTGGTGGCCTAAACTACTTGCAAATCCGCAAGTTGTATGTTATAATATGCAAGTACGCAAGGCACAACCGACACGGTCTCGCACGCGACGACGTTCCACCACTTCCAGGTTGGCGCGTGCCTGACCACCCTGACTTATCCAAATATCTTTCCAATCTGCAAGGGGCTGGCGAAATAATCGCCAGCCCCTTTTCTTAATGGGTGTTTGAGTCACGGAAAACGCGGAGGGGAGGGTAAAATGCGGAAATATGAACACTAACCTGCTTCCTTAGCCTGATGCCCTGGGGCGAACAACGGTTTGCCCCTACACAGCCACCCTACACAGCACTCAGCACTCAGCACTTGCTCTAGTATTCCATCTCGTCGAAGGCGGTGCGATTATCGTTCTGGCGGATAATCAGCAGGCTGCCAAAGCCAGTCGCGGCGAACAGTACGGCCAACACCAGACCCACTACCGGCACAATCAAAAGGATGAAGACGATCAGCAGGCCACTGAGCAGGTTGGTGAGGGGATGAGGGTCGGGTTGGCGCAGCAGGAGGGCGGCCAGGGTGCGACCAATCGCCAGCGCGGCCACCGCCCCGCCCACGACGGCAAGCGGCAGCAGCAGCACGGCGGCTAGCGCTAGCCCGGCGATGCCGACCAGGCTGCTGGCGAGCAATGTCGCGATCGCCACCGCCACGGCGTAGCTAACCAACCCAGCGATGAAGGCCCGCAGCAACAATCCAGCGCTGCTACGTAGCAACCCCGCCCCTTCACCGAGCGGGCGGGGCAGGAAAAAGAGAATTGCCAAGCCGATGCCCAGCAGGCTGACCAATTGGGCCAGGTAGCGCCAGAAGCCGGTTAGTTCTTCGATGAAAGGGAAGAATAGCCCATTGCGATCACGCCCGCCGAACGCGCCATTGGGTGGGCGGAAGCCGGGGCTGCCACTGATGGGCCGCAGCCCGCTGCTTGCATCGGGGAAGAAGATACTGAGCAGCAGGGCAACTAGCAACGCCAGCGCTGCCAACCCTGCTACCAACATCCAGCCACGTCGGTCGCCCTTCATCTACCCAGTGCTCTTTCTGCTCGTTCTGGCAGCGGCACACTGAGCGCCTGGTAGAGCATACTGAATAGAGCGAGGGTCAGGGTGCAAAGGCCAAGCAGGATGGTCTGATGCTGGCTGAACAGTTCGCTGGCGAAGTTGCCCGCACCGAGGCTAGGATTGCTCACCCAATCGCTAATACCCTGCCCCGCGCTGCTGACCGTGGCATTGGCATCACCCAGCCAGATGGCGAACTGATTGAGCAGGTAGGTATCCGGCACGAACATCAGCAGCAGCCCGACCAGGGCTAGAGCGGCGACTAGCGCCCGCCCGCGCCAGGCAGGGCGGGACGCTGTGGTTGCTGGGGCGGGCGGCAGTGAACGCAACACCGCATTGACGAAACCGAGCGGTTGTGCCAGCGGCGGACGTTCGGCCAGTGTCTGTTCAAGGCGCTGCGCCGCCGCCATATAGCGCTCACAAGCAAAGCAGCCCGCCAGGTGACGCTTGAGCCTCAGCCAGTCGTCGTCACCCAGCCCCCCTCCCCAACCCTCCCCTTGAGATGGGGGGGGGGAATAAGAGTCGGCGTAGCGGTCAATCAATTTACGCATCGTCGCGTGTTCGTTCATGGTTCACTGTTCCTTGCCTAGTTCGCGGCGCAACGCCTCTTTCGCCCGAAACAGCCGCGTCTTCACCGTTCCCAGCGGGATGCCGAGGGTTACAGCAATCTGCTCGTAATCGAGATCCGCGCCGTAGCGCAACGCGATTACCGCCCGATAGTCGTGGGGCAGCCGAGCAATCGCCGCATTCACCGCTGCCTGAGCCTCACCAAGTTCGCTCAATTCTTCCGGCCCCCGCCTCTGATCGGCAATCTCGAAGTCTACATCTTCGCCACCATTGTCTCGGCGATGCACATCGCTCAATCGTACGGTGGGATGCGCCCGCTGCTGGCGGCGATGGTTGAGGCCGTAGTTCACACCAAGGCGGTATAGCCAGGGAAAGAAGGGTCGGGTCGCGTCGTAGCTCTCCAGCCGGGTATAAGCGCGCACGAAGATCTCCTGCGCCAGATCGCGGGCTTCCTCGCTATCGCCACCCGCCAGCCGATAGGCCAGGTGATAGATGGGTTGCTCATAGATACGTACCAATGCGGCGAACGCCTCACGATCGCCCGACTGGGCCAGGCGTGCAAGTTCTTCATCGTTGCCGCGCTCATCGCTCGCCACTGCCGCTGCTCCTGCCGGGGCGAGGGGTCGCCTGCCCTAATTACACAAATACTGCGCTGAAAGTTCCGCCCCTAATCATACCACATTTGCGCTAGTAGCTACGGGCGCTTCTGTGTTATAATTGTCATCATATTGAATCTTGAACCATACTGGAAAGACTATCCCTCTATGTACGACTTGACTGCATTTCGTGACCGCATCGCTACTCTCTACCGCCGCTCCACCCCCTATGACGACGGACGAAGACCCACGCAGAAGGATCTCGCCGACGCGATCGGCCTGAATCGCTCCGAACTGAGCAGCCGCCTCAACGGGCTGAAGAATGCCCGCCTCAGCGCCCGCGATGTGAAGGCCATAATCCAAGCCCTGGCCGAGTGGGGCGCGATCACTGCCCAGGCCGAGGTATACGAGCTGCTCACGCTAGTAGAGTGTGCCAACTTTACCGCTGCCGAGTGGGTGAACCCACCCCTGGCTGACCTTAGCGATTTGCCCACTGCTCCAGCCATGCTTACCGCAACTCAGCGTTCAGTGCTTAGCACTCAACGCCCTGTGCTGCCGCACCCACTCACTAGCTTTATTGGGCGCGAAGGCGAACAGTTGGAAGTTGCTGGCCTGATTACGCAGCGGCGGCTGGTTACGCTGATTGGCACGGGTGGCGTGGGCAAGACTCGCCTAGCACTGCAGGTTGCCAACCAGCTAGCAGACCGCTTCCGCGACGGTATCTACTTCATCGAGCTAGCCAGTCTGCACGATGCTGCGCTTGCGCCAGCGGCGATTAGCCGGGCGCTCGGCATGGAAGAGCAGGGTAGCCAGCCGCTGCACATCACCCTACACCGCTACCTCCAACTGCGCGAGGCGCTGCTGGTGTTGGACAATTGTGAGCATCTTGTTCCCGCGCTGGCTAACACGGTAGCGGAGCTGCTGGCCGCCAGCCCCCGCTTGCACATCCTTGCGACCAGCCGCGAATCGCTGCACATCCACGGTGAGACCACCCATCGCGTGCTGCCGCTGGCGCTGCCAGCCCCCACCACCCCAATCACCCCACCCGCCATTAGCCAGTACGAAGCGGTGCAACTGTTCGTGGCGCGGGCGACTGCGATCCAGCCCAGCTTCCGCCTCGGCCCCGACAATGTTGCCGCCATTCACGCCATCTGCCAGCAACTGGATGGCCTGCCGCTGGCGATTGAACTGGCGGTCGCCCGCCTCAGCGTGCTGTCGGTGACGCAGATTATGGCCCAGCTTGGCAACCGCTTCCGCCTGTTGGCTGACCGCTTGCGTGGGGTTGCCCCTCGTCACCAGACGCTGCGGGCGCTGATTGATTGGAGCTACGACCTGCTCCCCCAGGGCGAACAAGCGCTTCTCCGGCACCTGGCGGTGTTCAGCGGTGGCTTTACCCTCGATGCGATCGCCGGTATGCTCGGCGCTGATGCCCTCGATGTTCTCGATACGCTGACCGAATTGCTTAACAAAAGTATGATCTATCCGCTAACCGAAAGTGAGTCTGAACCACGCTTTGCGATGCTGGAGACTATCCGTGAATACGCGCTGCTGAAGCTGGAAGAGAGTGGCGAAGCCGGGGTGTGGCATCTCCGCCACGCCGAATACTATCTTGCCTTTTCCCAGAACGCTGAGGCGGAGTTGAAAGGCGGACAGCAAGGGCAGTGGCTTAATCGCCTGGAGCGTGACTACGACAATCTGCGGGCCGTCTTCGCCTGGAGTCTGGGAACACCGGCCCATGCCCAAATCGCCCTGAAGCTTGGCGCAGCGCTGTGGCGCTTCTGGCAGGCGCGCGGCCCAATCAGCGAAGGGCGACTGTGGCTTGAACAGGCGCTTGCCCGCACTGACCACGAGGATCTAAGCAGTCGGGCGAAGGCGCTTGATGGCGCAGGCTGTCTTGCCTATCTGCAAAGCGATTATGTTGCCGCCCAGCAGCTACTCGAATCGTGTCTGCTGCTGCGGCGCGGGTTGGATGACCAGCAGGGAATTGCCACTGCCCTCAGCCATCTCGCCGCCGTTTTCGTGCAGCAAAGCGACTATAGCCACGCCCGCGCCCTCTACGAGGAGTGCTTGAGTATCAGCCGCGCTCTGGACGATGGCCTGGGCATCAGAACTAGCCTCAACAACCTGGGTATCATCGCCGAAAGCGAGGGCAACCCCCAGCTAGCCAAGGATCTGTATGAGCAGAGCCTGGCGATCGCGCAGGCTACTGGCAATCAGGCGGCGGTTGCCTCCACCTACGCCAACCTGGGCGACATTGCCTATGACCAGCAACAATACCTCGTCGCTCGCCAGTTCTTTGAAGCCAGCCTCAACATTGTCAGGGAGCTAGGCGACAAGTGGAACATTGCCTACGCCTTGATGAAGCTAGGGAACGTGGCGACCGCCTTCGGCGACTATGATTTGGCGCGCTCCTGGTATATAGAGAGCCTTACCTTGCAGGATAAACTGGGAGATCGGCTCGGCATTAGCGCGATTCTCGAAGGGATGGCCGCCATCGCTGCCGCCGTCGGCCAGGTAGAGCGCGCCGCCCACCTATGGGGCGCGTGTGAGATCATCCGCGAGCAGATCAACTCGCCCATCTTCCCGACCAACCGCCATGTCTATGATCGCTACGTTGCTGATGCCCGTGCCGCTCTGGGCATCGCCGCCTTTACCCTCGCCTGGCAGGCGGGTCGGATGATGGATCAGCAGGCGGCCATCGCTTACGCCCTAAGCAATAACCCTACCATCCCCTCGCACCAGTCCAGCCACCCCTAAACCGTGCTCCGCTCAGCGATTCTCCCTATCTCCACCAAACACCCAACAACAAACCCAACAAAACCCAACCGTTCTGACCCGACTTGCGGCTATGATAAGCGCAGGTTGAGGGCGGGCGCGTTTGGATTGCGCGGAATAGCCGACAGGCTAGAAAAGTGCGCCTCGCCTCAACTTCATTCATTAGCGTGGAGTCGCACTCCCCCACATAAGCGTAGGTAAGAAAGGATCCAATCAAGTGAACCGCAACCGTATCGTGTCATTCGCCGTAATCACCCTCGCCATGCTGCTCATCCTCGGCCAGGGGCTGAGTGGTGGCGCAAAGGCCGCCCCCCAGAGCGGCATCCAGGCCAGCGTCAGCGCCAGGATGGTGCAGTCTAGCAGCGCTAATGCTGCTGCCAACAAGCTGGGCAAGCAGAGTTCAGCCAGCAAGCCAGGTGCAGCCAGCCCCAACGACCAGTCTCCTGCCCGTATCACCGTGCAGGGCCGTCTTACCAACAGCACGGGCAACCCGATTACCGTTGCTACCAACGTCACCTTCCACCTCTATACCCAGTCCAGTGGTGGCACCGTCTTCTACACCGAGACCAACACCATCACTCCCGACAGCAACGGTCTGTTCACCTACTCGCTGAATGGTGGCAACAATTTCAACACTGACCTTATCCAACGCTTCGAGGACAGTGTCTACCTGGGCATCACCGCTGGCAGCGATGCGGAAATGACCCCGCGCTTCCTGATGACTGCTGCCCCCTACGCGATGAGCCTCATCCCCGGCGCGGCCATCAATGGCGCAGTGGAGCAGAGTACCCAGCCCTACTATGGTGTCCTCAACGGCATCAATAGCAACCTCAGCGACTCGTATAATGCGGGGCTGTTCGGCGAGGGTCCGATGGGTATCTATGGCGAAGCTCGCTCGGACGGCACCCAGGATAGCTACGGCGGTTATTTCTACAACAATAATAGCGCAGCCAGCGGGGTGAAGCGCTACGGTGCATACGGCCTCGCTTCTAGCGGCTGGGGGCTATACGGCGAATCCAATAATACCAGCGGCACTCAGCAGAGCGCAGGCGTGGTCGGCTTGAGTACCGATGCCAATGGCATGGGTGGGGTGTTCACCGATACGGCGGCCACCGGCACCGGCGTAGTTGCCACAGGCGCAATACAGGGCCTGGTCGCCTCGGCCAACGGCAACATCGGCAACACTAGCGCGGGTGTGTTCCTCAACAACAGTCCCGCAAGCAACGCCAATAACGTCTCGGTACGGGCCAACGTCAACGCTGGCTTCGGTGTCTACGCCGACTCCAACGGCAGCAGCACCCAGTTGCTGTCCGCAGGCGTAGTCGGCGTTAGCAGCGATGCAAATGGCAGTGGCGGTGTCTTCACCGGCACGCTGAAAGGGGCAGTTGCTGCTGCTGGCACCAATCCACCAACCGCCAGCAACTACTCCGATGGCCTTACCGGCTTGAGTTCGGTAACCAATGGCGATGGTGTCTACGGTCATTCTACTGCCGCGTCCGGCTATGGAGTATGGGGTAGCGCCGTGAACGGCACAACTAGCTCGCTAGGCGGTTTCTTCGAGAGCTATGATGGGGGCGCTTCCCACGTCGGCATTGATGTGGAAGGCCAGGGTCTGGCGACCGGCGGCTTCTTGACCGGCCTCGACTACGCCATGATGGTGCGCTACAACGGCAGCGACACCTTGCACCCCGGCGATGTCCTCGCCCTCGATGGCAGCGCGGCAACCTTCAACGGCGCTCAGGTACT
>JANXYP010000293.1 GCA_025355955.1 Chloroflexota bacterium
GCCAAGGTGGTGGTCCTCGGCTTCGGCACACCGTTGTTCACGCCCACTATACAAGATTTCGTGGATGTGCCACCCAGCTACTTCGCTTACGTCTACATCGAGAGCGGCTTCCATGCGGGCATCCTCAGCGGCTTCGACCCCGCCACTTGCACCGCGCACGGCCTGGGCACTCCCTGCTACCTACCCAATCTGCCCATCACCAGAGGTCAGCTTACCAAGCTGGTGGTCAACGCGGGTGGCTATACGCTGATCACGCCGCAGGGCGGTATCCAGGACTTCAGCGACGTGCCGCCCAGCAACGTGTTCTACGTGAGCATCGAGACGGCTTACCACAACGGCATCATCAACGGCTACTCCGGCCACTTGTTCCTGCCCAACAACAATATCCGCCGCGACGAAATGGCCCAGGTCGTCTACGAAGGCATTATCCACCGGCCATAGCTATAACTGAGAACTGAGGACCGAGTAAAAAGGAGGGGCGCATCCAAAGATGCGCCCTTGTACTTTGTTCCTTTTGAACCTCGCCCTTTCATTTGCCGCTTGCCACCTGCAACTCGCTACGGCGTAGTCACGCCGCTATACACGATCTGGGCCATTTCATCGCGGCGGATGTAGTTGTTAGGGCGGAAGCTGCCATCGGAGTAGCCATTGATGACGTTTCTGGCGTGGGCGGTCTCGACATAGAGGTAGGCGAAAGACGCAGGCGGCACATCGCTGAAGCTCTGGCCGCCGGGCGTGACTAGTGGATAGCTCGCTGCACGCACCACCAGGATAGTCAACTCGGCACGGGTGATCGGTCGGTTGGGAAGATAACAAGGGAAGGAAGCGCCCGCCGCCTGACACTGCGCGGCGGGGTAGCCATCAAGGATACCGGCCTGCAAGCCGCTCTCGATGTAGGCATAGGCGAAATAGGTAGGCGGCACATCGCTGAAGTCTGACTGCACACTAGCGGGGGTGTAGAGGCTGAGGCTAAAACCGAGTACCACCACTTTTGCGAATTGCGCCCGCGTGCTGATGCCAGCGGGCTGATAGTGAGTAGTATTGCTGCCGCTGACTACACCATTGCAGTTCAGGGAGTGGATCGCGTTGTAGAAGACGTTGCCTATCACATCCACGAAGGAGTTAGCGCAGTCGGTGGGCGCTGGCAGTGGGGTGTTAGTCGCGGGTGGCGGGGTGGTAACAGGTGTCTCGGTGGGAAGGGGCGTAGCAGTAGGCGGTGCGGGGGTGCTGGTCGCAGTGGACGGCGGCGTATCCGTCATGGCGCTAGTTGCCGCCGCCGCCGCGGTGGCCGTCGGGGTAGCGGCGGGCGTGTCAGTTGCGGGCGCGGGAGTGGCCGTGACATCCGCCGGGCTGCCGGTGGGAGTGGGATTGACGCTGACGACGTGGACGACCCCCAGCATCCCTTCAGCGTAGTGGTAGGTACACTGGTAGCTGAAGTCGCCCACCACGTTGAAGGTATGGGTGAACACCACGCCCGGCCCCATATTGCCGGAACTGAACGGCTCGTCGGAGGTGGAATTCACATTGTGGTTGTAGTGTCCGTAGTTGCGCCAGGAAATGGTGTCACCAACAGTGATGGTAATATCCGACGGATTGAAGAAGCTGTCCGCCATACTGACGTGAACTGTAGCGTTGGGCGCTTCGTCGGAGGCATCATAGTAGCTAGGTGGTTGGGAGATACCGTAATGGGCATGGTGATCGGCAGCATCACCTGCCAGCGCCGAACCTACCAGCAGGCTGCTGGCAAGCAGCAGGGTGATGGCGAACTGCAACTGCAATATGCGGGGAAGATTGCTAACGCGCACAGAACTAGTCCTTTCTCTAAATAGAAGCAATTGGTTTAGCGGTCAATACAGGATGATGTTAACACAGGCTGACCTCCCGCTGCTGGACGGTAAAGGGGCGAAAGCGAGGCGTTGTTCAGACTATTAGATCATTCACCAGGTCGAGCGCAGTCTGCCCCAACGGAAAGGTTGCCCGGCCCTTCTTCCACGATTACCAGCAGCCGATAGATCATAGCTTTCTCCAAGCTTTCACGTTGCCCATGCCACAATACCCGCTGGTTGCACCGGATTTGACAACCTGTCAGCCGTATGATAAACTGCATATTGGTGTGTGCTATGTGCCATGAGGATGCTTACGAATCGTTGCCACACTCTGCAATTTTCCACATAATAACTACAATAAAAGGATTGAATCAACCATGTTTAACCCGCACAACCCGCTGGTGGTGCAGAGCGATAAATCGCTTCTACTCGAAGTGGACAACCCGCTGTATGCCGAGGCCCGCGACTACCTGGCCCGCTTTGCCGAATTGGAGAAGTCGCCCGAACATATCCACACTTATCGCATCACCCCACTATCGCTTTGGAACGCCGCTGCCGCCGGTGAGAGCGCGGCGCAGATTATCGAGGTTCTCAACCGCTTCAGCAAGTACGATGTGCCGAGTAACATCGCGGTTGACGTGCAGGATTACGTCTCCCGCTTTGGTCGAGTCAAGCTGCTGAAGGATGATGCCGGGCGGCTGGTGTTGCAGTCGGATGATAGGATGCTGATCACCGAGATTACCCGCCACAAGCGCATCCAGCCCTATATTCTGGAGCAGCTTGACAGCCACACCATCAGCGTCGACCCAGCCAAGCGCGGTCATATTAAGCAGGCGCTGGTCGGCTTTGGCTATCCCGCCGAAGACCTGGCTGGCTATGTCGAGGGCGCGCCGATGGCCGTCACCCTGCGAACCTTCACTGAGGAGGGCAAGCCGTTCAGCCTACGCCAGTATCAGCGCGAGTCGGTGGACATATTCTACGCCAGTGGCTCGTCGCGGGGCGGCAGCGGCGTGGTCGTACTCCCCTGCGGCGCGGGCAAGACGGTGGTAGGCATAGGCGCAATCGAGCGGCTGCAAACCCAGACCCTGATCCTCACTCCCAACACCATTGCGGTGCGCCAGTGGATTGAGGAGCTTACCACCAAGACCAGCCTGCGCCCCGAAGATGTGGGCGAGTACACCGGCGACCGCAAGGAAATCCGCCCAGTTACCATCACCACCTACCAGATGATGACATATCGCCCCTTCACCGTGAACGAGAATACCGGCGAGATCGGCGAGTTCCCCCACTTCGCGCTGTTCAACGAGCGCAACTGGGGGCTGATCATCTACGATGAGGTGCATCTGCTACCCGCGCCGGTGTTCCGCATCACCGCCGAAATCCAGGCTCGCCGCCGCCTGGGTCTGACTGCCACGCTGGTGCGCGAGGATGGCCGTGAGACCGATGTGTTTTCGCTGATTGGCCCCAAAA
The DNA here is from genome assembly GCA_025355955.1 of Chloroflexota bacterium. Classification (GTDB taxonomy): domain Bacteria; phylum Chloroflexota; class Chloroflexia; order QHBQ01; family QHBQ01; genus QHBQ01. Next base: position 3,297 of record JANXYP010000293.1, read on the forward strand.
AGTACGATGTGCCGTGGAAGGATCTGGAGCGCCAGGGTTGGATTGCCACTGCCGATTGCACCGAGGTGCGTATCAGCCTCAGCGACGAGACCCGCCAGGAGTACGTAATCACCGAGGATAACCGCCTCAAGTATCGCATCGCGGCGGAGAACCCGCGCAAGCTGCTGGTGATGAATAGGCTGCTGGCGAAGCACGAAGGCGAGCAAGTCCTGGTAATCGGCCAGTACCTCGACCAACTGAAGATGATCAGCGATATGCTGGGTGCGCCGCTAATTACCGGCAAGATGCCGAATAGTGAGCGTGAGGTACTCTACGCGCAGTTCCGCACCGGCGAGGTGAAGGTGTTGGTGGTGAGCAAGGTGGCAAACTTTGCGATTGACCTGCCCGATGCCAGCGTCGCCATTCAGGTGAGCGGCACGTTTGGTAGTCGCCAGGAGGAGGCGCAGCGGCTGGGCCGCATCCTGCGCCCCAAGAAGGACGGCCAGCTTGCCCACTTCTACACAGTGGTCACCCGTGACTCGAACGACCAGGAGTTTGGAGCCAACCGCCAGCTATTCCTCACCGAGCAGGGCTACCATTACACCATCCTCGATGCTGCCGAGCTACTCAGCCCCGCCGAGCTAGCCATACCGCTTTCCGATATCCTAAAGGAAGCTGCCTGCCAAGCCGAGGCCCGCGCCGCTGCTGCACCGAAGAAACGCGGGCGACCGCGTAAGGGCGAACTTATCGCCAACGCTACCGATGTGAATGGCAGTGCGCCTAAACGTCGTGGGCGTAAACCCGCCGTCATCGTCAGCACCGCCGAGAGTGCAACCGCACCCACGCTGACCGCCAACGGCAAGAAGCGCGGGCGACCAGCCAAGAATGGGGCGAACGGCCACAGCGCGAACAGCAACGGCCGCCTGCCGCTGGAGGAGACGATGCGAGTGGTGGAGTTGCAGGGGGTTTAGGGGGTAATGATGAAGGGCGCACTGAGTGTTGGGTGCGCCCTTGTTGTTCTGCGCCTGGTTTGCATATAGTATAATTACTTAACGAAGCCGCCTGGGAGAATGGATGGACGAGGAAGCACTCATAGCGAGGATACGTAGGCGTGGGGCAGCAGGCAACTTAGTGCCTACGACCCACGCACGGGATGAGATGGATGCCGAAAGTATCTCATTTAATGAGATGCGGCAAGCGTTGGCAACCTGCCAAATGCTGGAAGATTACTTTGATGCCCGCCGGGGATCTTGCTGCCTCGTCTATGGGGTAGCCACTAACAGTCGGCCACTACATATGGTTTGCACCAGCGTAAGATCCACGCTGATGATCATCACGGTTTATGAACCCAAACCACCGCACTGGATTACGCCGATACAGAGAGGTAAGTGAGATGAAATGTAACTTTAAGGACTGCCCAGGCAGCTACGAGGAGAAGCTGATTGCCCGTGCCAGCCATGATCCAGGGGGGGTAATCATCATTGACCACGTACCGGCAATGGTATGCCGCATTTGTGGAGATAGCTTCTTCACTGCGGACACTGCCCAGCGGTTGGATTGCTTCCGTGACTCCCAGATGAAGCCAGTTAGCAGCGTTCCCTTGTATGAGTATCCGCTCTGGAGTGCCAAGCAGTCTAACGCACTAAAGAGCCGCACCAACGGCCACGCTGGTAATGGTGAGATGCCTGTGATTAAATGCCGGTTCAGCTGGTGTCCAGGGTATTATGAGGAGAAGCTAAGAGCGCATACCGGAAGTCAGCGCGACGGTCAGCTCCTCGTTGTTAATAACGTACCGCAGTTGTCGTGCAACTTTTGTGCGGATACCTTGCTGGATACCAGAACCTTGTATCTGCTGGAGGCGCTGCCGGACTCTGGCATTGCACCGATTGGTACCGCGCCGCTATACGAGTTCGCCCAGGGTGCGGAGATGCAGCCTGATAAGGAACTGGTGGAGGCGGGCAAGTAGGGTTCGCCGTACTTCACTATACTATTGCCATGTACCTCATGGTGGCAGGATCTTGTAGTAATACATATCCTTATGGTGCGAAGACACTGCTTCGAGCGTATCAGCATTGATTCCTAAGTGGATCATGCGTAACTCCTAAAGTTGATTTGTCATTTCATCGTTATATGATGATGGCCCGCTTCCTTGTCGGAGTGGGCCATCATCGTGTATTGCTATTCCCACTGCCTAGACTCCGGGCGTGTACGCCAGCTTGTCCTGGCGGTGATCTTCGTTGCTGACTGCATCGAGCCACGACTTGCCCGCCGCGTCGCCGCCTTCCTGGTACAACCGGCGGTAGCTGTCGTAGCGTTCGGCATCGAGTTGTTTGCGGCTGACGGCGGCGCGGATGGCGCAGCCTGGCTCATTGTAGTGGGTGCAGTTGCCGAGGGCGCACTGACCCAGGTAGGGGCGCAACTCGCGGAAGCACCAGGCCAGCCGCCCCGCTGCCACCCCGCCCAGCGCCAGGGCGCGGATACCGGCGGTGTCGGCGATGTAGCCACCTTCCGTCCCACCTAGCGGCACCAGCCGCGTGCCGGTGGTGGTGTGTCTCCCCTTATGCGTGGAGGCGCTGACTTCACTGATCCGTTCGCTAAGGCCCGGCTGCAGCGCGTTGAGCAGGCTGGATTTACCCACCCCCGACCCGCCCAGGAAGGCGGAGATATGGCCCGCCAACAGGCCGCGTAGGTCATCCAGCCCCGCGCCGCGGTCCGCACTGGTTAGCGCAACCGCATAGCCAAGCTCACGGTAGACGTTCAGCCGCGCTGCCAGATGCTCATCTACTCCCAGGTCGACCTTGTTGATGCAGATAACGGTGGCAAGCTCTTGCGCTTCGGCTACCACCAGGAAGCGATCCAGCATCCGCAGGTGGGGAGCAGGGTCGCGGGTGGCGAACACTACCACCACCTGATCAAGCCCCGCCACTGAGCGCACCTTGCCTTTTCTGCTGTCCTCACGGGTGAAAGAGTGGCTGGCGCTGGCGATGATCTGCTCGATTACGCCATTGCCCGAATTGGTGGGCAGCAACCGCACGCGATCGCCGACTGATAGCGGATCGCGAGCCTTGATCTTCAGCCGCTGCACGTTCTGTCGCCAGTTCTGGCTAATCGGGTACTCCAACTGCTTACGCAGCTTGCCGCGCAGGGTGCAGATGATGATACCATCCGCAGTTTCGACCTGATACTGGCCCCGATTGCCCTCGATTACCAGCCCTTCGATTAGCGCATCCGGCGTATCGGTGGCTGGATTATTCTCTTCAATAGCAGCCTCCTCTTGCGGTAGGGCCGCTCGCTGTTTCTTGCCCAAGTTTGCTCCTTGTTAGTGTCGCTAGTGGGTTGATGCCGTTTTTGTGCCTGGGCTGCTGCCCGGTGGCACGTGGTGCGTTAATTTGGTAGCTCATGGTCTGGCACCTCCTGTTTAGCGAGACACCCACAAGGGGCGATTGCTGATGGGGCTGGGTTGACTGCCCACCCTTAGAATATTACCGATTACGTTTGGAGATGGAGTAAATTGGGCCAGGGCGAACAACGGTTCGCCCCAACATAAAATACACCGTCTCCTCGGCTACTTGGTATAAGTTCCCGATCGTCTGTCTAGCGTGCAAATTGGGCCAGGGCAAACAACGGTTCGCCCCAACGTAAAATACACCGTCTCATCGTCTACTAGGTATAAGTTTCCGATCGTCTGTGTATGCGTGCAAATTGGGCCAGGGCGAACAACGGTTCGCCCCTACAGATGTTTAGGCAAGCGTAGCACACCCTGCTTATATTTTAGCGTCTGTGCTGCGCTTGCCACATCAGCCGATAGTTGTATCTATCCCGCCCCAGTGTTGAAGGAGAGCGCATCTGGCGGTGTTTAACCCTCAACACTCAGAATGTGTCTGAAAGGGCGAACCGTTGTTCGCCCCTACGAACAACGGAACGGCTTTTCAGACACTTACTCAGCACTCAGCACTCAGCACTCAATGCGGTCGGTTGATGACACCTTTGTACACAATCTGGGCCATCTCATCGCGGCGGATGTTGTTGTTGGGCAGGAAGGCATGATTGGGATAGCCGCTGATGATGCTATTACGGTAGGCGGTCTCGATGCTGGCGTAGAACACGTAGCCGGGCGACACATCTGTGAAGTCCTGGATACCGCCAGTGGGCGTAAGCAACGAATACCCGCCCGCGTTGACAACCAGCTTGGTCAACTGGCCGCGAGTAATCGGGATGTCCGGCAGGTAGCAAGGCGGAGCTGCCCCATGTGCGGTGCAGGCCGCTGCGTCGAAGCCGCTGACAATGCCGCTGTGGAAT
>JANXYP010000309.1 GCA_025355955.1 Chloroflexota bacterium
TCCTCACTGCGGCTACCTCCACTTATCTTGCGGGCCACCGCCAATGGCCGCACGCTGCGCTCCGCCAGGTTGTTGTCGGCTGCCAACCTCTCCACCCGCACATACTCGAACAATTCGTCGCGGTGCTACAACAGCAACATACTCGTAGACCGCAAAGGGTGGCCTTTGTGCTGGGCATATGGCCGCGCTAGCTGCACCACTGCGCTCATCAGCACGTGGAACTGCCGCTCTCGTTCGGTTTCACCCACGCCACTCGCGGCTACTTCTTTGCCTAGCTTGTACAAGCCGCGTAGCTGCTTCAGCCACTGCTGCACCACCTCCTGCTTGCCACCCTCCTTCTCCGCTACCTTCTTGATCAGCGCTGTCGCCCGTGTACTTGTTGTATCCTCTTCGATTGAGTTCGTGCTCGCCTCCACGTCCACGTTCCCGTTCCCCTTCGCTCACCCTTGCATCCGTCCTCGCTCACCTTCGCACCTATCTACACTCTACCTCCGTAGCTCCCTCTGCAACCCATCTGCGCTGCTACTCACCAGGTTATACCAATTAGCCGTGGTGCCGCTATAATTTCTGTAGGGGCGAACCGTTGTTCGCCCTGGCCCAATTTATACTATTTGCTCGGCTAATTGGTATTACTTGCAAGCATGGCCGCCCTTACATCTAATCAGGTAGCCCCACTATCTTGCGCCAACAACAACATTAATGGGGGTACCTGGAGCCATGGCTTGCGGTCAAGAGTCGATGCTGATCGTGGCCGCTGCTTCCGCCATGAGGTGCTCACCTCCTGACCGCGCCTCTGCTATAATAGGGTCTAAGGAGAACGCGAAGCGATGAACCAATTTCTGATCGTCCTGGTCGAGCCTGAGCTGGCGGGTCAGGATGAGGCTATAATCGCAAGGGTGGCCGAGCTGATGGCTCCCTACTCTCAGGAACTGCTCTGGATCCCGCACCAGGCTAACTGCCTCGACCCCGATTGTGTGGATGAGGACATCGCCACGCCCGCGAGTTCGGTAAGTGGGACTGGTTCGTGATTGGCGGTGACTGGGATGGGCGGGTGATTGGCGATGAGGCTGATGGTGCTCGCACTACCCGACCCTGGCGGCTCGAGCGCAACCTGAGAGCGGTCAAAGACCTGCCCGAAGACATCACCTACTGGGTGATTCTCACTCTCGACGGCTGGTTCGACAATCCCAGCCTGTAAATAGACCGCGAATAACGAGGTGTGTAGGTGCTGGCTGAGTATCAGTACGAGGCTACTTGGCCGCTATGCCAACCACCTCGCGGTTGGGGTGCATTACCACAGCTAGCGTATCGGCTTCAGCCCACAAACCCCGCACTGTCATTGCGTCCTCTACAACATAGATAGGCTGGTGAGGGTTGGTAGGGCCGAGCAAGATGGGGTAGCAGACAATTGCAGAACTGTTAACACCGTCAAATGAGATAGAGGTTAGCCATTGACCGACCAACCCGATGCCCTCCGCGCCGATGTCCTCGCCCACACTACCCGCCTCCTAGCAGGAGGTAGCCATATGACCGCCCGCGACATCGCCGCTGCGCTGACCAAAGCGGGACTGGTTGGGGTGGACAAGAAGCTGGTGAATAGTGTCCTCACCATCGAGGGTAAAGGCCGCTTCAGCTACGACCGCAACGCTTACACCTACGCGCTGTCCAACCCTGATGCGCTCGCCGCCCCAGCTCCGACTACCCACACTGATAGCGCACCCGCCCTTAACCGTGATGCAGTGCTGGCTGCCTGCCGCAAGCTCTTCGCTGATGGCAAACCCCGCACCGCTAAGGAGGTCGCTGCCGAGCTTACAAAACAGGGGATGGCAGGGGTAGACAAGTCGCTGGTCGGCAGCGTGCTAACGCGCGAGGGCAAGGAGTTGATTACCTACGACCGCACCAACTACACGTACTTGCCACGATAGCTCATGACAACAACACTGCTGGTGAAGCACACCCGGAGCCGTGGCTAACTGGCAAGAACGCTGGTGTATCAACTCTCGACCAGCCCTGCCACTCCCCTTTGCTCCACCTGTGCTACCAGCGCTGTGAAATACCTGCTTTACGCTACAACTCATTGCCAGCTGCTGGCGATATTAGCAGGTCGGAGATATTTCCCCGCAGGTATCCTGCACGAAACTTGCGATCCTGGCTGTGGATGATCACTGGCAGCCCACCACGAGGGAGGGAGAGAACCGTCCCGCCTCGCTCCACCCTGGTGCCATCTGGTACTGCAAGCCGGTAGCGCTGCACGATTAGCGAGATGACCAGCCGCAGCTCCAGCATGGCAAATGTGGCTCCCAGACACCGACGCGGCCCTGCGCCAAATGGCAGGTACTCATAGGGCGACGGCGTGATTGTTTCCCAGCGGTGCGGGAGGAAACGATGCGGGTCGGGATAAAGCTCTGCCCGACGGTGTATCATTGCCGGACTGTAAATCAGGCGCGACTGGGCCGGGAGGCGATAAGAGCCAATTTCAAAGGGGCGGGTGCTGGTGCGTACCATCCACATCCCTGGTGGGAAGAGGCGTAGGCTCTCGTTTATCACATGGTCCAAGAGCGGCAATTCGTGCAGTTGTGCCAGGGTGGGCGTGGCCCCGTGGAGCTTGCCTTCCAGTTCATCAATCAGGTCCGCTAGCACCTGCGGATGCTGGGCCAGCAAAAAGAACGTCCAGGTCAGCGCACTGGCAGTGGTTTCGTGGCCTGAGCTAAAGAGGGTAGCCACATGACCCAGGAGCTGCGTTTCGGTCAGGTTGAGAGTGCCGCTATGTGAGTTGGCATCAGCATTATGCATTGCGTCATCGGTACCATACACGGCAAGCAGAATGGACAGGGCATCACCCCCGGCCGGGTCACTACCCGTCTCCACTTGAGCCTGCTTGCGCTTGAGTACCTCCTTCAATTCCGTTTCCAGGCGCTCGGAGAGACGCAGAAAATGGCTATAGGGCAGGCCGGGCAGTTTGATGGGCAGTAGATGTACGGGTATGGACAGGGCGCTGGTACCCCAGTCTTGAAGGAGCGTGTAGACACGTTTGCCTTCGTTCTCTGGCGATAGACCCAGCAGCCCACTGACGGCCATAGACAGACTGAGTTCGACCATATCATGAACCAAATCGCGACGCTGGCCGGCTTGCCAACCGGCCACGTGATTCTCAATGCAAGCCACGAGGCTATCGCGCAATGCGTCCACGTACTGGCGATGAAAGGCTGGTAGCAGCATCCGACGGTGCTGTGTATGCGTGCTGCCGTTCATGCCAGCGACCCCCGACAGCAGCCGAGCAGCTGCAGTGTCAGATGGCATCTTGATCAGCGCGCTGCTACTGTTGGCATCAAAACTGTAGAAGAGTTCGGTGTCGGTCAGCAACTGGCGCACGTTTTCAGGGGAGAATATCAGCACCGGAGCGGAAGCGCTACGGCCGAGAGCGACAATATCGCCGTATTGCCGCTGCAGCTTCAGCATTCCCATCATGGGATCTCTCAGCAAGCGTAGCAGCTGCATCTGCCAACCAAGGAGTGGTGGGCCACCAGGCCCGGGGATGCTGGCCGATCCGTTGATGGCGGGAGTAGCCCAGTTATCCTGGCCTGTGGCGCTTCTTGGTTCATATTTGTGCATCGCTCTATTCCTCACAAACTGTGCATTTTATTCTGGTGCGAGGGCAATATTCTTTGCCCAACCATCGGCCTCTTTGTGCTAGTATATCATAACATTGCTACCAGCTAACTAGGTAAGTGTTAAAAGGGAGTTAAGAGAATGTTACAAATTGCAATGCTAGATGTCCATGCAGGAGCTGATGCTGATGGTGGCATCCAACTTTCGCGCCTCGCCCTCTATCCGCGCCTCCCCTCTCGCCCCCAGATACCTTCGCGCATTTTGCAGCGCCGCTGGCTGCACTTGGGCTTTGCACCTGCTTCGCGCCCACCTCGCACCCGCCTTCACGCATCTCTGCAACCCCTCCGCGCCACCTTCGCGCCCGCCTGCGCTCCACCTCACCGCAAGTTGTACCAATTAGCCGAGCAGATAGTATAAATTGGGCCAGAGCGAACAACGGTTCACCCCTACAGAAATTATAGCGGCACCACGGCTAATTGGTATTACAAGGATTGCTCCTAGCTCTCCTACCTGCTCACCCGACCCTTTCTCTGGTTACTTCACCCAGCTATGACCGCGCTTCTGTTGCCCGACACTCTGACCTATCGCGCTCTTCCCAACGTCCCCTCAGCTGTAGTTCCCAGCCTGTTTATATTCTGAGGTTAGAGTACGATGATGTTCAACGGTTGTTTTCCTGCTACCTCCGTCGTGCTATAATGACGCTATGCAAAATAAGTCACGTGTCCGATCACCACAGCTATTAAAGTTAAGGGGTAAAGATGGCAGAAGGGTAGAAGAAGGATGGAGCAGGGCGCATCAATCGGGCAATGGCAGCTTCTTAGCCGCCTGGGTTCAGGTAACCTGGGTGTCACCTGGCACGCGCAGGATAAAGAGATCGGCACAGGCGTTGCGCTCAAACTATTGCATCAAGTAGCTAACCACAACCGCCCCCTTGTTGAGCGGCTGCGAAGCGCGATTGCTCGATCTAACTTGCTAGAGCATCCAGGCATCGTGCGTGTGTACCAGATAGGGAGTGTAGGCGAACAGACATATATCGTCAGCGAGTATATCCCCACACCTAGTCTGTCTCAACTGCTTGCTTCTGCCGCACCCTTTAGTATCGAGGAAGCGTGCCGTGTGGTAGTCACTGCCGCCGATGCTCTGGCTTACAGCCATACGCAGGGCATGGCACACGGCAACCTGAAGCCAAGCAATATCCTCGTTCCGCCCAGCGGCACAGTGCGGCTCACCGACTTTGGCCTGGCCGCACCGATTGTCGCGGATCAGCCCAGTCCGCTACTCGACATCATTGCGCTCTACGGCAACCCTGCGTACCTCGCCCCTGAACTTGTGCGTGGCGGTCTCGCCACCGCTGCTTCCGATATGTACGCCCTCGGCCTCATTTTCTACCAGATGCTGGCTGGTCGCCCTGCTTATAATGGTGGTAGCACCAGCCTGGTACAGCAGCAACTACTCACGGCACTGCCAGAGCTTCATGAGCTAAGGGCCAAGCTACCGCCAGCCCTGTTTAGTATCGTTAGCACCGCCATCAGCAAGAAACCCGCTGACCGTTACCCTGACATGGCCGTATTTGCTTCCTCTGTGCGCGATTTCTTCATCCCCTGGTACACCGAGCAGCTAATCCGCACTCACCGTACTGCTCCCAATCAGCACCCAGCAGGCAAGGATTTGGCTGATATACGCCAGGTGGACAGTGATACTCAGTTCCCACCACCAGCCTCGACCACTGCGCCCCAACTTGTATCATCCACGCCTCAAATGGTTAGTAGCGCTAGTGCCACTCGTCGCCTTGCTCCACGCGCCCTGGCTCCGAGGGTAATTGTTCCCCGCTCTGCCGACCACATCAAAGGCCCGACCCTACCAACCCGAATGCTAAGTCTCAGCGAGGTTCGCTCACGCACGGCCCGCTTCTGGTTGGTGTTGGTGGTGGTTGTTCTGCTGTTCGCGTTGCTCTTGTGGGCAATCTTGGCTGGATTGGTGCGTTTCGCGTGAGATACCAAAAAATAGGACCATGTGGTCGCTCTATGCTGCCGCACAATCTAGCTTTTACACCTCTGGTTGACGCTCACTTGGCTTCGATCCCCTCGCTCTTGCTGCAAATCCCTTTGCCAGCAAGTGTCTGCCCCACTCTTCAACTAATTACCACCTCTGCTGCGCCATTATCCTCAGCTACCATGATGTTCAAACGAGCCGCCACCTCACGCAACTTCACCGCTGCATCCGCCCCAAAGCGAGATCCCTCGGCCTCCTCTGCGGCTAGCTCGAGAACTGACTGCATCTGTGTCGCAGCCTGCTGGGCATCCTCCCTCTGCTGTGTGGTTGTAAGGGTGATAAGCCCCGCAAGCCCTGCCGTCTCCCGGCTCAACTCCTCTATCCGCTTCATTGCTCCCCCTATTGTTGCTATCTCCTTCGCGCCCCGTTCGGCTACCTCCACTCCCTGCCTGGTTGCCTGCGCTACTGAGTTTATGCCTTCCTCTAGCTCGCCTAGTATCATACGCACCTGTTCAGTGGCCTGGTTTGACGAACTGGCGAGCGCCTGTACTTCAGCGGCAATCACGGCAAAGCGATTACCGTATTCTCCCGCGCTGACTGCCTCAATTGTTGCATTGAGCGCTAGCAGGTGAGTATCTGCCGCGATGCTTTCAATGCTCTCCACAATGTCGTTCAAATTACGGGAGCGCTCTTCTAGCTGCTGGGCAACTCCGGCAATGGCGCTTACCTGTTCGAGGACGCGGGTTATACCTGCCACTCCCATTTCAACACTGCGACGGACACTGGCAACCTCGTTCAGAGTGTGGTCGGCTGCGCTACTTACCTGCTGGGCAGAAACGGCGATTTGTCCTGCCACCTCACTTAGTTCTTCGACCACCGATTTGGAGTGATTAACTGCCGAAGCCGCCCGCCCTGCCCTTGTAACCCCGTCGGTAGCGCGACTGGCCAGGCTTGAAGCAGCAGTAATTACTTCGTCGCTGACAAGTTCGCGGGTGCGCTGCTGATCAACCAGGCTGGAGTTGGCAATGTCCAGCACCTGCTTTTGTTGGCGTAGCCTGGTGACCACGCTTTGTAGACTGCTGCTGAAGTAGGTGGCAATTGCTAGCAAGGAGAGGAAGCTGAGAAAGTAATTGAAGAGATAGGTGCTTGTGTCGCTGCTACTATTTACCACTAGCTTTCCACTGAGTTCGAGGATGGTGAGGACGCTATAGGCCAGTATTCCCGCTATGCCAATGGTAAGATAGAGACGACGCGGCAAGAGGAATGCCTGGGCGGCAAAGACGGAGAAGAGGAAAATAGGTACACCGCCCGCAGTGCCACCACTAAGGTGGGCCCATGAAAGAGCAATGATAATATCGAGGGCAAAGATAAGCGCGTTGGCGAGCGTTATAAAGTTGTAGCGCAGTAGGACCAAACAGAACACCGCAGCGGTGAGGCCGAGTGCGGCAAGCATAACGATTAGCGCTCGATCCTGGACCGGGGTGATCAAGTAGGTCCTAACTGCCACCAGCAACACGATAGTAGTATAGACGAGTTTGACGATAAAGAAGGCGTAACTGAACCGCTTTCGTTGGATGAGTTCATCGTCATTAAAGGATGATGCGCTTCCTGTGAGTTCGCCACCAACTTGCCTATTATGCATAGTACCTTGTGTCTGCCTCTCTGGGTTAAACCTCTGGTTCCCAATTGACTCGTGGGCTATATAGCAATTATAGTGCCATCTGCCCTGCCTGGCTGCTCCACCATGCTGCCTCCCTCTGTGGTCGTAACCCATACGTACATTCTGCAGGCTCCCGCTCAAGCCGTGAGTTAAGCGAGTCTACCGTCCTAGGAGCGGCCACTTTACGCCAGAGATGTGGTATAATGAACACCAGGAAGTGACCCTCTGGCTGTTCTTTATTGCTGCTGTACTCTTCAAACCTTGGCGTATCTTGCATTCAACAAACCTCTGCATCAGGAAAGCTAAAATGCCCAACATATCCTTGTCTCTGACGACGACCAGGCAATTCTTGACAGAAGTCAGCATCTACGCTTGCACGTCAAGCTAACGCTCGAATACCCTATACCAAAATTATCTGGCTGGAGAGGCCTCCAAGCTAGCGACCAAGGGCATCGAGGCCCTGAAAGCACTAACATTAACTGATGAATAAACCAGCAAACAACCTCACCACCTTCCTCTTTGCCCAGGGGGCAGCTCACCGCCAGGTGACAGACTCCCAGGCGCTGGTAGCCGAGGGTTGGCCGCGCCAGATCGACATCCTGGTGCGGGCAGTCATTGAGGGGGATGGCAAGGTGTTCAAGGTAGCGGGAAACTCACTGCACGCTGCGTTTGCTTCCACCACTGCCGCACTTGCTGCCGCCCTCACCGCGCAGCGAGAGCTTATAACTCAAGATGGTGAGGAGATGCTGCATCCCGGTGTCTGTATCGCCCTGCACAGTGGCCCTGTCTTGTTCGACGGGGATCACTACGAGGGACAACCGGTAGACCGTGCTGCCCGCCTGGTAACAGTAGGGCACCCTGGTCAGGTGCTACTCTCGCAGGGAGCGGCTGCCCTAGTGCAGAGCCAGCTACCTCCCGGTACCAGCCTACGGGACCTTGGGCGACACCTCCTTACCGACCTGGCCCTGCCTCAGCACATCTACCAGCTTGTCGCAGCCCCACTTGCTGCAGACTTTCCGCCACTCCACACCCTGGATAACCTGCCCAACAACCTACCCCCGCAGCTAACCTCCTTCGTGGGGCGTGAACAAGAGATGGCCGAGCTGCGGACTATCGCTTCTGGTCACCGTCTGCTCACCCTCATCGGCACGGGTGGGGCGGGCAAGACCAGGCTATCACTACAAGTTGCCGCAGAGTTGGTGGATCGATATGCTGATGGGGTCTGGTTTGTCGAGCTGGCCCCAATCACCAACCCTGAACTCGTACCCAAGGTTGTTGCCAGCGCCCTTGGGCTGGATGAGGAGGCAGGCCGCCCAATT
>JANXYP010000310.1 GCA_025355955.1 Chloroflexota bacterium
TTTAGTTCGCCGCGTTGCCACATACGCCACGCTGTCTTATAACTGATACCCTGTTTCTTGGCATATTGACTGAGTTTCATGTAGATATTATAACATATCTGGCTATGTTTGTCAACATAATGCGTGTTCTTGTTTAATACCTTGAAATCTGCGCCGCATTGGCCAAATGCGTCACTTATATCGCCCGCTTTACGACACACAGGGCCGAAAGCGTACATTTATATCGTCCGTTTTACGACACATTGGGCCGAATACATTCACTTATATCGCCCGTTTTACGACACTTAATTCTCACCAACGGCTCGTAGGCCGCCTTTCTAGCTGATTTTGAACTCAGATTCAATGTCTGCTGGCAAGACTAAGGGTGGAGGATGGAGACGGGGCAGCTAGTACCGAGTGCGGTCTATATAATGATACCCACTGGTCTTGGCACAGGTAACCTTGCCGCTGCGATATGCGCTTCGTTGTACGTTGGCCTACGCGCCACCTTCCGCATTAAAGGTCGCATCTGCCTTAAGGCACAGGTCTGCGGCGGTTGGTCTTCACCAACCATGGTCAGGATATGCCGACATGGCAAAGCTAGCCCAGTGTAGGTCGTAGATAACATTACACTCGTCCTTTGCCTCCCAGTTACAAATAGTTTGCTGGCAACCGAGCTGGCCAAATGTGTAGACTAGCACTCCTTGCATGAACTCTGGAGCAAGGGGGTAGCCCTTGATCAAAATGGCGCATCGTCCTACCGCCATCTCTCTTAGCTCGGTGCGAACCATTGACAACTCGTGGCTAATCATCGAAATGCTGTAGCGTAGCGACTCCATGATATTGCCCTTGGGCATCCGAGCAGCGGCCAACCGTCCCGGTACGGTATTGACATAGCCACGCACTACCAACTCACCAAGCGCGAACCTTGCGGTGGCGCTATCGCGACCGGGAAAGAGTAGCTTGCCCAGCCCTTCGGCCAGGCAGATGAAGGTGGTTACAGCGTAGAAGGCGTGAGGGTGGTCGGGATTGTAGCCACAGGCGCGATACAGGGCGCGCGCCTCGCTTTGCCTTGATTGAGGAACACCTCGAAGCAACCCATCGAGCAGGTTGCGCGAAACTAGCCCTTGATCTGATTTAACTATGCCTCTCATTAGCCACTTGGGGGGTTTGTGAGCGAGGCCAGGGATAATTGCATTCTCTGATTGTACGCCTTGCTTATTAGCCATTTTCTAACTCCTTGTTGTTCCTCGACAGCACCCAGCGATGTTTGTGACCGCTCACAGGGTAAGCGTGACCTGACCCTGCGTGTGTCCGGCTTCAATCGCCTGATGCGCTGATGACACTTACCTTGATCAATACCTGGTCGGGCCCGGAAGTTGGCGTGCTTGTTTCCTCCAACATCATCACCTCAGGCCCACCCCGCTGATTTATACGCACCGCTCTCATCGCTGTAGCCCTTTCTTGGCGTTGCTTCCACACAATTTATGGCTCTCTTAACCAATTTATATAGACTAGTCGCTATACAATAGGCACAATAGGGCTGCTCGGTGCCGCTGAGGCATTCTAGCTCTTTGGCATGATGCGCATGAATACGCCCAGGTCGTCGGCAATCTGTCGTAGCACTGCGCTGCTATGGGCGGTGCGGCTGAGAAGCGTACCACCTTCGATTGCCGCCGTGACGAAGCTGGCTAGATGGCTAGCTTGCGCCGGTGCATAACCGCCCTCCCGCAGCTTGGCGGCAAAAACCTCCTGCAAGCGCCTATAAGCATCCTGGCAGGCTAGATTGAGCCGCTCACTGGAGGTAACCGACTCTAGCGCCACGGTTATCAATGGGCCTCCCGCAGCGAAGTCCGATGCCTCAACATTATAAGCAATCGTTCGTATAAAGTTCGGAATTGCAACTGCAGGATCATTGTCCTCCGCCAGGGCCTCGCTGGTACGGTTTACTGTTAGCTTTGCGGTATAAGCGACGGCTTCAGCTGCCAATTCCTCTTTGCCTGCCGGAAAATAATAGTAGAGCGAACCTTTGGGCGCTCCGCTCTCTTTAAGGATCTGGCTTAGGCCAGTGGCATGGTAACCTTGCGCCTCTAGCAGCATAGCGGTAGTTTCGACAATCTGCTCACGTGTATTGTTCATAATCTTATTATACCAAATGGTCTATATAATGTTAAGGGAAACATCGACGTACACAGAGCTGGCGGAGAGTGGAGACGTTTGGGGGACCGGCTTCGTGTACCCCTTCACGCTCCTCCACAACCCCTCCACGCCTTCGCCAGCGCACTTCCCTACACTGGTATTTTGCCTATAGATGCGTGGCGATACCGCCATGTACATCTAATCAGGCAAAAGTGATGGCAGCGCTTCCACCTTGATCAATTATAGCTATTTTAGCCTCAATCCTTGCGGAATCGCACTCTTTTGGTCTATAATTATACCCAGGTAGGTTAGCCGTTTCAGGCAGGCAGGCCAGTCCTCTACATAGGATAGCACAACTGACTGAAGCCAACATCTACGCTTGCGCGACTAGCTAACGCTCGAATACCCTATACCATAAGTTATCTGGCTGGAGATACCTCCAGGCTAGAGAACGAGGGCATCGAGGCCCTGAAAGCACCAACATTAACTGATGAATGAACCAGCAAACAACCTCACCACCTTCCTCTTTGCCCAGGGGGCAGCTCACCACCAGGTGACGGACTCCCAGGCGCTGGTGGCCGAGGGTTGGCCGCGCCAGAAGGACATCCTGGTGCGGGTAGTCAAGGATGAAGGTGGCAAGGTGTTCAAGGTAGCGGGAAACTCACTGCACGCTGCGTTTGCTTCCACCGCCGCCACGCTTGCTGCCGCCCTCACCGTGCAGCGAGAGCTTATAACTCAAGATGGTAAGGAGATGCTGCATCCCGGTATCTGCATCGCCCTGCACAGTGGCCCCGCCGAACAAGACGGGGGTCACTACGAAGGACAGGCGGTAGACCATGCTGCCCGCCTGGCCGGGGCAGGGCATCCTGGTCAAGTGCTACTCTCGCAGGAAGCGGCTGCCCTGGTGCAGAGTCAGCTACCTCCCGGTACCAGCCTGCGGGACCTTGGGCGACACCTCCTTACCGACCTGGCCCTGCCTCAGCACATCTACCAGCTTGTCGCAGCCCCACTTGCTGCAGACTTTCCGCCACTCCACACTCTGGATAACCTGCCCAACAACCTGCCCGCGCAGCTAACCTCCTTCGTAGGGCGTGAACAAGAGATGGCCGAGCTACGCAGCATGGCCTCAAGTCACCGCCTGCTCACCCTCATCGGCACGGGTGGGGCGGGCAAGACCAGGCTATCGCTACAAGTTGCCGCAGAGTTGGTGGATCGATATGCTGATGGGGTCTGGTTTGTCGAGCTGGCCCCAATCACCAACCCTGAACTCGTACCCAAGGTTGTTGCCAGCGCCCTTGGGCTGGATGAGGAGGCAGGCCGCCCAATT
>JANXYP010000361.1 GCA_025355955.1 Chloroflexota bacterium
GTTATCTGGCAGGCGAACATGAGCAAGTGTGGGATGAGCTACTCGCCCTCGGCGCAGCGGTGCGCGAAGAGCCACTGTACGACGATGCGCTGGCGGTGGCACGCGAGACGATGCGGCGGGCGCGCTACAATGTTGAGACGATTGTGGCGAGGCTGAGGGAGAGTGGCTACACTTTTATTGAGGAGAGTACGCAAGTGTATGTTCCCGCTCTTTCTGACGCTGTTGAGCAAATTAACAGGCTAGAGCAGCTAATCGCAGGATCTATTCCACTATCAATGAGGGTGTGGTACGAGCTGGTTGGCGAGGTAAACCTAATAGGTAGTCACCCAAACTGGGTAGTTTGTGGCTACGCTCTTGGAAGTTACGACGAACTGTATCATTCAAGCCTTTATTACAAATACAGATCAGAATCAAGCAAGAAAGCCGTTCAGACAGAGCCGCTTATGGTGAAGGGCATACAAGGGCAGTTCACCTTGAATGAACGGCAATACCCTTTGCTCCTTTTCATTTCACCACATCAAAATGACAGATCTGGATTCAGTGGGGGTGGCATTGATGAAGTTCCAATACCCGATTCCGCTATCGATGGCTTGGTGATTCACGAAAATGGACGTGAGCCATCTGAAACATTCGTCAACTACCTTCGTCGCAGCTTCCAATGGGGCGGCTTTCCCGGCTTCGCCAACGTTGACGAAAGCCTGCGGCCCACCGCGATGCTGGCGCAACTAACCGAGGGCTTGCTGCCAATTTAGCGTTCAGTTGGATAGCCAGGTAGCTCGTTCGCCAGGGCGCGATAAATCTGCGCCCCTACACAGGGCAAGAACATAACTCAAAACTCAAAACTCAAAACTCCCAAAGGGGGTAGCAATGTCGCTAGAATCCTTCATCCGTGCCATGCCCAAGGCAGAGTTGCATATTCACCTCGAGGGCAGCATCCGCCCGCACACGCTGCTGCAACTGGCGCAGCGTAATGGGGTTGAACTGCCGTTTAGCGATGAGGCAGGGTTGCGCGAGTATTACCGCTTCACCGATTTCGCCCACTTCATCGAGGTCTGGTACGTAATCAACAAGGCGCTGCAGACCGCTGCCGACTTCACCCTGATTACCTACGAACTGGGCAAGGAGGCGGCGGAGCAGCACACCCGCTATATGGAAGTGACGTTCACGCCGACCACTACGGTCGAGCGCCTCGGTATCAGCTATGATGATTTGTTGGCGGCAATCAACCTGGGCGCGGATCGGGCGCAGCAGGAGTTTGGCGTGATTATGCGCTGGATCAACGACGCTGACCGCGCCCGCGACCCGGAACTCACCCTCACCACTGAGCAGTGGGCGGCTGCGGCGCAGGATCGGGGCGTGGTTGCACTCGGCCTGGGCGGATTCGAGCCGGACGGCCCGCCCGCCGAGTTCGCCACTGCCTTTGCGATGGGCCGTAAGGATGGCCTGCACTGTATCCCCCACCAGGGCGAATACGCTGGCCCGGAGAGCATCTGGCAAGCCATCCGCCTGCTACACGCCGAGCGTATCGGTCACGGCATCCATGCGGCGGAAGACCCTGCGCTAATGGAATATCTGAAGCAGCACGGCATTGCCCTGGAGATCTGTCCCACCTCGAACGTCTGCACCCGCGTGGTGGACAAGCTGGCCGATCATCCCATCCGCACCCTGTTTGCCGCTGGCGTGCCGGTCACGCTCAATAGTGACGACCCCGCGATGTTCAACACCACCCTGACCGACGAATACTTGCTGGCCGCGCAGCACTTCGGCTTCAGCGCCGACCAGCTAGCCCAAATCAGCCTCAACGCGGTGCGCTACAGCTTCCAACCAGAAACCGACAAGCAGCGCATGATCGCCGAGTTCGAGGCCGAGTTCGAGAAGCTGCGGGCCGAGCATTTGTAATACCAACTCCAGCAAGGTTATGCGGTAAATCGTAGGGGCGGGCGGTGGCCCGCCCTGGTCTGTAGGGGCGAACCGTTGTTCGCCCTGGCCTAATGTAAATGCTCACCGAAGCTATTTGGTATAAAAGAGGAGGATGTATGCAGCATGACACCGCGCACTGGGATTACTCTGGCAGCACTGGGCCGGAACACTGGGGCGCACTAAGCCGCGAGTTCGCCCCCTGCAAGGATGGCCGGGCGCAATCGCCGATTGACTTCACCACCACCGAAGCCGCCCGCCTCGACCCGCTGACCTTCAACTACCAGCCGTGCAACCCCACCATCATCAACAACGGCCACACCATCCAGGTTGACTGCACTGCGCCGAGCAGCATCAGCGTGGGCAGCGACGAGTACCAGCTAACGCAGTTCCACTTCCACACCCCCAGCGAACACAGCGTCAACGGCCAGCACACGGCCATGGAGTTGCACCTGGTTCACCGCGACGCAAACCAGCGGCTGGCGGTAGTCGGCGTGTTCTTCACCGTTGGTGCGGCCAACCCAACGCTGGAAACGCTGTGGCAGCGACTGCCCGCCTACGAGGGTGCCGAGCGCCCGCTGAATGTTGCCTTCAGCCCTATAGACCTGCTGCCCGCCGACCGCCGCACCATCCGCTACGACGGTTCACTTACCACCCCGCCCTGCTCCGAAGGGGTGCGCTGGCTGATGATGATGAGCCCGGTGGAAGTGTCGCAGGCGCAGGTGGATCGCTTTCGCAGCATCTTTGCCAACAACAGCCGCCCTACTCAGCCGCTCAACAACCGGCACGTGTTTCAGGAAGCGCCGCACAAGTAGAGGATGGGATGCCTCCTAGTGCAGCACGATGTTTGGATGTTGCCTGAACCAACTTGGCTACCTTAGTTTACACCCCTACAGCCAGCGGCTCACTGATTGTAGCTGCCTGAAACTGCTGCTCCAAATCTGCTGCACGGTGCAGCGCCTCAGCCATCGCCGCATAGTCGCCGCGCATCATCGCCACATAGGAGTCACCGAAGGCCTGGCCCTGCGCGTTCTTCAGCGTGGCCCGCTCGGCATTATAGGGCGCGTAGAAGTTGGCATAGTCGGAGCAACGCTTTGCCCCCAGCGGTAGCAGGAAGTAAGTGAGCTGGCCCTTCAGGTAGTCAGGAACGCCATCCTTTACCTGGTTAGCAATCGCCCGCATCGCGGCTGAACCAACCTCCACCTGCCCCGGCTCCTTGTCTCCCTGTTGCCGGGCCACAGCCGCCCGAATCTGCGCTTCAGTTGCCTCATACACCTCGTCTGCGGACGGTTGGCGGACCTGGCGCAGATTGCCCCACATCTGGTACGAGTCGCTCACGTATTCAATCGCGGTCGCCTGCCACGCTCTGGTGAACTCTGCGATGCTGAGGCTGGCGTAGGGATACCACTGCGAGTCTTGTATCCGCACCTTATCGCCGTCGATGGCGTAGACGCAAACGTAGTGGTCAGCGCCATAGAGGTCGGCATAATTATGATGGTAGAGCAGGTATCCCATATCCATCGGCCCGATGATGACCGAGCCATGCTGCAGCAACTGGCGCAGTTGGGTGAATGCCAGATCAGGGTCGGCGCTCTGCTTCGGTTGGCAGTAGTGTTCGCACTCGTAGCCGAGATTGGTCAAGGCAATGCTGATGCCCTGGTTGGGTAGCGTTGAACTGAAGAAGGTCATAGTTTGGTCGGGTGCGCCGAATGATGTTGCGCCGATGCCAACCGTGGTGAGGCACTCGATGTAGGCAGGGTCGTAATCCTTACCAGTTGCCGCAAGCGCCATTGCGGTGGAGTTGGCGTAGCAGTACGAACCGTTGCCGATATAGTGGAAGCTCATTGTCTTGCTCCTTTCATCTTTGGGCGAGTGCAACCCGCCCCTACAGTGTGGTCTTCTCTACTGGAAACTGGATCTCGGTGACGAACGACTCGTCGTCCTGCGTTGCGCCACCCTCAAGGTAGAGTTCGCGGCTGGGGCCGGTCATGCGATAGCCATTCGCTTCGATCCAGCCCAGGATGGCGGCATAAGCCTGACTGAGATTGTTGTAGCTGCCGTGGTGGATGGTGGCAGCCATCGTCTCTACGGCAGGCAGTTCGTATACATTGATACGCCCGCTGGCCGGTATCGGCTTGTCTATGAAGGCCAACCCATCCGCGTCGATGCTGCCGTCGGGACGTTCGATGTCGTGCCAGATGGCGGCATCGTAGCCCAGGCCACCGTAGGGCGCGACATACTGCATTACCTCATCAATCAGCCTGCTTACTTCAGGGAAGCTGGCGATCGGTTCGCGGATGCCAGCCACCAACTGCGGTTCGACCCGCTTGATCACCATGTCGTACTTCGGCATCCTACCCTCCTGCTCGATCTGGTGTAGCCGCTGCGCGACCCGCTTCAGCCGCGCTTGCTCCTCTTCGACCCGCTGCTGCAGCTCGGCCTGCTTCAGCCGCAGCATCCCGCGAATGTAGTTGGCGGGCAACTGCTCGTCCAGCAGTTTTGCAATCTGCTCCAACGATAGACCGAGATCTTTCAATGCCAGGATGCGGTTGAGGCGCGGCAATTGGTCCAGCGCGTAGGAGCGGTAGCTAGTGTGCCGATCAATCTGGCTGGGTTTGAGCAACCCAATTTCATCGTAGTAGCGCAGCAGCCGAATTGACACGCCGCTGAGGTGGGCGAACTCGCCGATTTTGAGCATTAGCCGCTAACCCCCTCCCAACCTCCCCCGGCGGGGGAGGAGTATGTGTCGCCTCCCCCAGCGAGGGAGGAGTATGTGTCGCCTCCCCAGGCGGGGGAGGAGTACAACATCATTGCTTGCAAGCTGAGAGCAGTATAAAGCATCACGTAACGTGAGAGTCAAGCGCCAAACCGCCCCGAATCTGACGAGTTTTCGTCAAATGCGGGGCGGCCCTTGTTTCTACTCCACCCTCAGCATCGGGGATGGTTGGGGTGAGGTCGTTAGCGCGATACCTTGTTGGCGCGACGGGCGGCGAAGCCACCGGCCAGGGCCAGTAGGGCGACCAGCAGCAGCCAGATGAAGTCGCTAGCGTTGCCGGTGTGTGGCAGGTTAGGAGTGTTGCCACCGCTCATCGCGGTAGGCTGCATCATCGCGGTGGGTTGCGCCATCGCGGTGGGTTGCGCCATCGCGGTAGGCTGCATCATCGCGGTAGGCTGCATCATCGCGGTGGGTTGCGCCATCGCGGTGGGTTGTGCTATTGCGGCGGTGGGGGTTTCACCCGCCATCGTTGCAGTGCTGGTCATTGCCATCGCTGCGGTAGGTGTTGCGTCCGCTGCCATGGCGGTTGGGGTTGTGCCAGCCGCCGGGCTGCTGCTCATCGCGCCGGTAAGCGCCGGGAATGTTGCGCTGGGCATATTCAGGCCGAGCAACTGCACGAGGGTGGTGGCAACCTGCTGCAGCTTCACCGGGTCATTGAGTACCACCCCCTGCTTGATACCGGGGCCGCTGATGATCAGCGGGATGTTCAAGTCAGCCTGGCTGATGCCACCATGCTCCCCCCCCTTGGGATTGTCGGAGTAAACCACACCTTCAGTGGGGATGACGATGAAATCGGGGGTGCGGTCGGCAGGGTTCGCGCCCAGATTCTTCAGGTCGTTGGGGGTGAGGAAGTGATCAACGCCGAACTTGGTCTTGTTCTCTGGCTTGCTCAACAGATCCATGGCCGCCTGGGACTGGCTGCTATCCTTGAGGTAAACCATATATAGGTCGTCGTGGCTGTCTTGCAGCAAGGGCATATTGTTGGCGGCTAGGAATTCCTTGATTGCGCTTTCCTTGACATTGGTGGGGGTAGGGGTGTTGCCGTGGTCGGCAGTGATGATGATAACGGTATCGTTGTACATACCGGCATCCTTGAGTGCGGTGACAGTCTGGCCGATTTCGTCGTCTTCGAGCTTGATCGCCTTGAGGGTCTGGGTGGAAGTGATACCCTGACCGAGCTTCTTCTGCGCGCCGCTGGGGGCAAGGATGTACAGGCCCATGATGTCGGGTGGGTTGGCGCTCTTGATTTGGCTGCGGAGCAGGTCGAAGGTCATCTGGTCGTAGGTGCTTTGCGAACCCTGCCAGGCGGCAATCTCCGGCGCTCTGAAGTCGTCAATGCCCTGGCCGCCTGCGGTGGGGCCATTGAGAATGCAGTAGGAAGGATGCTTGGAGATAAAGGCGGTGCGTAGCCCCTTGGCCTTGGCCGCCTGGAACAGAGTGGGTACGCGGATCAGGTCGGTCAGCTTCACGCCAGCGGGTAGCTCCTGGATCTCGTCAGCGCGGACGTGGCCGCCGAGCTTGCGATCGTAGAAGTAGTCGTAGATGATACCCGATTGGGCAAAGGTAGCGCCGGTGAAAGTGCCGACGATGTTGGACAGCGAGTCGGTAGGGAAGCTGGCCTGCGCTGCAGTGTAGCTGGTGCCAATCTTGGCAAGAGCATTGATGTTGGGGGCGTTCTGAGGGGTGTAAAGCTCAGGGTGACCGCCATCGAGGAACAGCACCAGCGCGTGCTTGGGCGTGCCGGTTGCCGCGCTGACCACCAACGGCCCTGGCACGGGCGTAGCCGTACCCGCCGGGGTGGGCGTACCCACTGGGGTAGGCGCATTCAAGTTCGCGGGCGTGCATACGTCCGCAGTCTGCGCGTAACTAACCGGAAATGACTGCATCACCAGCGCAAGCGTAGCGATGATCGCCACCAGCGCCGCAATTCTAACCTTCCGCATAGACCTTTCCTCCCTTTGTATTATGACTAATGCCCAAAGGCAGCCAACCAGATGCTGCCCGCCTTAGTCTAAGGGGGAGTATTTATCAGGATGTTATGCTGTGGTTAAGAGGGTGTTAAAGTGTGGTTAAGCGAAATATTTGCTGCTTGCTTATTTATCTCCCGCCCGCTTTATGGTCTGCGCCAACACCTGCAGTATTTGCGCGGTGTGTTCGCGCTCGTGTTCGATCATCCGCCGCAGCGCCTTACGGGCAGTCCACGGCTCATCGGGGTGGTCAGTCAACTTTGTCGGGTAGGTAACTTGTGCTCGCTCTTGTGCCGTCAACTTATGCATCCGCTCGGTCACAGTGCGTTGCTCCATTGCCAGGAAGCGGAAGATTTGGAGCTGGGCATCACCCTGCCACTGGGATGGCAATGTAGCCGGGTCTACCAGCCGCGAAACGTACCACTCGTTGGTATTGCCCACATGACGGAGGATCTGGCGGATGCTCATCTCGCCCTCCTTCGCCTGCCAGTCGAGCAGGTAGTCGGATACATTGGGGGTGAGGGTAAGCAGGTCGGCCCGCGCAAAACCCCAGCGGCGCAGGTAGGTTTCCATCTCCGCCACGCCGATTGGCTCACGCTCTGGCGCGAATAGCGCGGCCTTATCGCCCTGCTGAAACGGCCCCAGCCCTTCGCTGATCTCGGCCACCCGCATGGTGGTTCCCTCCGGCTCGGCCAACATCTCGCCATGCTGACGCAGCCAGGCCCAGTAATCCCAGATCGCCTGCGGCACGGCATCGAGCGCTGCTTCGCTGCTGTTGGCTTTGGTGAAGCAGCCCACCAGGGTCAGCACGTGCGCCATCGCCACACCTTTAGGCCCGATTTCCAGATAGACATCGTAGCTGTTCATCCTGTAACTCCTTCATAACTGATACCCAGCGTCGCCAGTTGCGCCCCTTCCAGCGCCCACAGGTTGAGCGGGCGGCGGCGGGTTGGCTGCTCCACCCCCACGCACTGGAAGCCGATGTTGTGATAGAAGCCGTTGGCCGCATTGTCGGTGGGACACTTCAGCGCGAGGCGGGCGGGCAGCGGCGGCGCGACCAGCGCGGCGACCAATGCCCGCCCGATGCCATGGCCGCGCTGCTCCACTGCGACCACAATGCCATAGATGGTAATCTGTCCATCGCGGCGGCGGTGGAAGTCCACAAAGCCGACTATCTCTGGCGGTAGCGGCAAATCGGTCTTGTTATCTGTAGGGGCGAACCGTGGTTCGCCCTTTTCCCATCCGCCCTCATCACTGCACGCAGCGACCAGCAGTTCACCGCGCTCCATCGCACTACGCAACATACCCCTTGAGATAAAGCCGATCTCTCGCTTGCAACCATCGGCAATGCGCTTGATCGCCGCGAGGTCGGCTTCGCTTGCTGGGCGAATGGTTGGGCTAGCCACTGGTGATGTCCTGAATCTTGACCCTGATCAGCTGTTTGTCCTGCAACTCGCCCACGTCCTGCCAGAATTGCCCCTTTGCGCCTTCCTGCCCGCTCATCACTGCTGCGGCATCAACGTAACGGCTCTCGTCGGGCGCTTGTTCACGGATGCGATGGTAGGTGTTGCGGGCCGAGTCGCTGGGGGCGTGGCGGCTGAAGCTGCTCTGCGCCTCGGCCACCCCGCTCTTGATGCGAATCAGCGCCGCTTTGGTTGCTAGCATCGGCTCTAGCAGCGCAGCAAACGCAGCTGGACCCGCGCTGATCGGCTGCTCGGCGGCAACCAGGTCGGCGATGGGGGCGCGGGTAGCATCGAGTTGCTGGCTGAGATCATCGCAGCGGGCTTGCAACTCGGCGCGGCTGTGCGACTCCATCTCGCGGTCGAGCGCGGTGCGGATGCGCTGCACATCGTCATTAAGCTCCTGATTGTGGCGGGCAAGCTGGGCGACCAATCGCTTCCAGCCCTCCAACACATCTGCACGAAGGCGACTGCGGCTATTGTCGGGGTTGCGCGAATTGTATTCGGTGGTAATAGGCATCTGCTCGGATGGCACACCCGCCTTGCGTAGAACATCGCGGTAGGCGGCCTGCATTTCGTTGAAATCGTTGCTAGCAGTTTCGCGCACCTGGGCCAGACTCTGCTTGACGCGGCTGAGGTCGTTGCGCCAATCGGCGGCAGCGGCAAAGGCGGCCAGCTTGTTGACGCTGAGTTGCTCCCGCACCTTGCGTTCCCAATCCTGGTAGGCAATGGCGGCGGGCTTGCCGCCAGCGCCCTCGGCCTCGACCTCGCGCTGCACGTCGTCGGCGTGGCTCATCAGGCTGCTGACCTCGCGCCACTCGCTGATGCGGCGACGGGCATAGTCCACGTCGGTGTCGCTCTTCTCCTTCGCCCGCCTGAGCGCTTCAAACGCCTGCTGCGCGGCAATCAGGGTCTCATCATCGAGGGGCGGGCTGCCCAGATCCAGCTTCGGCACCATTTGCTGCAAGCGGCGGTAGTCGGCCACCAGGGTCGCCAGTTCCGTGCTGCTGCGCTCCACCTCGGCGGCGGCGCGTTCACGTAGCGGTTCAATCTGCCCCACCAACGGGCCAGCGTAGGGGCGAGCAATCGCGGCCCGTTCCGTGTCGCTCGGCCCTTCCGCGGGGCGCACCAGGCGCAGGTTGCGGTATAGCTCATCCTGCTTGTTGCGCCGCCAGTTGTCGAGGATGCCGACGTAGCTGTTCAAGGTGATCTCGCGGCGGTTGAGCGCCTGGTCGTCAATCTGCTGGCGGCTGTCAAGCTCGGTGATGAAGCTGCTGACCTTGTCGTGTTGGTCGCGCAGGGCGCTGTCGCTGGCGAAGGCGGCCAGCAGGCGGGTGAGGCGGCTGAGGTGGGCATTGAGCCGCTGGCGCAATTCGTTGATGCTGATCACCTTGCTCTCCACCCGCACCAGGTAGTCGCCCTGCAACTGCGCCAATCCGCGCACCTTCATGATCTGCAGCAGGTTGTCCACCTCCTCGTCGCGGTAGCCCTTGTCCGCCGCCTTCTCGCGCAGGGCGCGCAACTTGAGGCGGGGCTGCTTGGTTTGTGGGTCACGGTCGGGGCTGGCGGCCAGTTCGTCGAGCGTGGCCCGCTCCCAGGGGTGCAGGCTGAATAGCACTTCGCCC
>JANXYP010000087.1 GCA_025355955.1 Chloroflexota bacterium
TATCGGAATTGCTCATACTGCCAGAAGTATCAATCACCAGCGCTATATCCACAGGCACCGCTTTGGTGATGGTGCAGGCAGCGGCTAGTGGGGTGGTATCGAAGGTGAGGTTGCCATTCACGCTGGAGCCAGGAGTGGTCGCAGTGGGTGACAGAGCAGTGGTCAAGTTTCCCGTCTGGCTGCTACCGGGCAGGAAGAAGAGGGCGAACAGCATCACTATCAGGAAGATGAGCAGAAAAATAATCGGTAGGGCCAACACCAGTGCAAGATTATCGCCGAGATTAGCGGGTAGGGCATCGCGCCAGCGTATAATGTAGAAGATGGCAAGGGCGGTGGCGACCAAGCCACAAACGAGGCTGAGAAAGAACTGCCCGCCGAACGACAGTACGATGCCACCAATCAGCAGGGCAGTTATCAGGATGCTTACGAGTGCGGCAAGGGTACCGGGGTATCGGTAGGTATTCATTCTGGGGCTGGTTTGACCACTCATCGGCACGCTGCTCATCAGCTTCGCTCCTCCCACACACTCAATACTCAGCTCGGTTAATTCGCTGAACTTTCGGCTACTCCTGTTTTCAAGCCTGCGCCAATACTTGGCGAGGCTTTATGGCTCTTGTCATTTGACTGCACGAGGTTGTGTGATAGGCAATACAGGAGCAGCAGCCCGCACTCTTGCGCGCAGCGGCTGCCCCGAACAGGGTTAAGGTCTAGCGGTTCACGGTGCGCGGCTTGCGGCTCTTCAGCCCCTCGATTTGTTCGAGCAGCATCAGGTCCATCAGGTCGGCGAGGTCGGCATACTCGGGATCTGCGTACTCTCCCTTACCACCCTCTTCATCCAGCTTGGCTTCTTCGATCAACTGGTCGTGAAACTCGCCCTTCATCTGGCCTTCCAGCCAACTGATACGGGCAGCCATGTCGCGGTCGCGGGCAAGCTCCAGGTCTACGGCCTTCGCTACCTTCTCGTACTGCACCCGCAGGTTCTTAGCGGGTCGTACATCGCGGCCAATGTTGACGAAGCTGTTCATCAGGGTGAAGATGCCAACGTGCGCGTCGCTCGGCTTGGTCAGGCGGATGGGGGAGCTGCCATCCTTGAGGTCGAGTTCGTACCAGAACTGGTTGCTGTCATCAGCCTCTTTAACCTCAATCAGGCCGAGCAGGTAGGCCATGAAAAAGGTGCGTGCCTTCTTGATATCCTCCAGCATCATCACCACCTGGGGGCTGAAGGTGCGAAACTCCTTCTCTAGCTTGTCCAGTTGCCGCTCATAGTAGGAGGCGTTGACCTCAGCGGGGAAGATATGCAGGATACGCGGATCCACCGGCTCGTGAGCGCTATTGATAACGTGGATGTATTCGTCCTGGCACTCCTTCCATGCCGCGAAGTGGCGGCTCTCGATGCAGTCATCACTACGCACCATCGTGCATTTGTAGGCATCATCCGACTCGATCATCTTAACTTGAATGCCGGTGCTGAGCGCCTGCAACCTGGCCTCTGCGTCGGAGAATACCCCCTCCACCTCGCTCTTGCCCACCTTGGAGTGGACGCGAATGTAACAGGAGGTGCTGCGCGGGCCACGCCCGATCTTCTTGTAAAGGGGGTCGGCTTTACCGTGCATTTCCTGGGCGAGTTGATCGCCAGTGTAGCTTTCGGCCAGCACCGGGGCAACCATTCGCTCCCTACGCAGGCGGGTGAAGTACGTTTCGCTGATGTTACGCACCGCGTTGAGGTTGACGGTGCGAGCCTCGCGGGTGCGGGTACTGTTATTAGCGAACTGCTGACCAGCGGCGATAACTTCGCCATCCTTGTCGAGCTTGGGGGCAATGCCGACGCTGCTGCTGAACGAGTCCCCGGCGGTGTTAATCTGCCAACTGATGCGGCCAAGCATTTCGTCAAGCTGAGTGGGGTCAACGTTATTGGCAGCATCATCGGCAACGTTCTTCCTTACCTTCTGCACGTGGTCATCGGCCTCGCGACCAGCCTTGAGCAAGGCTTGGTTCTCGGCCAGGGTTTCGTATAGGGGGTGGATACCGGCGGCCTGGTCGCCAGTCACCAGTTGCACCACCCAGGAATTAAGCTCCTGATATACCTTGTCGGCATAGTCACGCATCGCAGTTACCGTCCCCTCGACAGCATCGTGGAGCAGGCGTTCGCGCAGTACATTGATAAGCTGTTGTTCCGCCGCCATGTAGCTTTCGATGTTGCCATACGCCTTGGGGTCGACAATCAGGCCGAAAAAGCGGCGCTTGTGCGCGCCCTGCTGGGCCTGCTGCTGGCGCTGCTGCGCGGTCATCTGCAACTGGTTGTCGGGCTGCATCTGCACCCTCTTATCCTCAACCGCAGTCATGAACTGAAGGAAGCGGTTCAGATATTCGACCAG
This sequence comes from Chloroflexota bacterium, assembly GCA_025355955.1. Lineage (GTDB taxonomy): Bacteria > Chloroflexota > Chloroflexia > QHBQ01 > QHBQ01 > QHBQ01. The sequence continues at coordinate 2,376 of JANXYP010000087.1, forward strand.
GCCCTTTGCGAAGTCTACCGCGTAGCCGAGGGTGCCAACGCTGGCAGTGCGGCCTTGCACATTTTCGGGCATCAGGATATTGGTGAGAGCCAGGCCTAGGGTGAGATGGAAGCGGCGTAGGTGTTCGGTTTCGCACTCAGCCAACGCCTTGCTGAACTTGCCACCAATGAATTCGCCGGAGGAGGTTTGAGTGCCGACGTATTCGCGCTTGAACTCTTCCACCTTGGGGATAACCCGATTGATGGTCTGCGCGGGGGTCTCGCCCTTGATGGCGCGGGGAGGGGCAACCTTGCGCTCCAGCACCACGCTGACTGCCTCATCAATGCGCTGCTGAATCTCCTTGGACTGGGGATCACTGCCGAGGGTGGTGAAGGGGAGCAGCCACTGCGAGGAGGTAGCCTTACCCCTTGCCCCGAGGCCGCTGCTGGCATAGGCAGTAACCAGGGTATCCTGGGTAGCGGGGCGGCGGTTGGCATCCAGGTTCAGCACCTCGTAAATCTTGCGGGGTAGGTTAGTGGCGGTAACTGTATCCGCACCCTGGCGCGAGAAGGTGGGCAGGGCGAGGAAATCGTAGGCTCCGTTCGCGCCCGATTTGCCCTCGCCACCAGGGGCGGAGGGGTTGCGGTTGGACGCAAGGCCGACAATCTTGCCCGCCTGCCGCTCAGGGCGTAGCCATTCCTCGAGGAAGTTGGTAGCCAGGCGGTGCGATCCCTCTTGCACCTGGTAGTAGATCGGCACCTGGATGGTATATGCGCCCAAACTGCTGTGCATGGATTTGTCTTTGTTCTGGGCGTAGATGGGCGCAAGGTTGGTAGTAACCCATTGAGTGTACATTTCGCCAGCAGTGGTATCGAGAATGGCGCTAATAATGTCGGCAACGCAAGGGAAGATACCATCCTCGGGCGCAAGGCTGGTAAGGGGGTTGACATCGCGGCCAGGGTCGAGCAGGTAGCAGGCATCGAAGATGCGCTGCTTCCAGCTAAGGTTGAATTCGTCGTTGTCATCGCTGTAGTCAATCACCTTCTTGCCCATGTCAGGGTCGTTGATCATAAAGCGATCGAGTTCACGCCAAGCGGCGAAAGCGCGGGCTTTCATCATATGGTCGTTGGTGGAGAAGGCGCGGGGCAGCACGAACATCCCACGAATGATGAAGTTGCTAGCCAGCACGCG
>JANXYP010000005.1 GCA_025355955.1 Chloroflexota bacterium
GATTGGCAGCACTCGCTCACCCGAGAAACTCAGCTACATTCGCGGTTTCGGCGCTGACCTGGCCGTGAATAGCGAAAGCCCTGATTGGGTGGGGCAGGTGATGCAGGCTACCAGGGGTCAAGGAGTGGATGTGATTCTCGATGCGGTCGGTGGGTCACTCACCCACCCTAATCTGGCCTGCCTGGCCGCATTTGGTCGGATGGTGGTGTTTGGTGCGCTAAGTAGCGCCGTGACACCAGTGGTCGCGCCGATGCTTATTGCCAAGTGCCTAACCATAAGTGGCTATAACACCGTGATTCAGCCACTTACCGACCAGATGCGGGCTAGCCAGACGGTGCTAGAGTATATCGCGGATGGGCGGTTGCAGGTTGCGGTGGGGCAAAGCTATGCCCTGGCCGAAGTGTCAGCGGCGCATCAGGCGATTGAAGCCGGACGCACGCAGGGCAAGGTCACACTTACCCTGTGATCGGTCGCAAACATCGCTGGGTACTGTCGAGGAACGATCATAAATAACAAGGAGAGAGAAAATGGCTACTAAGCAAGGCGTACAACCAGAGAATGCAACTGCCCCAGGCTCCGCTCGCAAACCCCCCAAGTGGCTGATCAGGCTGATAAACCCAATTGTGAAAATGATGCTACGCTCACGACTTCGGAGGAAGATGGGAGCGATGTTGCTAGTGCTGAACTTCACTGGACGAAAGAGCGGCAAGAAGTACAGCACTCCGGTCACTTATCAGCGAGAGGGCGACACCATCATCATTTACACCCACAGCCCCTGGTGGAGAAACTTGCAGAACGATGCCCCGGTAAAGATGCTGGTGAATGGCAAATACCTTAACGGCGTTGCCAACGCGGTCAGCGACACAGAGCAGGTGCTGGTAGGTGTGCGCGAATTCTTGAACAAGAACGGGGCGAAAAGCGGCACCCGGATTGGCCTCAGCCTGCCCACGGACCATGCATTGAGCGACGACGAGCTTCGCCAGGCGGTACGCGGTCTGGTAATGATACCGATTAGAATTGCAGTCGGACTGCAATAAAGATTTTTTAGCGGAGAGGCCAGGATAAGGGCCAGTGAAGCGGGCATCCCAGGGCTTGGGGCTGGTGATCTGCTGAATGATCAGCTGCGTCATGCTCTCATTGCTGAGGCTGCGGTAGACACCAGCGGGAATGAGCAATGTCTCGCCCTGACGCAGCATGGCGCATTGGTTGCCGATATATACCCGCGCTTCGCCGGCTAGTACCATCCATACCTGCTCGATGGTTGCGTAGCGATGGGGCGGCAGCGAACCCCCTGGCTCCAGGCAGTAAAGGTCTACTGTCAACTGTTCGCCCGCTAGGAGGGTCTGGTAGGAGAAGTTGTCGGCGCGAACCCGGATATGATCGAGGGGAGTGACAATCAGATCGGCGAGAGCGACTTCATCGCTGGGGCTAGACGTTTCCCTGCCTTCCCCACTGGGGAGTGGGCGATCGGCTTCAGGTAGGGTGAGCGCATTCGCTGGATCGACCTGTTGCTGGGCTTCGTGTAGGGAGACAGCAATTGGCCGAGATAGGACCCGGCGCAAACTGCCGTCAGGTTGGGGTTGTACGTCGAATATGCCGCCATCAAAGAAGGCGGTAGGGTCCTCCCAATCGGGCGTGGTAATAATCGGATAGAGGCACGCTGCCTGCAAATCTATGCCTTGCGCCAAAGCTCGCTTTGCCTCGGCGGTGAGATAGCGCAGCCAGTCGGCGCGGCCATTGGCAGCGTTTCCCGTCTCGGCGATGATCAGCGGGCCGCCATAGCGAACCTCTAGTTCAACCAACATCTCGGTGAGGTGCAGCCACTCAGGGTCGGCAGGCGATAGGAAGCGCTGCTGCTGCTCGGCGGTGGGGATGGTCCACTGATTGGTGGCGTAGAAGTTAAGCCCAACAATGCCGAGGTGCCGCCGCGACCCGCCTAGTTCGGGAGCGACAAGCCCGGCCAACATATCGAAGCCCTCACTGACAATATGCTGGTTAAAGAAATCAACCTCGGCTTGCAAATCGGGGCGGCCAACTGGTGCGTGCTGCCGCACTAGCGGATCTACGTTAAGGATAGTTGCTTCAGCATCCACCTCCCATATGGCATTGATGCCCGCGATCGCTGCCCGCACCAGCGCTCGTTTCAAGTCGCCGCCCCGCCCATGTAGGAAGGGAGCCATATAGCCGATCTCGCCGCCAGAGAAGGCGTAGTAGGAGATTTCGTTGATAGGGGTATAATAAGTTGGTCCCGCTGTCTCGGCCCTGATGATGGTAGCGACCGCTTTGGCATAAGCGGCGAAGCGGGGAACAAAGTCAGCAGCGAGCGGATCGAGATCGTCGGGATAACCGTAGTGCATCAGATCCCAGATCTGGCCGATGCCCATCTCGCGCCCCAGCCGTGCCAACTTGCCTACCGCATCGAGCTGTAGCGTGCCGCCCCGATCAATCAGCGGCCAGCGAGCCGCCTCACGTACCGTTCTAATACCAACCTGCCGACAGAGCGCATAGTCGGTCCGCGCTTGGGTGTCATGCTGGCTGGCAGCGATCATGTCGAGCCTGCTGCCATCAGCGGTTAGCTGGGAAGAACATTCGAAGCCACCAATAAAAAAAGAGCCGAACAGCCACGCACGGGGTAGTGGCGATGAAGGTATCATATACGCCTACCTCTTGGGAGGATTGCTGCTCCCTATGATGTTGTATTTGCCTGTTGCCGGGGCATTTTAGCAAATAGAGAGCGGCAAGTCAACCTACGGAGCAACGGGGAAGTGCATCACGTTCATGTATACCCAACCAGGGCGAACAACGGTTCGCCCCTACTGAATGCTTGCGCTGCAAGAACATGACGCATACTCAGCAGCAGGGGAAGTGCGTCACGTTCATGTATACCCAACCAGGGCGAACAACGGTTCGCCCCTACTGAACGCTTGCGCTGCAAGATGATGACGCATACTCAGCAGCAGGCAGATAACCTACCGCCCTCGGCGATCACTTCATCGAAAAGCTGCTCCCAGTGACGAGCAACAACCTCAGCGCTATACTCGCGCTCCACCTTTTGGCGCAGAGCGTGGCCCAGCAATTGGCGCAACTTTGGATTGGCAATCAGCCGCTCCAGCGCAGCGGCGACCGCACTCGGCGATTGATGCGGCACGAACAGGCCACTCACCCCATCGCTGATCTGCTCCTCGGAGCCGTTGTCGCGGGTGGCAACTACGGGTAGACAGGCCGCACCCGCCTCGGCAATGACGTGCGGCATACCCTCACCCTCGGCAAGCCAGACGAAAACATCTAGCCCAGCCATTAGGCGCGGCACATCGGGCCGATCGCCGGTGAAGAAGACCGCCTCTTCAAGACCGCTCCGCTCCACCAAGGCCGCCAGTTCGGTGGCATACTCCGGCATGAAGGCATCTGGCCCGCCGATGATGATGAAACGAGCATCAGCACGCTGACGATGCACGATCGCCGCGGCCGCAATGAAGTCCTCGACCCGCTTCTTGCGGTCGAGTCGTCCCACCCAACCGATTACCGGCGTATCCTCGCGCACGCCCCAACTTGCCCACTCTGCCCGCACCGCGTTGCGATCGGCGGGGCTGAACTCGGCGAGATCAATCATCGAGGGGATTTCCAGGGCGTGCTGGGGGCGATCGGGCATTGCCCTCGCTGCGGCATCGCGGATCGAGGCGCACACGCCGACATAACGGTTGGTAAATTGCTTAGGGCCAGCAGTGGCTTCCAGCACCAGCCCGCCATGTTCAATCAGAGGTGGGCGATTGGCAAGCCGCTCAAGCGCGGGGTAGACATCCGGCACCGCCTGGCAGGCGACAACCAAATCGTAGGCGGGCAGCTTGGTGGCGAGATAAGCAACCGTATCATCGAACGACAGGGTATAAGGGATGCGGTCAACTGGCACGCCGAGCGCGGCCAACTGCGCGTGGGTCTGCTCCGGCATATTCGATTTGCGGAAGCAGGCCACCACCTCAAGCTGGTAGCGAGTAGCATCGAGATGCTTCGCCAAAAGGCGTACTTCGGTCTCCTCGCCTCCAACCACCAGCCAGGCAAACACGAACAACACGCGGCGTGGATTTGGCTTATCGTTCATACATAATACCAGCCTGGGCAACACTTTGCTAAGGAAGCGTTCCAGACCCGCGCTGCTGGGGTAGTCGAGGAAGCGCAACTGGAAGTGCTGTACGCCCGCGTCACGGTAGGTGGACAACTCGCGGGCAACTTCTTCAGGATTGCCCGCAATGATGTGCAGATTGTCCCAGCGCACCGCCTGGGCTGAGTCGTCCTCGACGCTTATCCAGGTGGATATCGAACGGGTGATCTCGGCATCGTTGCGGCCAACTGCGGCGCAGTGTTGCTTCAGCACTTCGTTCTTGTGCTTGAAGATATCTACAGGCGCAATATCGGCGCACCACCAGTCGGCGTACTGCGCGACCAGGCGAAGCAGTTTCTGTTCGCCCATGCCGCCGATCATCAAAGGGATGGGGCCATCCGGTCGCGGCGAGGAATAGGCATGGTCAATCGAGTAGTATCGGCCCGCGAAGGTGGCAGGGCTGTCGCTCCATAGCGCCTTGACGATCTTGACCGCTTCTTCCAGTTGCGCGACCCGCTGGCCCGGCGGGAGGAACTCGTAGCCGTACTCGTGGTGTTCGCCGGGGTTGTTGCCCGCGCCCATGCCGAGGATAAAGCGCCCATCGGTTAGCAGGTACATATTTGCCGCCAGCTTGGCCAGGTAGGCTGGGTTACGGAACGCCTGACCACAAACCATCGTACCGTAGCGCAGGTTGGGATGGCGACCCGCCAACCAGGCCATGTTGGTGAAGCACTCCAGATGCGCTTTTTCGCCCCAACCCATGTGGTCTTCGACCCAGATGGTGTCAAGTCCAGCCTGTTGCACCATCTCGATGTGCCGCTCGTTAGCGGCGATCATGTCGCGGGCAAGTTGGATGTCACGCGAATCCATGCCAGGTGGGGTATCGAACATGGCGGGCTGCATGATCCAGCCGAAGGATATCGCCTGGCTCACTACTTCACCTCCTGTTCCAAGGCAATTACCTGACCCTCGCGGACAGCGCGGGCGGCGGTGGTGGTAAGCAGATGGGTCTTGAGCGCCTCACGGTAGGGCGAGCGAATGAGGTTTTGCTTGCCCTTTACTGCGTCGATGAAATCGCGATCCTCACGCACGAAGGGGTCGCCCTCAGCCTTCTGCACCGGGCGACCACGACCCACGTCAACCATGATCTCGAACTCGGAAAGCTCAATTGCCAGCCCATCGCTGAAGAGGTGCAGGCCGACGCGGTGCGGCCAGTTGAGGATGCAGGTAGAGGCCAGCGTCCCCAGAGCGCCGGAGGCGAACTTAAGGGTGGCAACCGATACGTCCCATACGTCGAGGTCGGGGAAGGCAGCCCGCTCCATGCGCGAACCGGCGGCGTAGACGGTGGCGACATCACCTAGCAGCAGGCGGGTGAGGTCAAAGATGTGGGTAGTCTGCTCCACCATCTGCCCGCCTGACTCGGCCTCGATGCGCCACCAGTGCGGCGGCGGGGTGGAGTCCAGCCAGTAGCCTAGCGCGAGACGGGCGGGGTGCTTCGCTAGCAACTCTTGCGCTTGCTCCACAGTGTTCAGATAGCGCCAGTGGTAGCCAACCGCCGTTATCAGCCCCTTTGCCGTCACCGCCTGGTCAATCCGCTGCGCGGTGGCCCAGTCGGTGGCTAGCGGCTTCTCTACGAAGAAGGGTATGTCCCGCTCAATTGCGGCAAGCTCCGCCTCGCCATGGGCGAAGGGCGGCACGCAGATATAAAGCGCATCCAACTGCTCGCGTTCCAGCATTTGGCGATAATCGCTGTAGACCTGCCCGCCGCTGCGCTGGGCCTGCTCTTTAGCCCGCGCGACGGCGGGGTCGGCGAAGGCAGCGACTTGCACATCATCGAAGCCCAGCAAATCACCGACATGACGGCTGGCGATGCCACCCGCGCCAATAAAACCAACTCGCACCTTTGTCACAAGTTTCTCTCCTTCTGGATTGTAGATTATTGTAGATTGTTGACAGCAGGATGTAGATTGGCATTGTGTGGTCGTCACTCTTAATCCGCAGTCTGGTTGTTAGCACCCCTATGCAGATATTAACTTTAGACCACCTGCTGATTAGCGGACGAAAGTGATGCTAGAGTCAACGTCTTGCTGCCCAACAGCTCTTGATAAATGTCGCTCGTCTCTCCAGCCATACGCTCCGCGCTGAACCGCTTGTACACCAGCACGCGCCCTGCAGCGCCCCACTGCGCGGCCCGCATCGGCTGGGCCAGGGTCTCGATAATCGCGGCGGCAAGCGCGGCAGGCTGTTCGGGCGGCGCTAGCCGCCCAGTCACACCATCCTGCACCGCTTCGCTAGTGCCGCACACGCGGGTGCCAACCACGGGCAACGCGACGGACATCGCTTCTAGCACCGACAGGGGAAAGCCCTCGAACCGTGATGGCAGCACGAACAGATCGGCGGCGGCCATTAGCGTGGGTACGTCGCGGCGACGACCGAGCAGATGCACGTTGGCGGCCACTCCCAGCGCGGCGGCACGAGCGCTGAGTTCGTCTTGCAGTGGGCCGTCGCCTGCCCAGAGGAAGTGCGCTTCCGGCGCTTGCCTAAGCACTGCGGGAATGGCCTCCAACAAAACATCGTAGCCCTTCTGCTTTACCATCCGTCCGACGGTAAGGATCAGGCGGGCAGTGGATGGCAGGCCAAGCTCAGTAAGTAGGGCATGACGATTCCGCTGCGGGGTTTGCAGAGGGATGCCATTATAGACCACGCTGATTTTGGCAGCAGGGATGCCAGCTTTGATGTAACTGGCTCGCGCTTCATAGGATACACAAATCAGACGGTCGACGCTGCTGACGATGCGGCGATGGTCGGCGCGCTGCACCGGGTGATCGAGCAGGTAGGGCAGGTGTTCGGTACGTACCACCTGCGGCACACCCGCTGCGTGCGCCACCTCGACCCCGCCGAACCCCTCCCAACCTATACCTGCATGACAATGGAACAGATCGAAGCGCTTGGCTTCTAGCCATTTGTAGAGCGCATCCTTACCGGCAGCATTGTGATAGGGCGCAGCCAGCCCATGCGCCTCAACGCCCAATGCTGTCGCCCGATCAAGGAACCACTGCCCAGCAGTGGTGGGTGGGCAGACGAACGCGACGTGGTACTCGCCTCGCAATGCGGATGCAAGCGCTAGCATATGTTCGCCCATCCCCGATGGCTCCTCACTATCGGTAAACAGGCAGAGGCGCGGGGTGATGCTATTGCCTCTAGCGATGCTCCTCATACTACTAATGTTGCGTACGCTGTTCATGCCACCTCCACTGTCTGGCGTTCAGCGGTGAATTCACTGACGGCTGCGGCAAAACGATCATACCGAGCAGCAGCCGTAAGGTCGAGACGGGTGTCTCGGCGCGGGTGATGGGTTGAATATTCAAACCCGCCACTGGAGAAGCTGTTGAAGAGGGGATTATGATTCAAACTTTCGTTTCTACCTCCCTAACCTGGTATGTAATAGATACAGCGGTACGCGACTTACTAAAGCAATTCCCAGGCCACCAACTTAGCTCCTGTCAGCAGCAATTTACCTGAACAGGTTAAACCGGTGAGATGCATCGTGGGCAGCCAATGAAGCAGACTTAACCCACAACGCAGACTCAACCTACAACCATCCCATGGCGATAGCAGCAAGCGCTGCTTGGTAGCTTTACGCCATTTTCTATACAGATGAGTGATTTGCATTGCAACATTTGATTGGATTGCGTCTGTGTTGTGGCACGTAAGTTGCCTTATAGTCGGTGTAGCATTGACAACAACAACATATCCCTTGAACTTAAACTTGAGGGATCAGAGGAGAGGTCCGTGAACGCAGTAAGCACCCATGAGCATTTGAGCAACAAAACAGGAGTTCCCAGTCAGCAGTTCGATATGGTATGCGTGTCACACCTGCGCTGGGACTTCGTCTATCAGCGGCCCCAGCACCTGATGAGCCACTTTGCGCGGCACCGACGGGTCTACTATGTCGAGGAGCCAACCTTCGGTGAAGGGCCAATGAGTCTGGATATAAGTAAGCGTGAGGGTGGCCTGCACGTAGTGGTCCCGCGTTTGCCTCATGGCCTGAATGGTAAGGAAGTGGAGCAGGCGCAGCGGCAGCTGCTTGATAAGCTGTTTGCCGACGAGCAGATCAAGCAGTACGCACTCTGGTATTACACTCCGATGGCAATGGCCTTCACCGCACACCTGACCCCGCTGGCGACAGTTTACGACTGCATGGACGAGCTTTCGGCATTCAAGTTTGCCCCACCGCAGTTGCACGAGCGCGAAGCCGAACTATTCCGCCGTGCCGACCTGGTGTTCACCGGCGGGCAGAGCCTGTACGAGGCCAAGCGCGGCCAGCACCCGCGTGTCTACGCCTTCCCCAGCAGCGTTGATGTGCCGCACTTTGCCCAGGCACAGCAGATTACCGATGAGCCAGCCGACCAGCGTGAGCTACCTCATCCTCGCCTCGGCTTCTTCGGGGTGATTGACGAGCGGATGGACATCGAACTTCTCGCTGGCATGGCCGCGCTGCGCCCCAACTGGCAATTCGTAATGATTGGCCCTACGGCCAAGATTGACCCCGCCGATCTGCCTCACCCCGATAACATCCACTATCTCGGCGGCAAGAGTTATGACCAACTGCCCGCCTATATCGCAGGTTGGGATGTGGCGATGCTGACATTCGCCCGCAACGAGTCCACCCGCTTCATCAGCCCGACCAAGACACCGGAATACCTCGCGGCGGGCAAGCCGGTTGTATCCACCTCGATCCGCGATGTGGTGCGGCCCTACGGCGAGATGGGGCTGGTACGCATCGCGGATACGGCCCCAGACTTTGTCGCCGCTGCTGAGGCGGCGATGCGTGAGGATGCCGCTGCGCGACAGCAACGGGCCGATGAGTTCCTCGCCCAGATGTCCTGGGATAAAACGTGGTCGAGGATGAACGAACTAATTGAGAATGTGGTCAACACCAAACTGATCAGCAATGGCGCTGCAATACAGATTGGCCCGCCTGTTTCCACTTATAAACCATAACATATAGCTGGCGGGCCATATGGCCCGCCTTCGATAGACAAGGAGCGCAGGAGGATAAAATGTTTGATTATCTGATTGTTGGGGCGGGCTTCGCAGGCAGTGTGCTGGCGGAGCGACTGGCGAGCCAGTTGAACAAAAAGGTGCTGATTGCTGATGTACGCTCCCATATTGGCGGCAATACCTACGACTACTACGATGAGAACGGCATCCTTATCCACAAATATGGGCCACATATCTTTCATACCAACGCAAAGGCAGTGTTCGATTATCTGTCACAGTTTACCCCCTGGCGGCCCTACCAGCACCGTGTGCGCGCCTGGGTAGATGGTCAACTTGTGCCAATGCCAATCAACCTCGACACCATCAATATGCTCTATGGCACTAAGTTCACTTCTTTCCAGCTCGATGAGTTCTTTGCCTCAGTCGCTGAACCACGTGAGCAAATTCGTACCTCGGAGGATGTGGTCGTCAGCAAGATAGGGCGCGAACTCTACGAAAAGTTTTTCCGTGGATACACCCGCAAGCAGTGGGGCCTCGACCCCTCCGAGCTTGACGCGAGTGTGACTTCGCGCGTGCCAGTACGCACCAACCGCGATGACCGCTACTTCACCGACACCTACCAGGCGATGCCGCTGTACGGCTACACCAGGATGTTTGAAAAAATGCTGGCTCACCCCAACATCAAGATTATGCTAAACAGCGATTGGCGCGAGATAGATGGGGTGATTCCCTACCGCGAGATCGTCTACACCGGGCCGGTGGACGAGTTCTTCGACTTTCGCTACGGCAAGTTGCCTTATCGCTCGATTGAGTTCAAGTTTGAAACGCTGAACAAAGCGCAGCACCAGCCGGTGGCCGTCATCAACTACCCCAACGATTATCCCTACACCCGCGTGACCGAATTCAAGCACCTGACCGGACAGGAACACGCCAAGACCAGCCTGGTGTATGAGTATCCCTGCGCCGAGGGCGACCCCTATTATCCCGTGCCACGGGCGGAGAACAACGAGTTGTATAAGCGCTACAAAACGTTGGCTGACGATACGTCAGGGGTATACTTCGCCGGGCGGCTAGCAACCTACAAATATTACAATATGGATCAGGTGGTTGCCCAGGCGCTGGCCCTGTTCGATAAGATCAGCGAGATGATACCCGCCCGCAGCAGAGAGGTTTTGCATGAGCCAACCGTCATCTATACCCCCTCGCCCGCGCTTGGCCTTGTGGGGCGGAACGGAGTGCACCACTAACCGCGTCGCTGACCACTACTTCGACCAGCTTGACCGCACTCACCATAGTGACCATATCGAAGACCTCGACCGGTTTGCCAGCCTGGGCATCAGCGCAATGCGCTACCCTATTCTGTGGGAGCGCATTGCGCCCACTGGCCTCGATGCGGCGGACTGGCATTGGCCCGATGCCAGGCTGGAGCGGCTACGTGAACTGGGTATCGAACCAATCGTTGGGCTAGTGCATCACGGCAGCGGCCCACGCTACACCAGCTTGACCGCCCCCGATTTCGCCTCCGGCCTCGCCAACTATGCGCGGGCAGTAGCGGAGCGTTACCCCTGGGTTTGTGCCTATACCCCAGTCAACGAGCCGCTGACTACCGCCCGCTTCAGCGGGCTGTACGGCCACTGGTATCCACATGGGCGGGATGCACAGACCTTTGTACGGGCGCTGCTCAATCAGATTCGTGGCACGGTGCTGGCGATGCGGGCGATCCGCGAAATCAACCCAGCGGCGCAATTGGTGCAGACCGAGGACCTGGGCAAGACTCATAGCACCATGCTGCTGGCTTATCAGGCAGATTTCGAGAACGAGCGTCGCTGGCTAACCTTCGACCTGCTCGGTGGGGTGGTGGATCGGCTGCATCCGATGTGGCCCTATCTGCGCGATGCGGGCATCAGCGAAGCGGAACTGGATTGGTTCCGCGCCAACCCCTGCCCGCCCGATATTATGGGCCTCAATTACTACATCACCAGTGAACGCTTCCTCGATGAGAACCTTGTCTGCTATCCGGCACATACGCATGGCGGCAATGGTAGGCATACTTACGCCGATGTCGAAGCGGTGCGCGTTCCTGCTGGGCTAGCCGGGCCACAAGAGCTGCTGTACGATGCGTGGGCCAGGTTCGGTGTGCCGCTGGCAATTACTGAGGTGCAACTGGCCTGTACCCGCGAAGAGCAGTTGCGCTGGTTCGCTGAGGTGTGGAACGCGGTGCAGTCGCTGCGAGAAGTCGGTGTAGATGTCCGCGCCGTGACTGCCTGGGCGCTACTGGGCGCATACGATTGGAACAGCCTGCTCACCCGCAGCGAGGGCCATTACGAGTCGGGCGTGTTCGATCTGCGTGCGCCGCGCCCCCGCGAGACTGCGCTAGCGGCAATGCTGCGTCAGGTGGCAGCGGGCGACGAACCTAATCATCCTGTTCTTGCCCAGCCTGGGTGGTGGCATCGTGGCGAACGGATCATATACGCCGCCAGCGGATCTCACAACGATAGCTCAGAGGGGGATAAATCCCTCCTCAACAATGAACCTCAGCCCTCAGCCCTCAGCCCTCAACACTCAACATCGATTCTGATCGTAGGCGCAAGTGGCACGCTAGGTCGCGCCTTTGCCCGCATATGTGCTGACAGGGTGATAGCTTACCGCCTACTCGATCGCCAGCATCTTGACATTGCCAACCCGCAATCAGTGGCCGCTGCGCTGGATAAATATCGGCCCTGGGCGGTAATCAACGCCGCTGGTTACGTGCGGGTGGACGATGCCGAGCGCGAGAGCGCTGCTTGTATGCGCGAAAACGCAGATGGGCCAGCCATCCTGGCGGAGGCGTGCGCCTCGCATGGGGTACAGCTGCTGACCTTCTCCTCTGACCTTGTGTTCGATGGCAGCAAAGAACAACCCTACATCGAGAGCGACACACCAAACCCGCTGAACGTCTATGGTCGCAGTAAGGTCGAGGCAGAGCGGCGAGTTTTGGCGGCAATGCCAGGCGCGCTACTGGTGCGTACCAGTGGCTTCTTCGGCCCCTGGGATGGATACAACTTCGTTACCAACGCGCTACAAGCGGTTGCCGCCCGCCGCCTGCTCTTCGCGGTGGACGATGCGGTAATCTCGCCTACATACGTGCCTGACCTGGTGAACGTCTGCCTCGACCTGCTGATTGATGCCGAATGTGGTATCTGGCACCTCGCCAACGATGGGGCTGTCACCTGGGCGGAACTTGCACGCATGGCAGCAAAGATGGCGGGCCTCGACCCTGGCTACGTAGTGGGGCGACCGACCAGCGCACTGCGCCTAGCCGCGACGCGCCCGCTCTATAGTGTGCTGGGCAGCGAACGCGGCTGGCTGATGCCCAACCTAGACAATGCGCTGCATCGCTATCTGCACGTTTGCAAAGAGGATCGGCTGCTCACTCAGACACTCTAATATTACAGCCTCAGTTGGCAGGCAAAATGATGTAGTTACGATTGTTTTGGATACTTGGCGACTGGGCGTATGCGATTCCGCTCCTACACCAATCTTGCTAACCAAGGCGGCCCAGGAACACACTGCAGCAGCGGGATGTGGCTGATTACCGCCACTGAAAGGCTAGTTGAGGGGAAGAGGTAGTCAGCCAGTTTGGGTTTTGGTCACGCTAAACGTTATTATGTGAAACATCATCTCTAGGGTTTGTATTGATCGCACCGAAACCGTAAGCAGAGGAATGGGCGAATGATGTGGGCGCAGTGGGTGGGTGAAGGTATGCAGAGAAAGTAGCTCGGACCGAGGAATTTTCGGCGAAATCGCGTTTGTACTAGATGTTTGGCATGGGCCGGATAATTACATTGCTCTACCCTATAGGCCACTTCTATATCGCTATAATATTGACAGCCAAGCAGGGTAGTGCTAATATGATATAGCCCAAAAGGAGGATATAATGTCAAATACCCTGACGCAGTATTTCAGCGCGGCTACGTTTGCGCTTATCGCCCTCAGCATGATGGTGATGCCCGTAGTGAACAGTACGGCGCAAAGAACTGGCGGCTTTGCCCACGGCCACCATATCGCCACCGACTTTTATGCCTACTGGAATGCCCACGGTGGCCTGTCAATCAACGGTCTGCCCATCACCGATGAACATCCCGAAGTCAGCCTCACCGATGGCAAGAGTTATGCCACCCAGTGGTTCGAGCGGGCGCGCTACGAGCGCCACCCCGAAAACGTAACCCACTACAACGTGCTGCTCGGACTACTCGGCACCAACCAGGCGGAGGGACGCAGCTTCGATGGGACGTCCGACCAGAGCAACACTTCCACCCACATGTACTTCACCCAAACCCGGCATAGCCTACTCAATAGCCCTGGTCCTTTCCTGATCTACTGGACGAGCAATGGTGGGCTGGCGCAGTTCGGCTACCCTCTCAGTGAGCAAATCCAGGAAGTCTCAACCGACGGCAAGACCTACGACGTGCAGTATTTCGAGCGGCACGTTTCGAGTACCACCCGGAACAGAGTGACCCCAGATACAAGGTGTTGCTGGGGTTGCTAGGTGTGCAGCAGTACAAGCAGCAGTATACAGTTCAACCGGATGTAACCTCCACTCTGACCAACGACCATAGCAGCATCACCATCGGGACGACCCAGGAGCCGGATACCCTTTTTAGCCCCAACTCGTCAGGTGCGGCAGGCGAGGTTGACGTGGCTATTGAGAACAGCTGGGTCGGGATTGATGACAAAGCCCAGTTCTACCCCGACTTGGCCGCTTTCGTCCCCAGTCTGGACAACGGTGCAGCGCAGTTCATCGGTGCCGCTGGCCCCGACCAGTATCTACAAATCAAGTGGAAGCTGCGTCACGGCATTAAGTGGTCAGACGGAGTGGAAGTTACGGCCAAGGATGTTGTCTACGCCTGGCAGGCGATCTACGAGAACCCCAACGTGCAGGTTTTTGACCGCTCCAGCGCTGACCGGTACAGCGCCTTTGTGGCGGTGGACAATTATACCGTAATTGGCAAGATGATCAGTGAGAACCAGGCCAAGGCGCTCTACGCCAGGGACAAAGCTCGCTACGACGGCTATGAAAACTAGTGGGTCATTAAGCACTAGGATTGCCATTATAGACTGGTTTGGTATAATGTGGCTATCTTCACCCAGGAGGTTGTCCATGAGCCGCAAACAACTTAACCCGCTGCGCTCACTTACTGATGCCGAGCGTACCTATCTTCTCAAGATTGCCCGCGCAACCTCCGCCCCGGCACTGCAAGTTGCCAGAGCCAAGGCCCTACTGGCCGTCGCCCAGGGCCAGTCCTACACTGCTGCCGCCCTGGCAGCGGGGCGGCGCAGTGGCGATGCGGTTGCCCAGCTGGTCAGTCGCTTCAACCAACAGGGTCTAGCCGCGCTCACTCCTAAACGCGGTGGCGCACCCGCCCTAACCTATACCCCGGCCCTGCGCGAACTGGTACTCACTGCCGCACGGCGTAAGCCTGAACCAGCCACTGACGGCACCGCTACCTGGTCACTTACCACCTTGCAGCAACACCTCCAAGCCAACGGTGGCGGTCTGGAACAGATCAGCACCGTTACCATCTGGACCATCTTGCGCGAAGCGGGCTTTCGCTGGCAACTAAGCCGCACCTGGTGCGCCACCGGCACCAGCAAGCGTAAACGTAAAGCTGGCATTGTCACCGTCACCGACCCCCACACCGAAGTAAAAAAAAACTAATCGAACAAGCCTACACCCAGGCGCAAGCCCTCGGTCTGGCGGTGTGGACGCAAGATGAAGCGGGACCATATACCACTCAGCCTTACGCAGGCAAAAGCTGGCAGCCCAGCGGTGAACCCATCACCGTGCCGCATGAGTACATTCGTAACGGCACCGCTAAACTGCTCTGCCTGTTTGAGCCGCAAAGTGGGCAAGTGCGGGTCAAGGGGGTACGTAACAGCCCGAACGAAGTGCTACACGCATGGCTGAAGCAGGAACTGAGTAGCATCGTGGCGGCGCTGCCGCCAGCAGCATCCAGGCTAAGCGATGCCGAGAACCTGGCGATGTGGCAGGGTTGGCGCGGGGGACTGACCGCTAGAATAACGCTGCCAGGTGCATTGCCGCAGTTGCGGGTGCTGCTGGTGTGGGACAACCTGGCGGGTCACACCACGCCAAGTCTGCTGGTCTGGCTAATGGAGCATGGGATAATGCCGTTGTACACGCCACTGGGCGGCAGTTGGCTCAATATGGCGGAAAGCATACAGCGCATCATCAAAGCGCGGGCGATGGACGGCCAGCATTATGAACAACCCGCCC
>JANXYP010000092.1 GCA_025355955.1 Chloroflexota bacterium
ACTCTGGCCTGTAGCGATATGTAGGCATCCAGCACATGATGGTGCAACAATGCTTAATCGATCAACATTCATTTGGCAGGGGTTGGGCGGGCAAAGCGATAGCCCACGCCGCGCTCGGTCATGATATATTGAGGATGATCGGGGTCGTCGCCCAGCTTGTGGCGGATGCGGCTGACGTAGGTCTTGAGGTAGTCGGTCTCGGTACGATACTCGTCACCCCATACTTTGGTCAGCAGCATCTCGAAGGGCAGCACCCGCCCCCCATTGCGGGCCAGCAGGTAGAGCAGGTTGTACTCGGTGGGGGTCAGCTTGAGCAGCTGACCCGCTAGTGTCACCTCGCGGCTGCTGAAGTTGATCGCCAGCTCACCAGTTTGGAACGAAGGGGTCGCACTGGCCGGGGTGGTCATCTCGGCGCGGCGCAGCACCGCCTTGATGCGGGCAAACAATTCGAGGTGGCTGAACGGCTTGGTCAGGTAATCATCGGCCCCCAGCTCCAGCCCCTTCACCTTATCCATCTCCTCTCCCCGTGCAGTCAGCATAATCACCGGCGCATCAGAGAGTTCGCGCAGCCGCTTGAGCATCTCCCAGCCACTCATGCGCGGCATATTCACATCGAGCAGGGTGAGGTCGGGCGAGGTCTTGAAGAAGGTGTCCAGCCCGCTCTCGCCATCGCCCGCGCTGACCACCTGCATATCACCCCACTGCAACTCCAGACCAATGGTCACCGCTTCAACAATGCTGCGGTCATCATCCACAATCAATACCTTCATCAGATTTGCCTCCCCTGGTAGCCCGCTCGATCAGCAGTGCTACGACGAGTTATCCTCGCGCCGATCGCGGAGCGAACACGCCGATTATACCACAGCCGAGCGTCACTGAGGCATATACGCGGGTAAACGTTAGGTGTATATAGGTGAACGTATGGTTAACGAGCGGCTCAAGAGAACAGAGATGCGGCAGAGCTGATAGTGGATGCGATTGGATAATCGCGCCCACTTTTTACCCAATGTTTACCAGTTTGCACCGACTTGTTGATGGCAGGGGTCTATAATCGAAAGTAACACCAATTAGCGGTGATGTCGCTATAGATTGAGCCAGGGCAACAACGGTTCGCCCCTACTGAACTATCGCATCGCCCCGGCTAATTGGTATAACACCAATTAGCGGTGATGCCGCTATAGATTGAGGCAGGGCGAACAACGGTTCGCCCCTACTGAACTATCGCATCGCCTCAGCTAATTGGTATAACACCAATTGGCGGTGATGCCGCTATAGATTGAGGCAGGGCGAACAACGGTTCGCCCCTACAGAACTATAGCATCGCCTCGGCTAATTGGTATAACACCTGGTATTGGAGGTACCTTATGATCGATATAACCACATCCACACCAATAATCACGCTCAAACCGTACGACCCCAGCCTGAGCGTGGCAACCCAGGATTTCGGCAAGATGCAGTCACGCTTCATCGATAAGGTCAGTCACGAGATGCGTACTCCACTCACCGCGCTGAAGCTATCGCTCGGCGTTCTCGCCGATAACCTGCCTGGTGATACCACCCCACCGCTACGCCGTCTGCTCGGTAACGCGCTCAAGAGTACTGCCCGGCTGGAAGCGGCAGTCAGCGACCTGCTCGACCTTGCCAACCTGGAGAGCGGCAAGCTACAATTGCGTCTGAGCGATGGCGACCTCGCGGCTATGATGAATAACGCCGCCGAGTTGATCCGTCCCCTTGCCGAGGACAAGGGCCAGGAGTTGAGCGTGATCGTGCCACACAATCCCTGTCCGGCGCGGTTCGACCCTGCCCGCATCCAGCAAATACTCCTGCATCTGTTGAACAACGCGGTGAAGTATACGGCGGTGGGCGGCAGCATCAAAGTCGAGGTGCGGCCCAGCGAGGACGAATACTGCGTCTTCGTGCGCGATACCGGCTGGGGTGTTACTCCCGCCGCGCAGGAGACCATCTTCGAGCGGTTCTACATCCCTGATGGTGATAGCAGCGTAACCGGCTACGGTGGCGGCCTCGGCCTACCCCTGGCGCGGGCGCTGGTAGGGCTACATGGCGGTTGCCTACGGGTTGCCTCCACCGGCATCCCCGGCGAGGGCAGCAATTTCTACTTCAACCTGCCGTATACACCCAGCCACAACGAGTTTTTACCAAACATCAACCTCTGTCTACCAGCGTTGTTACCTCGGCGATATATACTGGTATCAGAGCAAGAGAAAACGGGGAAGTTAATCAACTGTACAAAGCAACAACCGTAATCAGCGGCAACTGGTTCACATAGTTTCTTAAGGAGGAACAAACAATGACTCGCTACTTCAGTGACAAGCGCTTTATCGGTGCAATCTGGGGCGTTATCCGCGTGTGGCTGGGCTGGTCTTTCCTGCAGGCTGGCTGGGAGAAGCTGACTGACGCGCAGGGGATGTGGATCGGCAGCAAGGCTGGCACGGTCATCAAGGGCTTCCTAGCTGGGGCGATCAAGAACTCGACCGGCGCTCACGCCAGTGTCCATCCCTGGTATGCTAGCCTCGCTCAGAACTTCTTCCTGCCCAACGCTGGCCTGTTCAGCTACATGGTCGCTTTCGGTGAGACTTTGGTGGGCATCGCGCTCATCGTGGGGCTGTTCACCCGCTTCGCCGCCTT
>JANXYP010000051.1 GCA_025355955.1 Chloroflexota bacterium
GGACGCGGGCCGCTACCACTACGCTGCTGCTGACTATAACGCCGCGCTCGACCACAACGCAGCCAATCGCAACGCCCGCCTCGGCCTGGCGCGGGCCGACTACGCGCTGCACCAATACGCCGATGCGGTCAGCTTGAGCGAGCCATTGTTGCGCGAAACCGACCCCGCCTGGCACGCCGCCATCCTCACCCTGATCGGCATGGCCGCAGACGCGCTGAGGCAGGACGGCAGCGCCTACCTGCAAGCTGCCGCCAACCTCGACACCCCGACCACCATCTTCCGCATCAGCAATCGCCATCTCGCCGAAGTGCTATGGGCGCGGCATGACTATGCCGCTGCCAGCGCCACCTACCAGCGCATCAATGCAGCCTTTGACCAGGCCAACACCACCAGCCCCTCCGCCTCCCAACCATCATGGGACTTTGTGCCGTTCGATGCTACCAGTGACCGCCAGCGGGCTATCTACTACAACACCCTGCTGCACGCCAGCGATAACCTTACCAACACCATCGGCATCATGCAGGCGCTAACCCTACCCGAACTGAAGGGAGCGGCGAACGCATTTGCCCTCACCCTGGTACATGGGTTGACCAGCGCCGCTGGCGATGACACCACCCGGCTGACCGCCCTCGGCGCAGCCTATATCGCCGCCAACGAGTGCGGCTTGGCTGTCACTACGTTGGATCGCGCCGCGCAGAGTATGAACCCGCGCCACCCTAGTGCTGACCTGTTTGTCTATCGTAGCAGCTGTCATCTACAAGCAGGCGACCAGCGAGGGGCGCAGGCCGACTTGCAGCAAGCGCTCAAGATTGACCCCAACAGCGGTCTCGCCCACCATCTCTACGCTCAATATTATCTCAGCCTGCCTCAGCCCGACCTCAAGCAAGCGCAGCACGAACTCGATGCCGCCCGCGATGCCAACCCCATCAACCCGCTGCTCTACCTTGACTATTACAACCTGGCCCTCGATCAGGGCGACTACGCGGCGGCGGAGCAGCAGCTAACCGTGTTCGCAGGGCTGGCTCAGGATAAACCCGTGCTGGGCGGCCTATCACCGAAGGCGCGACTGGCGAACTTCTACCTCGATACTGCCTACAATCTCTGCAAGGGCAGCGGCTTGCAGGTAGCCGAGGCAGCCGGGCTGGAAGGCAATGCCGCTGGCCTGGATGCCCAGGGCTGGGCCGAACATCTCTGCCAGCCGAGCGCAGTAGGCGCGGGCTTGGCTCCGCTCACCCGTGCCGCAGTGCTTGATCCCACCTCCGCTCGCATCCATTACCACCTTGGCGTTGTCTACGCCGCGCTGCACGAAACCGTCCCGGCCCGCGACCAACTAATGTGGGCGCAAGACCTCGACCCCGACGGCGACATTGCCCGCCGCGCCCTCGATACGATGGTAAGGTTGCCACAAGGTAGATTAAAGAAGGAATACCATGACACCCTCTCTTTGTATTTTGAACGACTGTGCAGATGGGGGAATAGTACCTGCAAACCGACCTGCACGTAACCACAGAGGCAACATATTCGTATATCAAGTGAGGATTGTACGATGAGCCGGAGTGAAGCAGACCTAACCTGCCCATACTGTGCTGCCACCTACCAGGAGGGGGATAACGTCTGCCTGCGCTGCGGCAAGGCGCTCTCGCCCACTGGCTATTCGCGCTATGGCGAGCCGGAGGTGATCGCATCGGAGCCATCCACTAGCGAACCAGTAGCCGAGCAGTCGGCTGCCATGCCGCCATCAACCGATATAAACCAGCGAATCAACAGGACGCTGGCGGCGATACTCTGGGGGGTCATCATCATCGCTGCACTCGTGTTCATCTTCAGCCGCTCCATCCACATCTCCCTATTTGCCAGCGCCACTCCAACCCCGATACCACGAGTGGTGATGATCGTCGGCACTCCTACACCTACGCCCGTTTATCAGCCCGACCCCAATGCCGATAAGGTGACTGTGAACCATGTACGGCTGCTGAACACCACGGCGGGAACGCTCGTAGCCAACATCTACGATCTTGGCGCTGCTTCTTCAATCACCGCTACGGCCATTGTACCTGCGCTATTTCCGCCAGAGGGTATGTTTAACACAGGCACGATTGTAGTAAGCAGCGGTGTGGTAGTAATTGATGGCTTCGCTACCAACAAACCACCCAGGGCGACGATATTCACCCGCCACGAGCTTCCTTACCACCGGGGCAGCTTGCTGCTGCCGGTTGTAAACGGCGCGCTGTATGGCGATAGCCTGATCATGCTAGCTAGCGCGGGCATCACGGTAACTGAGCACTATCCCAGCGCCAACTTCATTGTTGCCGGGCAGCTAATCGCGGGGTTCGATGTGCTAGACCGTCTAAATGGCAACGACAAGGTCATTAGCGACCAAAACAGGCCATTAGCAGGACAGAAAGAGCAAGAGCTTTGGATGAAAGACGACTAATCTGCCCCTACTGCGGCGTACACTATCAGGCCAGGGATAGCGTCTGCCCGCGCTGCGGCAAGGCGCTCTCGCCCACCGGCTACTCGCGCTATGGCGGGCCGGAGATGCCGGAGCAGCCAACCCCGCCAGTAAAGCCAGCGGTTGCGCTTATCCCGCCAGCCCGTACACGGGTA
>JANXYP010000116.1 GCA_025355955.1 Chloroflexota bacterium
TTTGGTGCCGCTATAGATTGAGCCAGGGCGAACAACGGTTCGCCCCTACAAAACCATAGCATCGCCTCGGCTAATTGGTGCCGCTATAGATTGAGCCAGGGCGAACAACGGTTCGCCCCTACAGAACTATAGCTTCGCCTCGGCTATTTGGTGCCGCTATAGATTGAGCCAGGGCGAACAACGGTTCGCCCCTACAGAACTATAGCTTCGCCTCGGCTAATTGTTATTACAACCCCTACTGGCGTGATAAGAGGCTTTTGTTAATCAGTAACTAACCAACGCAACGTGAACGAGCAACCCCGGCCTAATTGGTCGGGGTTGCATTGTGATCTGCTTATTGCGCCGTACGTATGCGCCTTGCCACATATACTACTTAGCCGATGAGATGGGTATTTCTGCAGGGCGGGCTGCGCTCACCCTGGCTCAATCTAAACCATCTCCTTACCTGGTGGATTGGTATGACCCAAGCGTCGCAGCTTCGGCTAGCTCGTCCAACACCGGGTCCGCCTCGTCCCTGAAGATAGCCACATGAACGGGACGCACCGGAACCTCCGCCAGATTATCCCGTAGTCGCTCAAGTTGGCCTACTGTCTTTATACTGAGAAAGT
The DNA here is from genome assembly GCA_025355955.1 of Chloroflexota bacterium. Lineage (GTDB taxonomy): Bacteria > Chloroflexota > Chloroflexia > QHBQ01 > QHBQ01 > QHBQ01. Next base: position 609 of record JANXYP010000116.1, read on the forward strand.
CCATACCACACTCGCGGCAGCTGATCATAGGCACGTTTTCGACAACGATCAAACTGTCGTCTTTGCCGTATGCTTTGCTTCTACGTCGAATACTCGCGGTTTGTTGTCCACAGTTAGAACAGTGCATTTCTTTATCCTTTTCTAGAGAAGGTATACAGTTATTATGACAGTACAGTCCTTTGGATCCAGCCTAGCTACAACTTCCATACGGAGACCAGAATACGTCGAGCCTAGAACTCTGTATTTGTACTCTGCTCTTGCCCAGTCGCGTTGTCGGGCAATTATTTTGCCCGTCATTATCGTATATTCAATGTCGTAACGGTTGATTCCATCGTCAATCATCGCATCATCAGCATGATTAGTAACGATGATACGCCCTTGTCGAGCGCACTGGCGCATCCTTAGCAACACTTCTTCGTACATCGCTGTTCCTTGCGTCTGTGTGGTGCTTTAATTATACCATATCATGCAAATGGGGCGCACATACCGTGCGCCCCACTTATACCTCAAACCTCAAACCTCGTACCTTGTTAATTAGATAAACAGCGTTGCCAGCAGCAGCGTGATGGTGCTGAGGAGCTTGATCAGGACGTGTAGGCTGGGGCCAGCGGTGTCTTTGAAGGGGTCGCCCACCGTGTCGCCCACAACGGCGGCGGCGTGTTCGTAGCTGCCCTTCTTGATCACCTGGCCGTTGGCCGAGCGCATCTCACCGGACTCGATGTACTTCTTGGCGTTGTCCCACGCGCCGCCGCCATTGTTCAGCACGGTAGCAAGCAGCACGCCGGTGATGGTGCCAACCATCAGGAAGGCAGCAGCGGCCTCCCAGCGCAGGAAGTAACCAACCAGGACCGGGGCAGCGATGGCGAGCATACCAGGAGCGATCATCTCGCGCAGCGCGGCGCGGGTGCTGATCTCCACGCACTTGCCGTAATCGGGGTCGGATGTGCCAGCCATGATGCCAGGGTCGGCCTTGAACTGGCGGCGCACTTCCTCAATCATGCCGGTGGCGGCGCGACCCACTGCCTTGATTGCCAGCGAACTGAACAGGAAGACCAGCATCGCACCCAGGAAAGCGCCAATGAAGACCTTGACATCGGCCATATTCACTACTAGCAAGTGACCATGTATTGCCGGATCGGTCGAGCTATTTGAGACCTTTTCAAGAAAGGCGGAGAAGAGCAGGAAGGCAGCCAGGCTAGCAGAGCCAACCGCATAACCCTTGGTCAGCGCCTTGGTGGTGTTGCCCACTGCGTCGAGGCCGTCGGTGATCTTGCGTACGTGTTCGGGCGCATGGCTCATCTCGGTGATACCACCGGCGTTGTCGGTGATCGGGCCGAAGGTATCCATCGCCAGGACGTAGGCGCAGGACATCAGCATCCCCATCGTGGCAGCGGCGGTGCCGAAGATACCCGCGAAGGAGTTGTTCTGGGCAGTGGCGGCCAGGCCGAGGTCACTGAGTGCCTGAGTACCCATCCAATAGGCCGCGCCAAGCGCGATGCAGATGGCGATGGCGGACAGCGCGGTTGTCTCGAAACCGACTGCGATGCCCGCGATGATGTTGGTGGCGGGGCCGGTGCGACTGGCATCGGCGATGTCGCGCACGGGCCGCCACGAACCGGCGGTGTAATACTGGGTGATGAACACAAACGCAATGCTGGTCACAATCCCGACGATACCAGCGAGACCGAACCAGATGGTGTGCAGCATCCCCATGCTGGTGAGAATGACCGCGACGGCGGAGATGATGGACATAATGTAGTAGCCGTTGTTCAACGAGTTCATCGGATCCTTGGCTACTGGCAGGATACGCACCGCCATCAGGCCCACAATCGAGGCGAAGATGCCGAACGAGCGTACTACCAGCGGGAAGAGCAGCCAGCCGATGCCAATCTGGGCCACCACGCTATTTTGCGGAATGGTGCCAGCGGCAATTGCGGCGTTGATGATTGAGTACATCGAAACGCCCAGGATCATTGCGCCGATGTTCTCTGCGGCGGTGGACTCGAACAGGTCCGCGCCACGACCAGCGCAGTCACCCACGTTGTCGCCCACCAGGTCGGCGATAACGGCGGGGTTGCGGGGGTCATCTTCGGGGATACCGGCCTCGACCTTGCCCACCAGGTCAGCGCCCACATCGGCGGCCTTGGTGTAAATACCACCGCCTAGCTGGGCGAACAGCGCGACGAAGCTAGCGCCGAAGCCGAAGCCGACGATCAGGAATGGCGCGTTGATATTATCCGCCTGGCTGGCCGAAGCGCCGCCGTACAGGCTGTAGATGATGTAAACACCAAGCAGGCTGAGGGCGACTACCAGGAAGCCAGAGACCGCGCCGCCACTGAGCGACATCCGTAGCGCATCCTTGAGGCTGCGCTGCGCGGCAGCGGCGGTGCGTAGATTTGCGCGTACCGCGATGAACATACCGATGTAGCCGGACAGGCCGGAGGCAGCCGCGCCGAGCAGGAAGGCTAGCGCGGTTTTCCAGCCGAGGTCGAAGGTGCTACCACCGTGCAGGTCGGTTGGGGTGGCAACCGCCGCCACGACTACGGCGATGATTACCGAGGCAACCAGCGCCAGGATGGCGATGGTGGTGTACTGGGTGCGTAGAAACGCATTAGCGCCCGCCAGGATCTTGCTGGCGACACTCTGCATCTCAGGTGTACCGCGGTCACTGCTCAACACGTCACGGGCAAGATAGGCGGCAAACAGGATGGCCGCAATGCCCGCGATCGGGATGATGAGAGTTATATCCATATACTTCTTCTTTCCTCCCCTTTATTTTGATACGGTATTTTTGTACAACAAGAGGGCGCACGGCGGTGTGCGCCCCGACCTTTTGACGTAGGGGCGCACTGCGTGCGCCCCCGCCGCGCCCGGCTAGGCGGTGCGGGCTTTGCCCATTGCGGTCGTCGGTGGTACGGTCGGCCCGGCCCGCCAGCCGTTCTCCCAGACCACCAGCAGCAGGCTGGCGTTGAAGATTGAGGAATACGTACCGCTGATGATGCCGATGAGCAACGCCAGCACGAAGTCGCGGATGCTACTACCGCCAAAGAGCAGCAGCGCAGTCAAGGTGATGATAACGGTCAGCGAGGTGTTGATCGAACGAGCCAGCGTTTGCAACAGGCTGTGGTTGACCACCTGGGCGTAGCTGGGGAAGATACGGCGGGCGAGATTCTCGCGCACGCGGTCGAACACCACGATGGTGTCATGCACCGAGAAGCCGACCACGGTCAGCATCGCAGTGATAAACAAAGCATCAATCTCGATGCCGAACAGATGGCCGAGGATGGCGAACACGCCCAGCACCACCAGCACGTCGTGGAGCATCGCCACCACCGCACAGATGCCGAAACGCAGCGCCTGCGGGATGCCGCCCTGCCCGTAACTTGACACCTTGCGGAAGGCATACCACAGGTAGGCGAGGATGGCAAGGCTGGCGACTACTACTGCGAGGACAGCGTTGGCGCTGATCTCGCTGCCGATTGCGGGGCCGACTGTTTGATAGCTCAGTTCCGCATCATTGAGCGTGGCGGGGTCAGCGGCGGGCGTGGTGGTGGTGGTACCAGTGGTAACGCCCGTGCCGCTAATTGGTTTGGTGGTAGTGATCGACTTGCCGGTGGTAAGCGTACCAGTTGTGGTTACGCCTTTGCTGCCGGTCAACGTGCCAGTCGAGGTGATGCTGTTGGTTGTAGTAGGAGTACCGCTTGCACCCACCGCTGCGCTGCCAGGCGCAGTTTGGTCTGTAACTTTGGTACGCAGGTGGCCGTTGACCAAGCCCGCATTGATCAATGCCTGGGAGATCTTGAACTTCTCAGGCTGCTTGATCTCCTTGAAGCGCATCTGCACGCTCTGGATCGTGGCACCGCTGCTATCCTTGGTGGTCGAGTTCTGTACCACCGCTTCATGATGGCCTTGCTCGGTAAGTACACTCGCTACCAGCGCGGTGGTGGCCTTGCTTGACACCTTTACGTTCCACAAAGTGCCGCCAGTGAAGTCGATGCCGGGCTTGATGCCGCCGGTGAGGATGGCGATCAGGCCAGGGATAATGAGGGCGAGCGAGGCAACGAAGAACCAGTTCCTCTTACTCACAATATCAAACATCAGGTCGTGTTCTCCTTCTAAGAGCGCTGGTTACGCCGTCGCGTCGGCTTTGCGGTTGTGGGGGCTGACATCGCCACCGTACATATTCTTGTTCTGGGCGAAGGGCAGGTTCAGGATGAGGTTTAGGAAGACGCGGGTGATGAACACTGCACTAAACATACTGATGATTACGCCCAAGCCCAGGGTAAGCGCGAAGCCGCGCAGGGTGCTAGCCCCGAAGGTGCTGCCGAACCAGTAGAGGATGGCGCAGGTGATCATGGTGGAGATGTTGCTGTCGCGGATGCTGGGCCAGGCGTTGCGGAAGCCGTCAGTAACCGATGCGCCGATTGTCTTGCCCTTACGCAGCTCATCCTTGAGCCGCGAGAAGATCAGCACGTTGGCATCTACTGCCATACCGATTGACAGAATGAAACCGGCTAGACCGGCCAGGGTGAGCGTTACCGGCACCAGCTTGAACACAGCGAAGGTTAGCGCGGTGTAGATGAGCAGCGCCAGCACGGCGATGACTCCGGGCAGGCGGTAGTAGAAAATCATGAAGAAGGCCACCAGCGCCAGGCCGATGATACCAGCAAGTACGCTCTTGTTGATCGAGTCCTGGCCGAGGCTGGCCCCCACCACGCTCTGCTGCACCACCGTAACCTGCACTGGCAGCGAACCGTACTTCAAGATAACGGTCAGGTTCTTGGCCTCATCGGTACTCTGCAGGCTGTTAATCACGCCATTGCCGTCAGGGATGGCACCCTGGATTACCGGGCTGGAGATCACCTTCTTGTCGAGTATAATCGGCATATACTTGCCGATGTTCGCGGCGGTGAACTTGGCAATCACATCCTTAGCCGCGCCCTTCAGCTTCCAGCTCACCTGGGCAGCGCCGAGCTGATCAAAACCCAGGCTGACACCAGAGGAATCCAGATCTGCGCCCGTAATCAGGGTGTGATAAATCTTGGTCGCAGTGGGAGTGGCAGTGGCGCTAATCGGGTGGGTGCCGGTTATAGTACCAGCCGCGCTGGGGCCGCTCCGATCGGTCTGAATAACCGTATCTGGGGCTAGTGCAGTGCTGCCCCCATCGACCCATTCCAAAAAGCCGGTCTGCTGCAGGGTGCTGATCACCTGGTCAGCATTTTCCACCTGGGGCAATTCGACAAGGATGCGGTCGCTGCCCTGAGTCTGCACCAGCGGCTCGGACACGCCGGAACCGTTGACGCGGTTTTCAATAATCGAACGAACCTGGTCGAGCTGATCAGACGTGACTGGCTGACCATTGACCGGCTGGGCTTGCAGCACCACCTGTGCGCCGCCCACCAGGTCGAGGCCGAGGCGCGAGGTAACGTCGCGGTTAAGCCCGCCGAACCCGACCGTGCTGCTGAAGTCTACCAGCAGCGCCAACAGAGTCAGCAGGATGATACCGGCGAACAGGCTTGCAGTAGTATTTGAGCGCAAGTTTACAACTCTCCTTCCAGAACAAACAGTGCATAAGCTAATCTCCCCCTTATGAGGGGGGCTGCAAGATTATATCTTACATTAGCCATCTCTGTCAACTAAAATGTTGCGAATTTCACAAAGTCAGTAACGAGGCACGAGGCACGAGGCATGAGTGAAGAGCAACGGCACGGGTCATTCCCGCGCTGTAGATAATACGCCAGGCAATGGGTGGCAGATTGCTAGCCCGCTGTAACCGGCGGGACCGACGCAGGGTGAGGAAAGCGATAAAGGCGATGAGCAGCACGCCGACCACGCTGATGCCGATTATGATGCCCAGATCAAGCCCGCGCTGCAGCGTGGTGGAGACAGCGACTGGAGTCGGGGTAGCGAGGGCAACAAGCGGTGTCGTGGTCGGTAGCGCGAGGTCGGCAACCACCTTGTTCTCTACCAAGCTCAATCGCACCGGCAATGTGCCATACTTCAGGGTAGCGCTGAGTTGCTTTGCCTCGTCAACACTTGACAGATTGTTGATTACCCCCACTCCGTCAATGATGGTGGCCTGGATTACCGGGCTGGTGATCACCTTCTTGTCTAGGACGATCGGCATATACTTGCCCACGTGTGCAGCAGTAAAGTCGGCTAGCTTCTTTGCCCCTGCACTACGCAGCTTGAAGGCGACCTGGGCCTGCCCAAGTTGGTCAAACTGCAGGCTGATGCCAGTGGTATCCAGGTCTGCGCTAGTAACGACAGCAGGATATACCTTGTTGGTTGGGGTAAGGGTCGGGGTAGTGCCAGGTACGATGCCAGGGGCAGTGAGAGGAACACCGCTACTGCTGGTCTGCACCATCGTGCCGGGGCTGAGGGGCTGGTCGCCTGCATCTATGAACTCAAGTAGTCCAGGCTGGCTCAGGGCGGCAGCAAGCTGGTCAACATTAGCCACGCCCGCGAATTGCACCGCGATGCGATTGTTGCCTTCGGTACTCACCTTATGTTGCGACACAGCCAACCCGCCGAGGCGGTTCTCGACAATGGCGCGGGCCTGGTCTAGCTGGTCGGCGGTAACGCTACCGCTGCTACTTAGTGGCTGGGCCTGGAACACGAGTTCTACGCCGCGCTGAATAAGCGGCTGGGCAACAAGCGAGCTGGTAGAGGCCGCTGGCATAGTAGCATTCAGGTCAAGGTTATCTACTGATTTGCTCTCCACCGTGGTTAGGTGTATGGGCAGTGAACCACTTTTGAGGAAAAAGCTGAGTTTGCGCGCCTCTGGCACGCTCTGCAAACCGCTTAGTATCATCTTTTGGTTAGTTAGGGGTAGCTGGATATTGAAACATATAATTACCTGATGATCCAGCGTAACTGCCAAATATCTATCCATCTGCGATGTAGAGAATCTACTAATGTTTGGTGTGATTAGTCCTTTCAAGCTGAAAGTTACTTGGGGGGTGCCGAAGATTGGGTCAAGCCCATCCTGGATACTGTTGGGATCAATATCTGCGCCAATGAAGTACGTGTGGTAGACCCCAGTAGATATTCTTGTGCCAGGGGAGAGACAGCTACTCCCGCTATCAAGGAACTCGATGAATCCCTGTTGAACCAGGACGTTGGCGGTTGCTTCTGGATCAGTCTTCCCAACGACATCGGCAACAAGGCGGTCACTACCCTGGAGGCGCACCTTGAATTGGTTTGCGGACATATTGGTGAGGCGAGTTTCGATCGCAGCGCGGGTTTGATTAAGCTGGTCGTCGGTAACAAAGCCACTACCATAGATGAGTGGCTGGGCCTGGAACACGATCTCTATACCAGGCTTAGACCAGAAGGCAACGCTGCCAAAGGCGCTTATCAGTACCAGCAGCGCCAGTATTGCGCTGCCAATGAGCAATCTTGCAACTTTGCTGCGGTTCATATCAGTCCTCCTTATCTGTACAATAATACGAAGCTACAGGAGCAAATGTTGCAACCTCATTTTCAGGCTCATTTCCTTGACGACGAGCAGCAGCGCCGTCTATAATCGAGGGTAAGTCATCATTGGCGCAATTGATGCGTCGCTACAAAGGAAATCGTTCAAGTGCGTAAACCGATCGCCCGCCTGCTGCTCACAATCTTCGTGTTGGTCGTGCTGCTGCCGTGCTTTGCCAGCGCCGACGATGCCAGTGGCGGACGGCCCGCGCCTGCATCGCCATTCGGCCTGAACCTTTACATCACTGGCCTGGAGCGACCCCGCGCTGACCTGTCGAAGGTGGTGGCTGCGGCTAATGACCTCGGCGTAGGCTGGTCGCGCGAGGAACTTAGCTGGGCTAACATCGAGCCGAAGGAAGGACGCTTCAATTTCGCGGTCTACGATGATCGTCTGGCGATGCTGCAACAGCAGGGCGTTGGCGTGGTAGGGATGCTTCTGACCACACCGTCGTGGGCCAGCGGGGTAAGCCAGGAGCAGCCCAACTGGTACTGGTATCCGCCCACCGACCCCACCGCCTATGGCCGCTATGTGGAGGCGACGGTTAACCATTGGAAGGATCGGGTAGCGGTGTGGGAGTTGTGGAACGAGCCGGACAAGGCGGGAACCTGGCAGCCGCAGCCCAACCCCGCCGCCTATGCCGCGCTGCTGTGGCAGGGCTACCAGGCAGTCAAGCGGGCCGACCCCACTGCACAGGTGATGCTCGGCTCCGTCTACATCCACGACCGCAACAACGAGGGGCTAGCCTTCCTCGACCGGGTGGTGGCCGCCAGCAACGATCAGCTTAACTTCGACATAATGGGCGTACATACCTTTATGACCGACCGCCAGCCGGAGGATGTTGCCCACGACAACCCGGTGCAGAACCTACCCTATCGCCTGAGCATCGCCCGCCAGTGGCTGGCGGCGCACGGCGGCGCGAACAAACCGCTGTGGGTAACTGAGGATGGCGAAAGCACCTGCACCGGCTGCGGCGCGAATGGGGTCAGCCCCCAACTACAGGCCGAGCGGCTGCCCCGCCAATACGTGCTGGCAATCGCCAACGGCGCAGATAAGTTTTTCTACTTCCAGCTAAAGGATAAGTTCAACAATCCGCCCAGTGATGTGTTCGGCAACATGGCGATTATAGACAACAACTGGCAGCCCAAGCCTGCCTACTATGCCTACAAGGCGATGACTGGCGTGCTGGGCGGCGCAACCTTCGTCGGCCCCGGCCCGCTGCTGCGCCCCCAACCTGACCGCTGGCAGCAGGCGTATGATCGCTACGAGTACATCTTCCGGCGCGGTGATGCGATCATCCATGTGCTATGGCAGCGTGAGGATGTGCCGACCGCGCCCGCCGACGTGACCCTCAGCCTGCCTAACGTGCAGGTAATCGCCAGCGACGGCAGCGCGATTGCGGCAACAGCTCAAGGCGGCAGGATTCACCTGAACCTAAGTGCGTCACCCATCTATGTGATCGAGCAGCCCAACCCGTTGCCCACTGGCGAGAGCCTCGACCCCGCCGCTGACCCCGCATCGCCAAGCGGCCTGCGCGTGTCCAGCCGCTTCCAGAGCTTCTGGGCGAAATACGGCGGCTTGCCCACCTTTGGCTACGCCATCAGCAGCGAACGCTATGAGCAGTCGGCCAGCGACGGCAAGAGCTATATAGTGCAATGGTTTGAGCGGGCGCGCTTCGAGTGGCATCCTGAACTCCTCGGCAGCGACAACGCGGTAGAGCTAGGGCTGCTGGGCAGGCAGGTGACCGTTGGGCGCAACTTCCCCGCCGTCGCATCCTTCCAGTCAACCCCCAGCACAGTCTACTTTGCGGCCACCGGCCACAGCCTGAGCGGGCGCTTCCTGCAATACTGGCAAACGACGGGCGGCCTCACCCTCTTCGGCTACCCGATCAGCGAACCGCTGACCGAGGCGGTCAGCGACGGCAAGAGTTACACGGTGCAATACTTCGAGCGGGCGCGGTTCGAGTACCATCCTGAGAACCAACCGCCCTACGATGTGCTGCTGGGATTGCTGGGCAGGCAGTTGTACAAGCCTTGACCGGGTGTGGTATGATTAACCCCTAAACAGCATTGAACGAGTTGCTCTGCTAAACGAGGCCAATAATGCCTTACAAACCTGCTTTGCTAACAACGGCGGTTTCCGCCATATTGCTCACCCTCAGCGTCACTTTCGCCACCCCAGCGTCCGCTATACCCCACGCCCAAGATGGTTCGCCGCAGACCAGCGCCACTCCATCCGCCTGCGATGGCTGGAGCGATCAGGCGCTATTGCCCAACCCCGTCGAACATAACGCTGTGGTTAGCCTGGGCAATTATCTCTACAGCTTCGGTGGCGCGCCTGGCGGTCTGGACAATGTTGGTGGTTCAGTCGGCAAAGATGCAAGCCGACCAGCCTGGGGTGTTGGCTACCAGGCATACAGGTTCGATGGCTCCAACTGGACCCAGATCGCCAATATGCCGGTAGGCACCTGGTATGGCAGCACCGTGAGCGATGGGCGTTATATCTACATCTTCGGCGGTGAGGATCAAAGCGTAAATCACCTCTACCGCTATGACCCCCAAACCAACAGCTACGCCCCGCTTGCCAGTTCGCCCCACCATACTTATGCCCAGGGCGCTGCTTACCTCGACGGCAAGATTTACCGCATTGCAGGCATCACGGATTTCGCGCCGGGCGGCTATGCCTACACCGATAGCGCCGATGTTTACGATATTAGCGCCAATACCTGGATGACTATCACCAACTACCCGCAAGCGATCGGCTTTCCGATGGTCGCGGCGATAGACGGCTATATCTACGTAGCAGGAGGATGGGACAACACCACCGCCTACACCAAGACCTATCGCCTAGACCCCAACACCAGCACCTGGGATGATACCGCGATTGCCGATCTGCCCACTGGGCGCTATGCAGGCGCGGGCGAAGTGTATAGGGGTCAGTTTATTGTCGCTGGGGGCAACCTCAACTCCAATATCATGACCAATACTGTTTACGCCTGGCAGCCAGGGGACAACACCTGGACCCAATTGGCGGACATGAGCTACTTCAGAGGGATGACTAGCGGGGCGACCTGGGGCGACTCGTTCTACGTCGTGGGTGGGGTTGACTCTACCAACAATGTGAGCAATACAACCCTACGCTATCAGTCAAGCTGCCCCACCAGCACGCCGACCCCAACCCTGACTGGCACGCCGCCAACCGCGACTCCAACATACACTGCCACGCCACCACCCCCATCACCCACGCCGTGTGCGATGCCATTTACCGACTTGACCGGAAACACC
>JANXYP010000144.1 GCA_025355955.1 Chloroflexota bacterium
CATCATCGCTCTAAGCTACGCCGCTGGCATCGCTCTGGGCTGGGCTTGGGCTGTGCTCTGGGCTGCGCTCCAGGCTTCGCACGCACCTTCGCACCCCCTGCGTGCCCCTTCGCGCTCCTCCGCACCTCTTCGCGCCCGCCTACGCTCCACCTCGCCGCTAGTTGCAAGGATAGCTCCTCACCCTCCCCACCGCTCGCCAACCGCCTCCGCTCACCCGCTGCCCCGGCCCACACTAGCAGCTGGGCAGCGCGGACCCCCTCGCAAAGCCCCTTTAGTTCTATCCAAGTGGGCTGTTAGTCGCATGGAACAGGTAGCGCAGCCATTGCCTCTTCTTGACTGGGCGCGAGGATTGGGCGGGAAGCAGCTTCGGATGGTCATGACCTTGTTGCTGCTCCCTATGTAAGCAACTTTACTCCGCAAGTGTATAGCAAGTTACACTGTCATAGTAGCAAGTCTGGTATCATAACTTTGAGCGGGGACCCAAAACCAGGCAACATCACTCCCCCGCCAGCAATCATAAATACTCCTCTCCTCTTCCTCGCAGGCAGGTCAGCTCCTATGCTCCCCCAGGCATACTAGCTGGCCTGTTTGTTATGCCTGCTGTGCCGCACACATGACTATTGCACTCAGCTACCACATAGATTCGCCCCACCCGCACCAGCCTACTCATAACTCTTTGCCAACATCTGGTCTCGCGGCAAGAGGCTTCAGCCGATGTCTCAGCCAAAGCTCCCACCCCTATCCTTACTAAAATACTATGGTAGTTCAGTCGTCAATCTGCTACAATCATAATAAAAGCAGGCTGCCCAGGGGGTGAAAATGTTGCTGATGCGGGAACCGCTTGATGAGCTGACCTTTACTCGCGCGGTTAAGCACATGAAGGAAGCACGGGAGCGTGGGGTGAACTCCCGCCAGCTTGATGCTGCCTACTTCGCGGGCGGAGCACTCGCCAATGGCGATATAGAAGCAGGAAGCCAGCGCAGTGCAGCAGAGGTAATCGAGAAGGTGATGAGTATTGGCGCTGCCGAGATTAACACGGTGGCCGCGGCCGTCGCTGGGTACTATGAACGGCTCAAATGGTGGGCGGCGCATCTGTAGGCTGGCACGATGAACTCCCACCATCGACTCTGCTCACATCTCGTTCCTCCCAGGCTTCGCGCCCGCCTTCGCATCCCCGCAACCTTTGCACTCACCTTCGCACTCCTTCACAAGCCCATCCGCGGCCCAGGGTGTGGGCTAAACAGCCGCTAACAGACCACTAACATGTATCAAAATGAGAGCCTGGATGTTCAGGCATCACCGCGAACGATCACTTCGGCCTCCGCCAGGATTTGCGAGAGGTGTTCCTCGCTGATGAAGCTTTCGGCGTAGACTTTGTTAATTTCCTCGGTGCCGGAGGGGCGCGCTGCAAACCAGCCGTGTTCGGCTACTACCTTGAGGCCACCGATCGGCGCGTTATTGCCCGAGGCGGTCGTCAGCCTGGCCCGCACCGGCTCCCCGGCCAGCGTGTTTGTCGGTACATCGCCGGGCGCGAACCTCATCAGGCGCGCCTTCTGCTCCGGGGTGGCGGGAGAGTCGAGGCGTGTGTAGAAGGAGGTTCCCAGGCGGGCAGTGAGGTCTGAATAGAGCTGGCCTGGGTCACTGCCGGTTCGGGCGGTGATCTCGGCCGCCAGCAGGCCCATGATCAGCCCATCCTTGTCGGTGGTCCAGACGGTGCCGTCGCGCCGCAGGAACGAGGCTCCTGCGCTCTCCTCACCACCGAAGCCCAGACCACCGCTCAACAGGCCAGCGACGAACCACTTGAAGCCCACTGGCACCTCGTAGAGCTGCCGACCAACATCCAGTGTCACCCGATCGATCAGGCTACTGCTCACCACTGTCTTACCCACCTGAGCCGTAGTGGGCCAGTCCGGTCGGTGCGCGAACAGATACCAGATGGCGACGGCCAGATAGTGGTTGGGGTTCATCAGCCCACTGCTGCGGGTGACGATACCGTGGCGGTCGGCATCGGTGTCGGTGGCGTAAGCTATGTCATAGTCGTCCTTGAGGCGAACAAGGTTGCTCATGACATATGCTGATGAGCAGTCCATTCGGATCTGGCCGTCGTGGTCAAGGGGTACGAAGCGAAAGGTGGGGTCAATAGTTTTGTTCACCACGGTCAGGCGCAGACCGTAGCGTGCGGCGACCGGCTCCCAGTAGCTTACTGCTACTCCACCCAGGGGGTCGGCCCCAATGGTCAGGCCCGCCGCCCTGATCGCCTCCATGTCTATTACATTGGCCAGATCGGCAACATAGGGAGTGATGAAGTCATAGGGGTGCGTGGTCGAGGCGGCGAGCGCGTCTGCATAGGAAACCCGCCGCACCCCACGGTTCTTCTCGGCCAGCAGCGCATTGGCGCGGTCCTGTACCCAGCTGGTGATGTCAGCCTCGGCGGGACCACCACTAGGCGGATCGTACTTGAAGCCCCCATCGCGGGGCGGGTTGTGTGAGGGTGTGATGACGATGCCATCGGCCAGCCCGGTCTGCCGCCCCCGGTTATAGGTCAGAATGGCGTGCGAGACCACCGGGGTAGGGGTAAGCCCATTGTCCCTGGCCAGCAAGACCTCCACCCCGTGTGCCGCCAGCACCTCAAGCGCGGTCCGCTCGGCAGGCTCGGAGAGAGCGTGGGAGTCTTTGCCCAGGTAGAGAGGGCCGGTGATAGCATTGCTCGTGCGGTACTCGACGATGGCCTGGGTAATCGCCAGTATGTGGTCTTCGTTGAAAGCAGTGTCGGCGGCGGAACCCCGGTGTCCAGAAGTGCCAAAGCGGACGCGCTGTGCGGGGATACTAGGGTCGGGATGCAGGTTGTAATACTGACCCCGCAGCTGATCGACATCGATCAGCTGGTTCTCTGGAGCTAGCTTGCCCGCGAGGGGGCTGATATGCTCTTCCACGTTTGCGCCTCCTTATGTCAAAAACGAAACAGCGAGCCATCATCTCAGCAACCCTTAATCTGCTCCTCATCGCCCTCTAGCTCAGGCTCGACCAACACCGGAAGAAAATAGTTCATATCCCTATTATACCAAACCCCAGAGCGGGCGAACGATTGCGTCTAGTGGCTACCCTCTGTACGTGCCTGGCGACGCAAGATGATCAGTCCAACCAGCACACCTGCTGCGCCGAGTAGTTTGAGCGGGCTGAAGCCCTCACCGAAGAAGATCGCCGAGAGCGTGCCGCTGATAATCGGCACGAGCAGGGTGAAGCTAGTTGCTGCAGCCGCCCCTCGCCTGGCGATCGCCCAATTCCAGAGCATATAGGCGACATAGACCGGAAATATCACCATATAGATGATCGCCAGCCAGCCCCAAACCGAGATTGAGGTCCAAGGCTGGGCCAGCGCCGCCGGGGTAGAGAGGGCCAGCAGGGGAATGCTGCCCAGTAGCACGGCATAAGCAGTGTAAGTCTCCGGCGGATAGTCCCGGGTCAGTCGTCGGTTCAGCACACCGTAGCCTGCGAATGACAACGCCGCGCCGAGACTGAGGGCATCACCAACAAAGGAGCCGGAGGCCGCCGATTTGTCGGCCAGGAACAGCACCACTCCAGCGATACCGATGCCCAGCCCGAGCCAGGCGCCAATGCGGGCGCGCTCCCCGTTCACCGCCAGGATGACCAGGGTGAAGAATGGCACCATGGCGATGAGCAGTGAGCTGGAAAAGGGCGAGGTGTTATCCAGGCCAAGCACGAACCCCAGCTGATAGCCGGTGTAGCCACAAAGCCCGACCAGCAGGAAGCGGGGGAGGTCGGGCCGCCGGATGTGCCACTGCGCCCGCGTACCCCGGGCGGCCAGTACGCCGAACGCCAGTATCGTCATCAAGGCGAAGCGCACGAAGATGAAGGCCAGCGGCGATATCTCCGCGAACACGGCCTTGGTGACGATGAATGTCGAGGCCCACATAGTGATTACCAGCACCTGGGCGAGCTCTGGCCCGAACGTCGCTGCAGGCTTCGCTGTAGCTAGCTCCTCTACCTGTTCTATGGGTTGTGCCATGCTAGTTTTGCTCCTCCTGCTCCTCCTGCTTGCCTGTTAGCCGCTTGCGCGGGATTATATCAGATGCGACTTGTCCGTTCCAGCGTAATTATAGCCCAAACAGGCGACCCCATACCATCGGATTCTTGCGCTCAAACCAGTTTCGCCCCGCCCTCGTCACAGGCTTCGACCAGACGTTGCCTGGGCTTCGCGCTTACTTTTCCACCCACCTTCGCACCTCTTCCGCGCATCTTCGCAGCCCTATCCACCCCTGCGGCGCGTCATGCGGCCAGTCACTGCCTGCGCCGATGCTAGCACGGCTATGCTATAATTGGTTGCCTGCGCTCCGCGTGCGTGGGCAACCCAGCCGGGTGAGCTATATGCTTGCCTGGCTGGGTTATTAGTTTCCCCGCGCCCACAATGTCCGCATCACCAGGCGGTGTGCTATAATGCCTGATGCACAACTTCAAGGAGGATGAAACAGTGACGAAGCAAGTGATTATCGAGCGTAGTGATGATGAGGTAGTAGATGACACGGACAGCAGCAAGATAGTAGAGCCACTGCGTAGAAGGGTGAAAGCTCCTCGGCGAGAGTTTGAGCAGCAGATACTGTCGCGGCTTGGTCAGCATGGCGAGATGAGCATCGGCGACATTCACCGAGCGCTACTGGATGAGATGGCTGTCTCTTATGGTTTGGTGCAGCAGATAGTTAAGGAGCTGGTGCAGAGTGGCACGCTGGGTAAGGTAGAGGCCTGGCCGAGCCGATACTACCGGCAAACCGCTCAGGACGAAGCGCCCGCTACGCAGAATACCTCGCCCCGTGAAATGGTCGCCGCAGCTCTTGGGCGGGGGCGTGGGCCACGGTCCGAGATGAGTAGGCAAGGGCAGGGTGATGGTCTGGGTGAGCTAGAGGTCGAGGTGCTGACCGTGGCAAGGGAGCATGGCCCCTGCACCCTGGCCGAGTTGCACGCCGCCCTCCTTCAGCGCCGAAGTGCTACCTACTCGCTGATGCTCACCGCAGTACGCAGCCTGGTGAGTCACAGTTATCTGGGGCGGCGACAGCGGGCAGACACCCGCTATATCTACGAGGCGCGGGGCGATGAGCAGAGCTAACGCTCCAACCATCCAGCGTGTCTCGATGCTACATATATCTTGATCACCTCTCCCCCTCAATCTTACGATCGCCCCCGCATTGCCAATTACCCCCAAGTCCCCCATCTCTTCTTGCAAATCTGCAAGTTATGTCATATAATCCTTGCAAATCCGCACGAATGTTCTGATTAGCGGATAGCGAGGCGCGATGGTAGTGAGTACGACCAATCCCGATGAATGGCTGTTCGGCTGGGACGACACCCCTGGCATCGTGTCATGCTGGGCGGACCGAGGTGGCCGCGCCCTGATCTGGCGGCGCGTGGCCGGGCAGGTGGTCTGCGAAACCGCCCGCTATCGGCCCTGGGTGTATGCCCGTAGCCTTGATGATGTCGCCATTCCCCGTGACGGCGCGAGTATCAGCTACCGCAAACTCAGCGAAGGCCGGGCGGGCGACTATCGCTACATCATCAGCGCACCCAACTATCGCACCCTCGAACACACTCTCCTACCTGGTGCCGCACGGCGGCTGGGGGTGCCGCTCCGCCATCTCACTGAGCTAGAAGACTACCACAGCCTCGGTCCCATCGAGCAGTACCTTATTTCTACTGGCCGCACCTACTTCAAGGGTATGGCGTACAGTGACCTGCACCGGCTCCAGTTCGACCTGTCGGTTACGGCGCTCGACCCCGCGGTGGGGCATATCTTCATGGTAGCGGTCAAGGATAGCTGCGGCCTGGAAACGCTGCTGGAAGCGACAACCCCTGGCGAAGAGGCCGCGCTAATCCGCGACCTGTGCGCCATTATCAAGGAGCGCGACCCCGACGTGCTGGAGGGCTACGGCTGCTTCGGCCTCGACCTGCCGTTTCTGGAAGAACGGTCGCGGCGGCTGGGAGTGCCGCTACATCTTGGCCGCCTTGAGGGTAAACGCGGCGAGCTTGTGCGCGACGATGTGGCGGCCAGCCATTATCATCGGGCGCAAACCCGCTACACCGTGGCTGGGCGCGAGATTATTGATGTGCTTCAGGCGGTGTGGCGGCATGATGCTGGTAGCCGAAACATGGGCAGCTATCATCTTCAGGCCGCTGCCCACTATTTCGGCCTCACCAACACCAGAGGCACGCCTATACACGGTCACAACGCCCACGACCGCTTCCATGCCCATCCTGCTCGGCTGCGCCGTTATGCACTCGACAACGTGCGTGCGCTAGACGGCCTGTCGAATATCCTCATGGGCGCAGCGTTCGCCATCGCGGGGATGACCCCCCGCCCCTACTCGAAGGCGGCCAACGCTGGCCCCGCAATGGGCATCCTCGAACCGATGCTGGTCAGAGCCTATTACCGCGCCGGTGTAGCGCTGCCCCGATCATCCGACCTGAGCAATCCTGAACTCAGGCGCTCGCAGGGTGGGGCCAGCTACCTGCTTGCCGGTGGCCTGGTGCGTCATGTGGTCAAATGTGACGTGGCAAGTATGTACCCCTCGATTATGACGCTATATGGCATCGGCCCGCAGTACGACCATCTCGGCGTGTTCGTTCAGCTCGTCGAGCAGATGATGAAAATGAGGTTGGGGCATAAGCGGGCGGGCAGGGCGGCAACTGCCGGTTCCATTGCCGCCGCACAGTACAAGGCAAAGTCGGCGGGGCTGAAGCTGGTCATCAACGCAGCCTATGGCTACCTGGCGGCGGGACGCATGGCGCTGCTAGCCGACGTGGACGCGGCGGACGCGCTCACTGCGAAGAGCCGCGCTATACTCGACCAGGTAATCGCCGAACTGAAGCAGCGAGGCATGGCGCTGCTCGAAGCGGACATTGACGGCGTTTACTTCTCTGTCCCGCAGGGCTGGCGTGAGGACGACGAACGCGCTCTGGTGGCCGAGGTGGCAGCCACTCTGCCAGCGGGTATCAAGCTGGAGTTCGAGGGCAGATACGCCGCGATGTACAGCAACGAAATCAAGAACTATGCGCTACTCACCTACGACGGCAAGATGATTATTCACGGCAGCGGGCTGCGCTCCTCATCAAGCCCGCCGTTCGCCGCTCGTTTCCTTGAGGACGCGCTGGAACACCTACTGCGCGGCGATATAGTCGCGGTGGTAGGACTGTACCAGGCGACCGTGGCGATGCTGCGCTCCCGCAAGTTCACGCTCGATGATGTCGCCACTAGAACCCGCCTGACCAAATCGGCAGGCGATTATCATCGCTCAAGGCCGAGGTTGAAGGAAGGGCCGTATGAAGCGCTACTTGCCGCTGGGCGGTCATGCTGGGAGGTAGGCGAGAGGGTGAGGTTCTACCACGCCCAGGGTGGCCGCTATGTCTGGCTGCCGTATGCACCTGATGACCTCGACGACAGCATAAGTGGCGCTGAGGGTTCGAGCGGGATAGGGGTATCAGAGGGTGAAGAACGGCGAGACTACGACACCAAATATTACCTCCGCTTGCTGCGCGAGTCTTACCTGGCGCGTTTGAAGAAGGCGTTCCGTGAGGAAGATTACAAGAGGCTGTTCCGCGAGAAGCCGCAGCCGGGGTTGTGGGAGCGTTATCTGACCCGCGCCCAGGCGCACTGGATCGAGGCACCGGGGATGAAGTAGCCTCCACGCTTTGTTACTGCTCGTTTGGTTGACAATCTGCCCTCATATGCCTATAATTGCAGATAATGGGTATTGTCTGAAGTCCTACGCTATAGCCTGTAAGAGCAAAGTGAGGCCCAATTATGCCAACCGCGATCATCGTGGCAACCCCTGGCGACATCATCGCCGCGCCGACAGGCGGCCTGCCTCCTGACCCACTCGACCCATGGCTGAACTCCAA
>JANXYP010000154.1 GCA_025355955.1 Chloroflexota bacterium
TATTGCTGAGGCACTGCTATATCTCTGTAGGGGCGAACCGTTGTTCGCCTTGCCGCCCATCTATAGCGGCACCATCGCTATTTGGTATAAGGCAAGTTCTCCCCTCACCAAACCTCTCCCCGCTGGGGAGAGGCTTTTGGCTTATCATATTGCTGAGGCACTGCTATATCTCTGTAGGGGCGAACCGTTGTTCGCCTTGCCGCCCATCTATAGCGGCACCATCGCTATTTGGTATAAGGCAAGTTCTCCCCTCACCAAACCTCTCACCGCTGGGGAGAGGCTTTTTGCCTTACTCAGCACTCAGCACTCAGCACTCAGCACCCAGCACTCAGCACTGCCGTCAAGGCATTTCCGTTTGGTTAGGGGTGGGCAGGCCCGCACCCAGGCCGCTGAGGCCGAACGGAGTACCCCGTGCTGGGTCGGGGGTGTAGGTGGCGATTGCCTTGCTTGTATCGGGCGTGATCGGTGGCAGGAAGGTGACGTTCTTGACGATGGTATGATTCTTCCACAGTGGACGCACCCAGGTCTGGAAGTCAGCGATGCCCTGCTCTTTCAGGCTCTGCGTGTCCGCGACCGGGCGCAGTTCGCGCTTCTGCACCTGGATGATCTCCCAACCCTTGCGCGTGCCGAGCGGCTTGGCGGTCTCGCCATCCTTCAGCGACTTCAGCACCCCGCCAGTAGTCTGATCTATGCTGTTGGGGTTGACGAAGCCAATCAGCCCGCCCTTGTTCTTGGTCAGCGGGTCTGTGGAATACTGCTGCGCCAGCGCGGCGAAGTTGCCGCCTGCCTGTATCTGCTGATAGATGTTGTTGGCGAGGGTTTGATCCGCAACCACGATGTGCGCCGCTTGCAACCACTCCTCATGGTCAGGGGCGGTGCCATGCTGCTTGGTCATCTGGTCGAGCAGGTAGGCTTTCTCGAAGTCGTGGCGGATCTCCTGCAAGCTGGTGCCTTTGGACTGCAGGTTCTTCTCCCAGTCGGCATCGGCGCTGAAGCCCGCTTTGCTGCGTAGGTCGTTCATCTGCTGGTCAATATATGTCTTTGGTGCGGTCACGCCTTCTTTTGGCGCTTCCAGCACTGCTACCTCGTTGTCAATCAGCTCATCCAGCGCATCCGAGTGCAGCGCTTCTTTGGCGCGACGACCCACTGGTGAGTTGAAGTTGAGCATAGTGCCGTATTGCTGTTCGTATGCCTGGTCCTTACTTTGCACATATCCCAAATAAATGTCGCAGTTGATCGCCTCAGTATCCACCTTCGCGGCGTAGCCTACGCAGTGGGGGGTCTGGCCGTAGTTAGCCGACTCGGTGGAGTTGGGGTCGCCCTGGTTGGGGATTTGTTGCGACTGGCTGACCGGGGTGGCGGCGGCCTGGGTTGGCAAATCGGGGGTAGCGGGGGCCAACACAGCGCTCTGCCTGCCGCCGTTCATCACCACCGCGATTACCAGTAGCACAACCGCAACCAACGCCACGCCTGCGCCCACGAACAGGCCAATGTTGCCGCTCTTGCGGGCCTGCTGCTTCGGGCGCGGCTTGGTCTGTCCGCTGACTACGGCGGCGCGGGCCGCCGCGCTCTTGCCGCTTACGCTGGCGGGCGCGGGCCGCACGATTGCGCCGTTGGTCGCGCCCGCAGCGGGCTGGTTGGGTTTGCGCTTGGCGGCGGGGGTGATTGTTACTGGTATGGGGGTATCGCTAGCCGTCGTCTCCACCACTGGCGCTGGCTCATCGACGGTCTGGGTAGCAACCACCTGATCGGCAGTTAGCGCCACTGCGTTGGTAGCCGGGGCTAGCGGCTTGCGGGCCGCTGCGTTGGTCGGCGGAGCGGCGCGGCGCGCTGCCGCCGCGTTGGTGGCGGGCGCAAACGGGCGCGACTGGCTAACCTCTCCTTCATCGTCGGAGATCGCCTCCACCTCCACCTGCCGCCGGGTAGTCTTTGCCATAATATTACCTTTCAATGGCAGTTGAAAGTTGAAAGTTACAAGTTGAAAGTGGCTTATGACATTTGTCAGCATCGCACTTTCCGCCAGTTTCTTTCAACTTTCAACCCTCAACTTTCAACTCGTGAGCGTTACTCAGTATCCTCTTCCAGACTGAGCATTGCCAGGAAGGCTTCCTGGGGGATTTCCACGCTGCCCACCATCTTCATCCTGGCCTTGCCCTCTTTCTGCTTCTCCAACAGCTTGCGCTTGCGGCTGATGTCGCCGCCGTAGCACTTCGCCAGCACGTTCTTACGCATCGGCGCGATGTTCTCGCGGGCCACAATCTTCGCGCCAATTGCTGCCTGGATTGGCACCTCGAACATCTGGCGGGGGATGAGCTTGCGTAGCCTGCTGACCAGCGCCCGCCCCTGATACTGCGCGGTACTCTTGTGCGTAATCAGCGACAACGCATCTACTGGCACCGCGTTGACCAACACATCGAGCTTCACCATGTCCGACTCCTGATAGCCCTTCAGGGTGTAATCGAGCGAGGCATAGCCCTGGGTGCGCGATTTTAGCTGGTCGTAGAAGTCCACAATGATCTCGGACAGCGGTATCTGGTAGTTGAGCAGCACCCGCATCTCGTCCAGGTATTCCATCTTGTTGAAGCTGCCGCGCCGCCCGGTGACTAGCTCCATAATTGCGCCGATGTAGCGGCTGGGTGTAACCACGCTGATCTCCATCACCGGCTCCTCGATGCGCTCCACGCGGCTGACATCGGGCATCTGCGAAGGGCCGTCCACCTCTACCAGCGTGCCATCAGTGCGGTAGACGTGGTAGGCGACGCTGGGCGCGGTGGTGATTAGCTCCATACCATACTCGCGTTCCAACCGTTCGCGGATAATCTCCATGTGTAGCAGGCCGAGGAAGCCGCAGCGGAAGCCGAAGCCCAGCGCGTTGCTGCTCTCCGGCTCGTAGGCCAGGCTGGCATCGTTCAGCTTGAGCTTGTCCAGCGCATCGCGCAGCAGCGTGTAATCGTCGTTGTTCAGTGGGTAGATACCGGCGTAGACCATCGGTTTGGCGGGGCGGAAGTCGGGCCACGGCTCCGTAGCGGGGTGGCGGGCGGTGGTAATGGTGTCGCCCACCTGGCAATCCTTGACTACTTTCAGGCCGGTGGCGATATAGCCGACCTCACCAGCGCCCAACGTGTCGGTAGCAATCAGGCCGGGGTTGAAGTAGCCGCTTTCCACGATCTCGGTGGTCTTGCCGTTAGACATCAGCATCATGTTCTCGCCCACCGACAGCTTGCCATCGAACACCCGCACGTAGGCGATCACACCCTTGTAGGAGTCGTAGTGCGAGTCGAAGATGAGGGCGCGGGCGGGTTGATCTGCTTCACCATGCGGCGGCGGCACCCGCTTGACCACCGCTTCGAGGATGTCGCGGGTGCCGATGCCCTCCTTGGCCGAGGCCAGGATGATCTGATCTCGCGGCAAGCCGATAACTCGCTCAATCTCCTCGGCCACCATATCCACCTGCGCGCTGGGCAGGTCAATCTTGTTGATGATGGGGATAATGGTCAGGTCGGCTTCCAGCGCGAGATAGACATTGGCGAGCGTCTGCGCCTCGATACCCTGGGTGGCATCCACCACCAGCAGCGCGCCCTCGCAGGCGGCCAGCGAACGGCTCACCTCATAGGTGAAGTCGACATGGCCGGGGGTGTCAATCAGGTTTAGTTCGTAAGTCTGCCCATCCTCAGCGGGATAGGCCATCCGCACCGCCCGCGCCTTGATGGTGATGCCCTTCTCACGCTCCAGCGGCATACTATCGAGTAGCTGCTCCACCATCTGCCGCTGGCTGACCGTGCCGGTATATTCCAGCAGCCGGTCGGCCAGGGTGGACTTGCCGTGGTCGATGTGGGCGATGATTGAAAAGTTGCGAATACGCGACTGCTCGGCCAATGGTTATCTGCTTCCTTGCTACGATATTTGTCACTGCTGCAGGGCGGATTGAAACAAGCCGATACCACCCCATCAGCGCACACCTAGTATAAGGTTGGGGCGGGGGTTTGTCAAGGAAAGTAAGAGGCTGCATCGCAGTCTCACAAACTCATACCAATTAGCCGAGCAGATAGTATAAATTGGGCTAGGGCGAACAACGGTTCGCCCCTACAGAAATTATAGCGGCACCACGGCTAATTGGTATCAGTCTCATTGTCACAGGGGGTGGCGGGGCGCATGGCATACGCCCAAAGGCATCAAGCTAAGAAAGTAGGGGAATGAGCTTGGGGGTCTGGGGGTTCAGCCCCCAGCGGCTCAAGCGCATCAATGCTCATCGTATGCCACCCGCTGGCGGTGCGGCCAGGCCAGGGCTACAGCCAACCCGTCGCACTCTGTTATTGCAGCAGCTGTGGGCTGAACCCCCAGACCCCCAGAGAGCCATCACTATTAGGCACAAATCAGCAAGATGTGGGCTGCTGTTTCCTTAGCTTGATGCCTATGGGGCGCATGGCATACGCCCCACTTGCCCCGCTTCAATGCCCATCGCATCCGCCGACCTTGCCCGCCCGTTCCGCGTTCTCCGCGTCCGTTCCGCGCCTTCCGCGATTCTAACCCTCTGCAATCAGTCTGCCGTTCGGCCTTGCTGGTGGGCAAGATTTCTCCCCCAACCCCCGCTGGGGGCTTTTTGCACTCAGCACTCAGCACTCAGCACCCAGCACCCAGCACTCAGCCCTCGGCACTCAGCACTCAGCACTCAGCACTCAGTCCTCGGTTACGGTCGGTTGAGGATACCCTTATAGACGATTTGGGCCATCTCGTCGCGGCGAATGGGGTTGTTGGGCAGGAAGGTGTGGTCTGGATAGCCGTTGATGATGCCGTTGTGGTAGGCGGTCTCGATCGTGACAAACCAGACGTTGGATGGCGGCACGTCGCTGAAGTCCTGCTGCCCACCAGTTGGCGTAATCAGGGTATAGCCGCCCGCATTTACAACAAGTTTGGTAAGCTGCCCGCGAGTGATGGCGCGGTTGGGTAGGTAGCAGGGCGGTTGTGTACCGAATGCGATGCAGCTAGCGGGGTCGAAGCCGCTGAGTACGCCGAGGTGGTAGCCGGTTTCGATGAAAATGTAGGCGAAGTAAGTAGGCGGCACATCAGTGAAGTCGGGATTGCCGGGGGGAGTGTACAACGTCAACCCAAAGCCCAGCACCACCACTTTGGCGAACTGGCCGCGAGTTGACGTGCCAGCCGGGCTATAGTGAGTGCCATCGGTGCCGTTGACCACGCCGCGACAATTCAGATAGTGGATGGCGGTGTAGAAGATATTGCCGGTGATGTCCATGAACGGATTGGCGCAGTCGGTAGGGGTGGGGCTGGCGGTCGGCGTGCCGGTAGGCAGTGGCGTGTAGTCCACAAAGGGGGTGAGGGTTGGCGTATCGGTGGGGCCGCCCGGTGTCTCGGTTGGGCTGGCAGGGGGCGTGGCGGTTGGCGGGTTGGCAGGCGTGTCGGTTGGGCCGCCGGGGGTGTTGGTAGGTGGTGGGGTGTTAGTTGGCAGCGGGGTGGGTGTGTTAGTGGGCAGTGGCGAAGGCGTACTTGTAGGCAGTGGCGTGTTGGTAGGTGTTCCCGTGACGCAGGGCGTTTCGACGTAGCGCTGGTTATCATTGGTGGGATTGCTAGGGCCAGATTGCCCGCCGATGGCGTAGAACGCGCCCGCAGCGACTGCACCGCCGGTGCCGTAGTAAGCGCGGGCGGCGGGCATATCGGGCAGCGTCACCCAGTTGGGGTCGCCGGGGGTCCAGGCGATCACGTTAGTGCTGAGGGTGAAGTTGACCTCGCCGCTGGCGATGATCCAACGCCCGTTGTAGAAGGCGGAGGCGGCAACATCGCGGCCAGCAGGCAGGTCAGGCACAGCGGCATCATCCCAAACGTTGGCAACCGGGTCGTAGCGATAGGTCGAACTCGAGCCGTTGCCGCCCCCAGCGTATATGTAACCGTTGTAGCCGACTGCGTTTGGCCGTTGGGCGGCGTATGGGTAGCTAGCAACGTAGGCCCAGGTGTTGCTGGCGATGGTATACGCCTCGACCGAGACTTGGCTGCCGATGCCGCGCCCAGCGATGCGGTAGATCTTGCCGTTAAGGTAGGCGATGCCATGGAAGTAGGTGGGGGTATGGTCGGAGGCCAGACTGGTGTTGTAGGTGTTGCTGTTGGGGTCATAGCGCCACAGAGTGCCGACGGTGTTGCCGATCTGGTCTATGCCGCCCAGGATATAGACGTAGGTGCCGTCGCTGACCGCGCCCGCCCATTCACGCCCAGCGGGCAATGGGGCGATCGTACTCCAGGTGTTGGTACTGGTGTCGTACTTGTAAGCGTTGGTGACGGCGATGTTGTTGAGGATGCCACCAAAGCTGTAGATGTTGCCGCTAACGGCGGCCAGCGAGTGGCCGGTGATAGCAATTGGGTAGGGAGCCTGTTCGCTCCATGTGCCAGTGGTGCAGGTCAGCGGGGCATTGGCGGCGATGCCGCTGATCAAGGGGTTGGCCGCCGCGTGTGCGGCGCGGGCAGCAATGGCAACCGCCTGGTCGCGGCTGCCCGCTGCGCCACGCTGGTCGGCATGGGGGAATATGGTAGGCTGCACCAGCATGAGGCC
The DNA here is from genome assembly GCA_025355955.1 of Chloroflexota bacterium. Lineage (GTDB taxonomy): Bacteria > Chloroflexota > Chloroflexia > QHBQ01 > QHBQ01 > QHBQ01. Next base: position 6,557 of record JANXYP010000154.1, read on the forward strand.
GAGCAACAGAACCGCGCTACAGGTGAGCCACCTCTTGAATTGGGTACGCATAGGGGTTTCCTTTCTATCTGCATCCACAATCTTCGTCACGCCAGGGGCTTGCCACGCTTTTCTGGTGGCTATATCCAATATAGCACTGGCTGGCAGACTAGTCAACAGGCGATCCATAGGCGGGCGGATGAGTTCACCCCTATGGTATGATTTATATTAGCAGGGTGGGGAGCGGATTTGCTGGACGCGAACGAGGCGCTTGGCGGATGCGAGTCGGGCGCAGCGGCAGCGGCTAAAACGCAGATGAGGAATGGGTGCGCGCCACGTTCATGCAAGGCAAGCGTTGGGTAGGGGCGTGCGGTTGTTCGCCCTGGCGCAATTTACACCAGCTTCAGGAGATGGCGTATTTATGTAGGGGCGAGCCGTTGTGCGCCCTGGCCCAATTTACATCAGCATCTTAACAACCTGGTATTAGGAGATCGCGGCCAATCGGGATTCCACCGCTGCTGCCTGACGAGTTAGCTCAAGCTTATGGTACAGGCTAGCCGCCTGCTCGAGGGCAACGTGGGCGCGATCCTTGCTGGTGGGGTCGGGACTGACTTCATAGTGGCGCAGCAGCAACTTGGCGTAATCTTCATGAATGACGGCCCGCTCATACGGGCTGAGTTTGTCGCTGCTGACCGTGGTGGCATAATGCTCGGCTGCCTGCTGCCACTCGCCCAGTGCGGCGTGGATCAAGCAGCGGGCCGCGCTAACCTGCAATGCCTCCACCGGCAGTAGCGTTGCGGTGTTAATTTGTCTAAGCTGATAGGATAGACGATGCAGATGGCTCCAATCCTGCTGCCGAATATAGTAATAGGACATTTGCAGGGCGTAAGGCCCCTTGCTCAGGGTGCTGGCAAGAGTTTCGGTGAAGTCGGTCAACGCACCTTCAATCCAGGGCGCGTGGTGTTCATTATACTCGTCGTAGCGCATCAACTCGGCGATACTCAGCATCACCGCCTCGGTAGTCAGCTTATTGCCGGTACGCCGGGTTAGCTCGTATGCCTCGTGCAGGTAATATACTGCCTTGTCTATATCACCATAGCGCATATAGATGTTGGCGGCATCGGCAAAGCTCAAGGCTCTGATGTACAGATCGTCTAGCTGGCTGGCTAGCGCCAATCCCTTGTCCACATACTCCACGGCGCGGCTGAATGGGCCATACGCAGCATAGTGATCGGCGAGCAGGCGATAGACGGGGGCGAGCGCAATCGCATCGCCGTTGATCTCCGCATAAGCCAGGGCTTGAACAAAGAGCGCCACTGCCTCTTGCGCGTTACCGTGGTCGCCCAGGGTGATACCGAGATTGGCGGTGGCCTTGGCGGCGGTGTTATAATCGCCCGCTCGCAATGCCTGTTCGCTGCTCTGCCGCAGTAGCGCCATCGCCTCATCGAATCGGCCCTCGAAGGAGGCGACGTGGGCTAGCCGATTTAGTACCAGGGCCAACAAAGCCGCGCCACCACTTAGTTCGAGGTTGGCCTGGGCCAGCAGCAACTCCTGCTCCGCTTCCTTCATCATCCCCTTGTAGAAATATATACTGCCTTGCAGCCAGAAGGCGCGGGCGCTGAACGAGTATCGGTTGCGCTCCTCGTTGCTGATCAGTAGCATCTCCGCATCGGCCTTTGCCATGTTCTTGCTGGCTTGCTGGTAGCTACCCTTGCTCACATCCGCGTCGGCACGATCGAGGTAGAGTTGGGCTAGCGCGGGGCGCAGCGATGCGCTGCATTTGACGCAGGTGCGGGCAGCCTCACTATTGGCGGCATTGCACCCAAAGCACTTCACACTACCAAGCATACCAGATACCTTTCTGAATCCCTTGACTATAAGGCTCCGGAGATAGCGGCCAAGCGGGCTTCCACCATGGCAGCACGACGAGGCAGCTCAAGCTCCTGATATAGGCTAGCGGCCTGCTTAAAAGCATTGTGTGCGCTATCCTTACCTGGAGAGTCACGGATAACTTCAGCGTGGCGGAGGAGCATGGCGGCATAATCCTCCCAGGTAACTGCCAGATCGTAGCGGCTGAGTTTGCCACTATCAATCGCATCTTCGTATTGAACAGAGGCAGCCTCCCACTCGCCAAGTGATGCGTGTAGTAGTGCCTGAGCGCAGGTTATTAGTATCGGATACCCTTGTGAAATCTTGCTGATATCAATCTGACTTAGTTGCTGCAAAAAGCGACGTACCCGCGCCCAGTCTTCCTGACGAATGTAGTAATAAGACATTTGCAAGGCATAGCGACCCTTGGCGAGGGCTCCACCGATGGTTTCGTTGAACTCCTTCATCGCTTGCTCAAACCATGGTTCATTGTATTTATCATAGCGCATCAATTCCCCAAGCGTTAGCATCACCGCTTCAGTAGTCATCTTGTTGTTGGTGCGGCGGGTTAGATCATAGGCTTCATGCAGATAGGTGGTGGCTTCCTCGATGTCACCAAGCCGTAGGTGGACAACGGCGGCTGTATCAAGATTGAGACAGCGAACATAGAGATCATCAAGCTGTGAAGAAATGACAAGACCTTTGTCAGCATAAGCGCGGGCCAGATGGTAAGGGCCATGGTTTGCGTAGAAGCGCGCAAGGCTTCGGCAAATCTGGGCAAGCACATTGGGATCGTTGCTGGCCTCCGCCTGAACTTCCGCCTGTTTGTAGAAGACGATTGCTTCGTTCGGTTCGTTATTGGCGAGAAGTATTCCTATGTTGCCAATTGCTTTGGAGGCGGTAGCATATGCACCCACCTGCATTGCCAGGTCACTACTACGGTGGAAGAGATCCGCTGCCTCATCTGGGCGATTAGCATAATAGGAGATGCCTCCTAGCCGGTTCAGTACCAGGGCAAGCAGCTCCGCGCTGTTTGGGTGTTGCTCCAGATTCCTCTGCGCCAGGAGCAACTCCTGTTCAGCTTCTTGCATCATCCCTTTGTAATAATATATCGATCCTTGCAACCAGAAAGCGCGCGCGGTGAGCATATACTTGTCGCGCTCATCGCTGCTCAGGACCAGCATCTCCGCGTCGGCCTTTGCCATGTTCTTGCTGGCTTGCTGGTAGCTACCCTTGTTCACATCCACCTCGGCACGGTCGAGGTGGAGTTGGGCCAGCGCCGGGCGTAGTGACGCGCTGCACTTAACGCAGGTACGTGCGGTTTCACTATTCGCGGCATTGCACTCAAAGCACTTCACGCTATCAAGCATACCCTCACTCCCAGCAAACATACCGATATTTTACATCAACAGAGTGGTTTTGCTAATTGTAACATAGAAACAGTCATTCTGCACGACGAGCGTTTCATGAATATCCTATGTTGAACTTGCAAATGCACAGGCCAGTGAACGCCAGGGGGGAGAACTGGGGCAAGCTCACCCTGCGGCGGATCGGTCAGCGGTGCGGCGTAAGCAGGGTGGCAAGGAGCAGAGCGACACTATCGATATGGGTACGAGTCAGACATGGGCAATGAGCCAGCCATGCTCGTGAGCGCCACAGTCGCATCTTATACCAATTAGCCTTGGTGCCGCTATAATTTCTGTAGGGGCGAACCGTTGCTCGCCCTGGCCTAATTTATACTATCTGCTCGGCTAATTGGTATTACCCTTAGGCGCAACCTACGGTTAAGCGCTTGCAGGATTGCCTCATCTAACCCCTGGCGTGGAGGCACCGTGCATCATCTGCTGTTTGCCGCATTATATCAAATGAACGCTTGCTAGTCAATCTATCATGAAGTTGGATTTGGGCGACAAAAAGTTACGACGAAAAAAGTTGCTCATTATTCTGCCCAGCGTTATATCTACATCAAACGCCCGCCAATTTCATCTCATCACCATCTTGCGTGCTGCGCCCATTTGTGATAAAATAGCGGTACGGAAAGTTGCCAATTTCACCGTCAGGAGTAAAGTATATGAGTGATGATACTGCCGCAAAGAGTGCGGCTCTTGTAGAAGAGTTTATAACCGCCCGCTTCCAGTTCTCCCCGCACTTCGCCTCGCAGAGCGGCCTGCACGAGTTCGATGGTCGCGTTCCGGATTACAGCATGGAGAGCATCAACTCCCGCCTCGATCAGTTGCGCGCCTTCCTCGACCGCCTCAATGCGTTGGATGGCAGCAAGCTGGACCCGCTGGCCCGCTATGATCTGGCCTTGACTAAATATGCCTGCGAGAGCGAGATATTCTCCTATGCGGAGATGAAGTCCTACGAAAATCTGCCCATGCTTTACAGCATGGCAATCGGGGTTAGCCAGTATGTCAAGCGCGACTACGCGCCCCTGAAGGAGCGGGTGGTCGCGCTCATCCAGCATCTGCAGGCCATCCCTTATGTTTTGCAGGTAGCCGAGGCCAACCTACGCCGCGATCTCGCCAGGCCGGTGCTGAACACCGCAATGGGGATGTTCGGCGGGCAGATTATCTACTTCAACGGTGAGCTAACCGAGCAGGTGCAGGAGGTGGGCGACCACAGCTTGATTGACAACTTTGCCATCGCCCGTACCGAGGCAGTACGCGCCCTGCACCGCTTCATCGAACAGTTGCAGGCACGCGAAGCCAACGCTGGTAATGAGTTTGCCATTGGCCGCGAACGCTACCAGCACTTGCTCAAGTACAACGAGATGGTGGAGATGCCGCTCGACGAAGTACTGGCCCTCGGCGAAGCCGACTTGCAGCGCAACAAGCAGCGCCTGCACGAGGTGGCGCAGCAGATTGACCCCAGCCGTGATGTGCGCGAGATTGTGGCTGCGCTAGGCAAGGAACACGCTACCTCAGCCAATCTTATCGAGGAGACCCGCCAGACCCTGGAGCGCATCCGCCAGTTCTTGATTGATAACCATGTCGTCACCGTGCCGAGCGAGGTGCGGGCGCTGGTGGATGAGACCCCCCCGTTTATGCGCTGGGCCTTCGCCTTTATGTCGTCGCCCGGCCCCTTCGAGCAGGTTGCGGATCAGGCTTACTACTACATCACCTTGCCCGATGCCACCTGGCCGTCTGAGAAGCAGGACGAGTGGTTGACCAAGTTCGACTATTATACCCTCGACGACATCAGCATCCACGAAACCTACCCCGGTCACTACGTCAACTTCCTGCACATGAAGCAAGCGCCCAGCAAGGCGGCCAAACTTTTCCGCGCCACTACCTTCGTGGAGGGCTGGGCGCACTACTGCGAACAAATGATGGTGGCCGAGCTTAAATATGGTGGTGGCAACCCCAAGCTACAACTGGCCCAGTTGCTGGAGGCGCTGGTGCGCGATGTGCGCTATGTGGTGGCAATTCGGATGCACACCATGGGCATGAGCGTCGACGAAGCCACCCAGCGCTTCATTGACGATGCCTACATGGAGGAGGCGACCGGGCGCGCCGAGGCGGTGCGTGGCACCTTCGACCCTGGCTATTTCGCCTACACCCTGGGCAAGCTGCAGATCCTCAAGCTGCGCGAGGATTACAAGGCCGAGCAAGGCGACAAGTACAACCTGATGGACTTCCACGACCGCTTCCTCAGCTTTGGCAGCGCCCCCATCGCCCTGCTTCGCCCGCTAGTGCTGCAGCACGATGATGGTAAGACGCTCTGACGCAAGGCATGAGGCATGAGGGACGAGTACCGCATAAACAAAGTTACGAATGACTCCCTTCCAGCCGGGAGGGGCTGGGGGTGGGTCCGTGTAGCGCGACTCGCACCCTCCCCTACCCCTCCCGGTGGGAGGGGAAACTACAACTTGCCATCATTACTTAGTTTACGAGACAATGAGGCTTAGAGGGCAATAATGGTAGAGGCGGGTTGCACTCGCCCTGGTCGGAATAACAATCAATAAAGGAGCATGATTATGAGCCAAAACACCCGCGCCGAGGCGCTAGTCAACGAGTTTCTCGATCGCAAGTTCGACTTCAACCCCGATGAGGCGGTCTGGATGGGCATTCACGAGTATGATGGCCGCATCCCCGACCTCAGCCGCGACCGCATTGCGCGGCGCATCGCCGAACTGGAACATTTCATTGACCAGATTGGCGAGGTCCAGAGCGCCGAGCAGGAGGCGGATACCAACCCCGGCCATACGCCGATGGAGCAGATGACCAGCTTCGACCTCAGCCTGATCAAGTTCGATGGCGAACGCGAACTGTTCCGCCTACAGGAGATGAAGGTTCAGGAGAAGATGCCCATTCTCTTCTCCGGTGGCTTCGATGTTACTAACTACATCAAGCGTGATTATGCGCCCTTCCCCGCCCGGGTGCGTTCGGTAATCGAGGCGTTGGGTGGCGCAAAGCAGGCGTTGGCCGATGCCCGCGAGAACTTGGAGGGCAGCCTGCCCCGCAGCGGTATCGAGGTGGGCATCCGCGTATTCGAGGGTCATATCAGCTACCTCAGCCACGAACTTACCGAGGTGGTGAAGGCTGGGGTGAACCCGCGAATGTTCGCCGAGTTCGAGCCAGTGCGCGATGCGGCAATTGCCGAATTGCAGGAGTTCGTCGCCTGGCTGAAGGGCAAGCAGGAATCGGCTAGCGATGAGTTTGCCCTGGGCGAGGAGCTATATGCCAAGCTGCTCCACTACTACGAACTGATTGATATGCCGATTGCTGCGGTGCTGGCGGTTGCCAATGCCGACCTCAAGCGCAACAAGGACCGGCTCGATGAACTGGCGAAGAAGATGGATGCCAGCCTCAGCGTTCCCGAACTGGTGAAGAAGCTGGGCGCGAACCACCCCAGCAGCGAGGAACTGGTGCCAAAGGGTCAGGAGACGCTGGAACAGATCCGCAAGTACATTATCGACCACAAGATCATCAGCATCCCCAGCGAAGTGCGCTGCGTAGTCGAGGAAAGCCCCTCGTTCATGAGTTGGAGCTTCGCTTCGATGGCCGTCCCCGGCCCGTTCGAGGATGTCGCTACCCAATCATACTACTATCTCACCCGTCCGCAGGAAGATTGGACGCAGGAGAAGAAGGACGAATGGCTCAGTCAGTTCGCCTACCACATCCTCGATGTCGTCTCCGTCCATGAGGCTTACCCCGGCCACTATGTGCAGTTTCTGCACATGAAATACGCGCCTAGCCGCGCCGCCAAGTGCGTGTTTGCCACCACCTTCGTGGAGGGCTGGGCGCACTACACCGAGGAGATGATGGTGGCCGAGCAGGGCTTTGGGGCTGATGACCCGCGCCTCGAGATCGCCCAGTTGCTGGAGGCGCTGGTGCGTAACGTCCGCTTCGTCAACTCCATCCTGATGCACACCCAGGGCGAGACGGTGGAGGGCGCTACCAAGCGATTCATCGAGGATGCCTACATGGAGCAGGCCAGCGGCTACGCCGAGGCGATGCGCGGCACCTTCGACCCGGGCTACTTCGCCTACAACGTGGGCAAGCTGCAGATCTACAAGTTGCGCCGCGACTATCAGGCCGAGCAGGGCGACAACTACAACCTGCAGGAGTTCCACGACAAGCTGCTCTCCTTCGGCTCCGCGCCGCTTGCCCTCATCCGCCCGCTGATGCTCAAGGAAGACGATGGGGTAACGCTGTAGGGATGGCAGAAGGTAGAAGGTAGAATGGGTAACGAAAAGCCCTCTTCCACAATGGGAAGGGGGCTTTTGCTATGGCAATGTCAAATAGAGACAACAATCGCCGAAGTTGACGTAGCCTCCAAGCTGTGCTACAATAAGTCTAAAGTGCGGCGAAGCTGGCGAAAGGCTCCCCATTAGATAGGATAGAGATGCGCTTCCAGAAAGGCTGGCTCGATATGACCAGATTTAGAAAACTGTATAATTTGACCCTCGTGGCCCTACCCATCCTTCTACTTCAAGGTCACATTACCGCAAACGCTGCCGATCCCTACTTCTTCCCTGCAACTAACCAGAGCGTTGATAAAGTCTGCGCTCCTACTGGGAAGCTCATGGTGGCGTTGCCTTGCTAGGTTTGCCAGTAAGTCCAACCATAGTCGAGGGTAGAGGTGGTCCTTACATCCAGTATTTTGAACGTGCCGAGCTGGAGTTTGGCTATTATGACCTTAACAACCAACCTGTTGTTTTCTCCAGATTGGTTGGCACAGAGGTTTTGGACTCTCTATATCTAAATGGAGTAGTCACGGCTACTGCCCAGCCTGTACTCGGCGTAGGTAGCTACACTTTTACCCAAACCGGCAAGACCGTGACCGGCATATTCCTGAGCTACTGGCGCAACCATGGCGCTCTCGCTCAGTTCGGTTACCCGCTGACCCACCCGTTCTATGAGCGGAGCCAGAGTAACGGCAAGCGTTACATCGTGCAATATTTCGAACGAGCCAGGTTCGAGTACCACCCCGAGCAGACTAACCCAAGCAACCAAGTGATGCTTGGACTGGTGGGGCGTGAGGCGTATCATCATTACCTCAATCCGAAGCCTGCTCCCGCCGCAGCAAAATGTAGTTATGGACTAGACCAATCGTTCTGGACTGCGCTGGGAGACGACCCCAATCTAAGCCAGAAACTGGGCTGTCCAGTCGAGCCAGGCACGCACTATGACCAAATCGAAGGCGGAGGCTACCAGCATTTTGCCAATGCCGATGTGATTATCAATACGCCAGCGACTGGCCCAGCCTATGCGTATGTCCTATACCCCAACAATACCTTCCACCGTTTTGACTATCAAGGGTTCGATCCCGCCGGTGGTGACACACCGCTGCCTGGGCCACACTTCTACCGCGTGGCAATCCAGGCTGGCAACCTGGGCGCTGCCCAAAGCGGGGAAGTCTGGCATATGAATGCATCACAGCACCTTGAACATGGTATTCTATTCTACATTCAGGGCAGCGCGGCTAATGATGTCTTTATCCTCATGCCCGATAACAGCGAAACAGGCACATGGGTATATGGGGGAGGAGTGGAGTTTCGGCCAAATGGCCCATGAAGGTTCGCCGAGTATAATTAGAGAACCGTCGCCTCCTCCAAAGCCTTCTGGCTGATCACCACTTCCGCCTGCATCCCCATCGCGGTGAAGAGGCTCACCGCCTCGGCTAGCCACTTCTGCGCCGCTGGCTTATCGCCTAGTCGCAGCCGCGCTTGACCAATCACCCTTGCGCTGATGCCCTGCTCAAGCGGCAGCCCATGCTTGAGCGCGTCGGCGTGCAGGACGCTGGCCTCCGCCTCAGCGGTGGTGGTGTCGCCCAACTCAAGCAGCAGCCAGACGCGCAGCATCCGATAGAGCATATCATTGCGCGGCGAACTTACCCCCGCTGCTAGCGCCTGATTGACCAGCGCCAGCGCCTCGCGCTGCTGGCCCAGCCAGGTTTGCGCCTCGGCAAGTAGCATGGTGGTCTGGATCATGGTGCTGGCGTTAGTCTCCCCCTGCGCGGCTGCCGCGATCATCGCCTCGGCCTCGGTGCGGCGACCGATGCGGGCAAGCGCACGAGCCATCCGCAACTGGTAGTCCGCCACCCACAACGCCTTACCCTCGCTCTGCGCCAGCCCCTGCTGCCAGAGCGCCAGCGCCGCTGCGAAATTGCCCCGCGCATATTCCACCTCGCCGGTGTAGGTCAGACCATCGAGATAGACCGACTGGTAGCCATTCGCCCGTGCCATCTCGGTTGCGTGCGTGGTACACTCCTCGGCGGCATCCAGTTTGCCCTGCGTCAGGTGGATGAGCGCCCGCCAGAGCTGCGCCTTCGCTAGCGAGTCGCGGCTCTTCAGCCGATTTGCCAACTCCTCGGCCTTGTCCAGCGCTGCCGCTGCGGCATCAAACTGCAACATATCGCCCAAGACCACTCCATTACTGAGATAGCCAGAGAGCATCCCGCGCAAGTCACCAAGCTGCTCGAAGATGTCGAGCGCCCGCTTACGCATCCGGTACACCTGGGCCATACCGCCGCGGAAGGTGGCCGCCGTTCCCAGCGCAAAGTAGGCGAGGGCCAGCCAGGGTAGGTCGTGTTCGCGTTCGAGGATGGGCAGAGCTTGCTCGATGCGCGCAATCATCTGGTCGGGCTGGAAGCGCAGGAAGTATGCCTGGGCGCTGGCAACTTGCAGGTGCGCCCAGGGTCGGCCATGCTCCGCGCCCAGCGCCCGCTCACCAATGGCAATGTACTCCAGGGTCTTGTCGGCCTGGCCGCGACGATTGCCGTACAACTGTGCCAACTTGACGCAGAGTTCGGCGATCTGGGCGCTGACCTCACGGTAGGCATCGGCCTCGTGGGCAAGGGGTAGCAGGAAGGCCGCCAGCTCCACGCCTGATACACCCGTAGCCTCGGCATCGTCGAGATGGCCGACCAGGGTGGCAATGTCCACCAGCGCGGTATAGGCTTCAAGCTGGGCCACCCCCCAATGCAGACGCTGCTGCGGGTCAGCGGCGGCCAGCTTCTTCTGCCGCTCCATTGCCTTACGGTAGTAGCTTGTGGCCTCGTCCATTGCGTATAGGCGTAGCGCTCGCGCCCCCGCCCGCATCAGGTAGGTGGCAGCGTCTGCATCGTTCTCGCTTTGGCTGTAGTGGAAGGCGATTAGCTCGACTACACTGGTCTGCTCCGCAAGGTCGGGATGGAGCGCAACCAGAGTGTGGGCGATGCGCTCATGCAGCCGCCGCTGCTCCGATTGCAATACGCTCTGGTAGGCCACTTCCTGAATCAGCGTGTGGCGGAAGGCGTATTCCTGATCCAGCCCGGTAATTGGCACCACCAGGTAGCGCTCGTCCAGGGTCGCCAGATTGAAGTCAAAGTCGGCAGTCCCCTGCGGCAACAAGCGGCGCAGCAGTTGGCTGTTGAAGGCGCGCCCCACCACTGCCGCATTCTGCAACATGGTACGTTGGGCCAGGCTGAGATGGTCAATGCGCCCCTGCACCACCTCCTGCACGCTCAACGGCACCCGGAAACTGGCGGGGTCGGCAGTGAACCGCCACCTGCCCTCCTCGCGGGCAATTGCGCCACTTTGCAGCATCAGCTTGAGCAACTCCTCGATGAAGAAGGGGTTGCCGCCACCGCGTTCCTTGATCTGTTCGCCCACCTCGTGGGGCAGCGCGTCAATTTCCAGTGCGGCGGATACCATCTGTTCACTCTCCGCCACGCTCAAGGCGCTGAGTTCGATGCTTGCCTCATCGTTGCCCGCGGGTAGCAATGCGGGGCTGTAGCCCAGCCGATAGGTGAACAGCATCATCAGGCCGGGCAGGGCCGGTACTCGCGCAATTGCCGCCAGGCTGTATACGTCAGCCCAGTGGACATCTTCCAGAATGAGCAGCAGCGGGCCGTCGCCGCTGCTGACCAGCGCGGATAGCATCTCGGCCAGCGCGTCGCGCAGCAGCAGAGCGAAATCCGCGCCACTCAATGCCCGCACCGTCGCATCGGCGTAGGGGAAGCCGAGCAAGCGGCAAAAGATGGCCGCCCGCGACGGCTGCGCCGCACTCAAACCCAGGCTGGCGCACAACTGTTGCACCGCCGCTGTTCCCGCTGCGCCACCCCCGCTGGGGCTGAGGCCGCAGATGCCGCGTAGCAGGTCGGAGAGCAGCCAGTAAGAGTAGGACGAGTTCCGATCGGTGTAGGCCAGGCAGTGGCCGGTGTAGCAACGCAACCCCGCGCTGGTGGCCCGCAACTCCTTGATCAGCCTGCTCTTGCCCGCCCCGGCCTCGCCAACCAGACGGCAAACCACGGCGCGGCCCTGCGCCGCACCGACCAGCAACTCGCGCAGTTGGCCTAGTTCCTGCTGGCGGCCAATAAACGGCGTGCTGAGGCCCACCGCATCTAGGCCGCGCCCGCTGCCCCGCTCTGCTAGCGAGCCGACTACCCGCCAGGCCCGCACCGGCTCACGCTTGCCGCGCACCTTCAGCGGCCCCATGTCGGCAAACGCGAAGGCATGGCTGGCAAGCTGGTAGGTGGTGGGACCAATCACCGTTTCGCCTGCATGGGCCTGGTCTTGCAACCGCGCCGCCACGTTGACCGCATCGCCCATCACGGTGTAATCGCCGCCCGCGCCCGCATTGCCCATCTCGCCTGCCAGCACCTCGCCGGTGTTGATGCCAATATGCAGATTGAGACTGAAGCCACGCTGCTTCTCCAACGCCGCGCTCAACTGGGTTAGCTTTTGGTGCATTTCCATAGCACAGAGAATGGCCCGTTCGGGGTCGTCCTCGTGGGCAATCGGTGCGCCGAATAGCACCATGATATTGTCGCCCATGTACTTGTCCACGTGACCATCGTATTTGACAACTACCCCCGCCAGCAGCGTCAGGCAATCGTCGCTAATGTGCTTGACATCTTCGGGGTCGAGCCGCTCGGACATGGCGGTGAAACCGGCAATATCAGCGAACAACACCGTCACCAGGCGGCGGCTGTCGGCGATGCCCTTTGCATGCTCTATGGGCGGCGCGGGCGCAGCGCTAGCGATGAGCGTGCCGCACATACCGCAGAAGCGGCTACTCGCCGCAATCTGCGAGCCGCAGTTCTGACATATAATTGTGGTTCTCGCTGGCCCGCTCAAAGCTTTCCCTTCCTGCTCTGCTGATACGCGCTTGTCCAATACAAAGATAACATAACCGCTAATTGCTGTCAACGCCGTGCTAATATAACAGCCTCAGTTGGCAGGCAAGATGATGTAGTTACGCTTGGTTTAGATACTGGGCGGCAGGGCGTATGCGATTCGCCCCTACACCAATATGACGCTAATATGCCAGGTGAGGCTGTAATACTAAACTGGGGGTGGGTTACGAGTTATTGGGTAAACGTGGGGGTGGGCGGTGGCCCGCCCTGGTGAGCGAACAAGCTACCCAATAACTTGTAACCCACCCTTAAAACGGTGGTGCGCGTCACGTTCTTGCATACCCAACCAGGGCGAACAACGGTTCGCCGCTTGGGAAGAGGTGCAGGTGTTGGATATGGCGGCCATCCACACGTTGGTAGCAATGGCGGGGGTGGCGGCGGGTATCTGTACGTGATGGGGGTGAGCATGGACGAGCCGACAGTGGAGTTGTTGGCGCGGTTGGGCAGCTGGGATGGGCGTAAGGAACACAAAGCAGGGAAGATGGTGCTGAACTTGCTAGCGACCGAGGCAATCCTGGGTCAGCGCATTGCAGAGCATGGTGAACTACCCTCGATGGAGCGGTGATGCTGAGTCAGCGCAAGGAGTTATAGTGATGTCAGCTTTTTCCAGATTTGCAGCCAGCCAACCCCGCATCTACCAACAAGATACTGGGTATAGGGCGCGTCAAGTGCATAATCTCAAAACTCAGCCTAGAACCCGGTGGGGCGATCATCGTTGCCGACTGACGGCTCTCCCTTATCCGCGCCGGGGATGTCGGTGATGTCGGTGCCTAGCGTCCAGCGCACGAAAAGGCCGAGCATCACACTGGCGGCCAGCCCCAGGCCACTCAGCCACATCACCAGCTCGCCGAAGCCGGGCCAGCTGCCCACCCCGTTGCCCAGCAGCCCCGCCAATAGCCTGACCAGCAGCGCGTCGACGAAGGCGATGGCGAAGAAGCTGGCAATGGTGAACAGCCCCACCGTGCGTAGCCGTCGGCGGGTGCGATACCAGTAGGCGAAACCTTCGCTCGCTACCAGCAACACTGCCACAATCATGATTATCGTCGCGTTAGTCATTTGCCCCGCTCACCTTCCAGCCGCTGCTTTGCCAGCAGCAGCGCGGCCACTGCGCCCAAACTGGGAAACAACTCGCCGCGCACCGTTGCGGCCACTGCCTCATCAAATGGCATCAAGCTAACTGCAATCTGTTCGCTGCTATCGAAGTGCTGCACACCCGTGTCGATCAGGTCGCGGGCAAGATAGAAGTAAGCATAGTCAGCCACGAATGCGTCCGATACTATATACCGCCCCAGGAGTTCGATGGTTCGCGCCCGGTAGCCGGTCTCCTCCTCAAGCTCCCGTGCAGCTGCTGCTGCCGCATCTTCACCCGCATCGATAATCCCCGCTGGTAGCGCCCATACCACTTCCCCGATAGCGTGCTTGTACTCACGGATGAGTAGCAGTTGTCCATCGTCGGTCACTGGCACAATCAGGGCAAAATCCTTCTTACGCACCGTATAGTAGCCGCGCAGCACTACGCCGCTGCCGGTCATCACATCGTCGGCTCGTACCTGCAGCCACTCGTCATCCACCGGCAACCGTCGCGCCAGCACCTGCCACTTTTTAATCTCAGTCATGATGTTGGGATGTAAGTTGAAAGTTAAAGTTGAATGTAAAAGCAATTCACTGGGCAATTTGTCGCGGCCTGTTGAAGCGCTACTTTCTAGTCTAACTTTCTGATCGCCACTTTTAACTTTCAACCTTTCACTTTAAACTCGGCATGAAACGAGTCCTGCCACGCCACCGCTAGCGGGATGCCCTCGGCCAATGGCACCTGGGGCGCATAATCCAGCAGCCGTCGCGCCTTGCTGATGTTGGCGATGTAGCGAGTCACTTCGCCAACCAGGGTAGGGCCGATTTGCATATCCGGCTCCACGTTCAGCGTTCGACCAATGATCTGCACCAACTCGATCAGGGTGTGGCCCCTGCTGTAAGCCAGGTTCATGGTTTCGTTCTTTACCCGCCCCTCGGCTAGCGCGACGATGCCAGCCATCACCCCGGCTACGCAATCATCCACATAGGTGAAGTCGAGCAGCTTGTCGCGACCATAGACCACGATCGGCTCACCGCTGCGAATCTTACGGATAAACAGGGGGATAACCCGCTCCATGCGTTCGATGTCGTCGTCATAGCGGCCATAGACATTGCTGAAGCGAAAAACAATATAGGGCAGACCGTAGCAGCGCGAGTAGGAGTAGACGAACGCCTCGCCCGCCAACTTCGAGGCGGAGTAAGGGCTGGCGGCGGTCATGAAGTTCGCCAGTTCCTCGCTGACGCTGTCAAGCGGCTGGGGCAGGTTACCATACGTTTCGCGGCTGCTGCCGAACACGATCGGCAGGCGCTGGGCGCGGCAGTATTCCAGCACATTGAAGGCCATCGTCACGTTCTCCAGCGCTCGATGCGGCTGGCTTACCAGTTCATGTACCTTGGCGTGCGCCGCCATATGCACCACCACATCGGGCCTGGGCCATGCCTGGGCCATCCCCGCTGCGGTGCTGGTCAGCAAGTCTTGCACAACGTAGTCGAATTGGTCAGTCCAGGTGTTGGCCCGCCGGTCCACACCGAACACCTCATGACCCGCCGCCTGCAAGCGCATCGCTAGATTGGTGCCAATCTGCCCACTAGAGCCGGTAATTAGTACGCGCAAGGATTGCCCCCAAATGTAGAATGTAGAGTATGATCATTAGGCGAGATATGCAGTTGCAATCAGCGTTGATGCGCTTCACCATATCCCTCTCCCGCAAGGGGCGAGGGCATTTTGCTTTTCACTGATGCCTCGTCCCTCACGCCTCACACCTAATCGAAGCACAGCGTAGCGCGGCAGCGGGTCGACGGGCGAGGCGATTAGGGGCAGCGCATAGGCGGCGAAGGCGGGAGTTACGCCGTTGCCCGCCGCGTTGATGTATTCGGCTGGCATGATGCGCTCCTGCGCGGCGATGTTCACCAGGTCGGTCAGGCCGGTGGCGCAGGCGTAATCATCACCCTCGCCCTCGCGCAGCAGCGTGACCATCTGCCCGCGTGCGCCCTGCAGTGCGGCCGTAACCGCCGCCTCGCCCGCCATCTCGGCCTCGATCAGGTCGCGCTGGCTGGCGTAGGCCATCGCCGTCTTCTGCGTCGAGCCGGGCTGGTCGAAACGGGTACGCACTCCCAGCCGCTGTTCTACCAACGATTTGAGATACTGACCCAGCCCGTCCACGTAGCGATGGCCGAAGGCATCGGTGAAGCCACCGCCGCTTGCGCCGATGGTCTGCCCCGCCGCATCTAGCACCGTCTCGGCTACCGCCGCAACTGCGTAACCGTTTTGCCGCACGCACGTCTCCAGGTCGGTAAGGAAGCGCCCCTCGTCGAAGGCGCGCTCCGGTAGGTAAATCAGGTGGGGGCCGCGCCGCTCGTCAGCCCGCAGTAGTGCCGCCGCGCCCGCCAGCCAGCCGCTGTTACGCCCCTTCACGATCAGCAGGCGTACCGGCTCTACCGTACGCATCGCCCAGGCATCGAGGTCGAGATCCTGGCTAATGATTGCCAACTGCCGCGCTGCGCTGCCATAGCCGGGGCAGTGATCGGTAACCGGCAGGTCATTGTCAATCGTCTTAGGCACACTGACTACGCATAGGTCGTAGCCCTCACCATCGGCCAGTTGCTGCAAATGGTAGGCAGTGACTGCCGAGTCGTTACCGCCGATGTAGAAGAAGTATCGCACGTTATGGGCGATCAAGTTGTCCAACGCGACCCGCTCATCGGCTGCCTGCACCTTATAGCGGCACGAGCCCAGCGCCGGGCCTGGGGTGTGGCGCAGGCGATCCAAAGTAGTCTCTGCCACTGTGCCAAAGTCGAGCCATGGCTTCGCCACCTGGCCCAGCACGCCCATAATCCCATGCCACGCGCCATATACCTTCCCTACCCCTGCAGCAGCTTGCGCTGCCTGCACCACTCCCACCAGGCTGCGGTTGATCGCTACAGTGCCACCGCCCGATTGGGCGACCAGCACGTTGCCACTTATCTCTGCCAAACTCTGCGCCCCATTCCTTGTTACGAAAGTTTCAATGCAGCACAGTTTAGCATGAAGTAGCCCCAGCGTCAAACCATGCCCCGCATTCGGGTGCGCGTCGTATCCTTGCATACCCGACCAGGTCGAAGCATTGTTCTCCCCTACGGATGCTTGCCTGGCAAGAATATGACACACACCCGCGTTCCAAACCTACATTCTTAGTATTACAACCTCAATTGGCAGGCAAGATAACGTAGTTACGATTGGCTTGGACACTAGGCGGCCAGGCGGATGCGATTCGCCCCTACTCCACTCTGGCGCTAATATGCCAAGTGAGGCTGTAATATTAGAGGCGAACAATGCTTCCCCACGCGCCGCCGTCTGCTAATTACATACCCCTACTTGTGCCTGTCAACCTTACCAAAACCTTAC
>JANXYP010000245.1 GCA_025355955.1 Chloroflexota bacterium
AAATCCTTGCTGGCTGTGAGGCACACATTCGCAGCCCAACGGTTGGCCGTAGTCCAACCGCCCGCCCAACTGGGCTTCCAGTGGGCGTAGTGTTAACATCCTTACCATATGTCATGTTTGGCTATGGTTTGGGTAACTATATCAGACTGTACTAGGCGAATGTCGAGCTTTGCATCCAAACGAGGAACCCAGTGAAGAGCAGATAGACCGGATCAGTCAAATAGCCACTAACCGTTACTACCGCCTCGATGCTAAAGCAGCTGGCCCGCGCCTGCACCAGCGCGCAACTTGGCACCATCTTTGATGCAACAGACGCGGAAAAAGACCGCTCACGTGGCAGGCCACCCAACCAGTAGTACCTCCGCACCACGATGCAGAACGTGCTGGCGGGTACCAGCCCACCCAGGCGAAGAGACATACCCCATGAGCATACCACCACCACACCTAAGGATGTCGTCCCCACGCAGCACATTACCGTTCAGGTGCTGAAGTCGGATAAAGGCAGCATCACCGTGGGTCAGCAACTGACCGTATTTCGCACCGGCGGCGAAACCACAATCCCTGCTGGCCCGCCCGCAGGCACAGGCAAAGGCGACCCCAACGCCGCCCCGCCGCCGCAGAACGTCAAGGTCAAGGTGCTGCTGCTCGATGACGACCCCGCGTATCAGGTGGTTGAGCGTTACTTCCTGCTGATGGTGCCAGGCCCGAACGGCACACTTCGCCCAGTCTCGCCTGATGGCCGTTACCACATTACGACCTCCGGCACACTAACGCCAGTCTCGGGCAGCGATGTTGCCAAGAGCATGGCGGGCCGCACGGTACAAGATGCGCTCGGCTCGGCCAAAGGCAGCTCGAACTAAACCTAACCTGGTGAGTTAGCACCAGCCGCTAACCAGTGCCAGATAGGAAAGATGGACAGGCTGCCCTAATCGTAAGGGCAGCCTATCCGCTTTCTTACATTGCTGTTGAATATTACAACCACGGCTACAACAGCAGTGGGAGAGACTCACACATAAGCCTCTGCCACTGCTGTTGATTGATATTCGGGTTAGGCGGCCACCGGATAGCCAGCCTCATCGAGCGCCGTGCGGATCTGCTGTTCATCCAGTTTGGACTGGTCGTAGCGCACGTCAACCTTCTTGTCCTCGAGGTGAACCTGCACGTCTTCTACCCCCGGCAATGCCTTCATCGCGTTGGTGACGGTCATCACGCAGTGGTCGCAGTCCATATCTGGTACATTCAACTTTACATCGGTCATTTTACACGTCTCCTTTGGTTTTGTGATTAGGTGGTTGGTACGGGATTACTCAGCTTGCCCTCGACGGAGCGCAGCAGCACCGCGTTGGTGGCGACGATGATGCTGCTCACCGACATGAGCAGGGCAGCGATTTCTGGGCGGATCTGCCAGCCCAGGCTTGAGTAGAACAGCCCGGCGGCAACTGGTATCGCCAGCAGGTTGTAGATGCTGGCCCAGAACAGGTTTTGCTTCATCTTGGTGACGGTCGCTTGCGAGAGGATCAGGGCGCGGATGATGTCGAGCGGGTCGCTCTTCATCAGCACAATGTTGGCAGTTTCGATTGCCACATCAGTGCCTGCGCCAATGGCAATACCGATGTTGGCGGTTGCCAGTGCGGGCGCGTCGTTCACCCCGTCGCCGACCATTGCCACCTTCTTCCCCTCGGCCTGAAGCTCCTTAACATATTTCGCCTTCTCAGCGGGCAACACCTCGGCGTAGAACCGTACTATGCCCAGTTCGTGGGCAACGGCGGCGGCCACGCGCGGATTGTCGCCAGTAATCATCACCGGCTCGATGCCCCGCGCCTTGAGCGCTTCGATTGTCTGCTTCGCGCTAGGCTTGATGGTGTCGGCTACCGCCACAAGGCCCACCAGCTTGCCGTCAATGGCGACGAACATGGGGGTGCGCCCCTGCTCCGACAGTTGATTTGACTGCTCTACGAGTGGACCAGGGATGGCGATGTTCTGTTCGGCGAACAGCCGCTGGTTGCCCGCCATTACCCGCCTGCCCTCGACGGTGGCAGTCAGGCCGCGCCCCGACAGGGCGGCAAACTCGCTGCTGCTGCTGACCGCCAGCCCTTGCGCCTTCGCCCCCTGGACGATTGCTTGACCAAGTGGGTGTTCGCTGCCCGCCTCGGCGCTGGCAATCAGGCGCAGCATGGTTTGCTTGTCTATGCCCGCTCCCTCGGTCACGATGATATCGGTAAGTTCAGGTTTGCCCTCGGTCAGCGTGCCGGTCTTGTCCAGCACGATCGCCTTGATGCTGGATACCCCTTCCAAGGTGGCGGCATCCTTGATCAGCACGTTGTGCTTAGCGCCAAGCCCCACTCCCACTGCTACTGCGGTCGGGGTAGCCAGGCCCAGCGCATCGGGGCAGGCGATCACTACCGCTGATATGGCGAAGGTAAGCGCGAAAATTGTGGGGAAGCCAAAGACGAACTTCCAGGTGATGAAGGTAATCAACCCGCTGCCGACTGCAACGATGACCAGCACCGAAGCGGCGCGGTCAGCCAGGCGTTGACCGGGAGCTTTGGAGTTCTGAGCAGTACGTACCATATTCGCAATCTGGCCGAGAGTGGTATCCGCGCCCACTTTGGTTGCCCGCATCACTACGCTGCCAGTCTGGTTGAGCGAACCACCAATCATGTTGTCGCCCACCTGCTTGCTAACCGGCAGGCTCTCGCCAGTGACCAGCGCCTCGTTGACCGAGGTTTCACCTTCGGTCACTACCCCATCCACCGCCACCTTGTCGCCAGGTCGGAGGCGGATCAGGTCACCAACGATTACGTCGGCGGTCGGCACTTCCACCTCCTGCCCGTTCCTGATCACCGTAGCCAGGGGCGGCACCAGATCGAATAGGGCGCGTAGGCTGTCGGTGGTACCCTTGCGCGAACGCATCTCCATCCAGTGACCGAACAGCACGAAGGTGACCAGCATTGCAGCGGCATCATAGAAAGTATCGCTGCCGCCGGTAAAGGTGAGATAGGCGCTGAACAGATAGGCAGTCAGCACGCCGGTGGCAATCAGTACGCTCATGTCCAGACTGCGGTTACGCAGCGCGGTGAACGCACCCCCGACGAAGAGCCAGCCCGCCCAGAACACCACCGGCGTAGCCAGGATGAACAGCAGCCAGTTGACCGGGATAGGGCTGGGCAGGCTGATGTGCAGCAGGCTCTGGCCCAGCGACGAGTAGAGGATGATGGGGATGGTGAAGATGAGGGCGAAGAAGAAGCGGTTGCGAATATCCTCCTCCATCGCCTTTGCCATCGCTGGGTCGGACATATCGTGGCTCATGCCGCCCTGCTTCATTTTGGCATGATCCATCCCCGCCATTGCGGTGTGGCCCATCGCGGCGTGATCCACTGTTGCGCTGTTCGCCATATTGGTGCGGCCCATTGCGGCGTGATCCATTGTCGCCACTTCGCGGTCAATCGTAGTGGCTTCCGCTTGTGAGTAACTCTGCATCGCGTCGTGGGTGGCGGCGGGGCTAGTGACATGGGTGTCCTGCTGCAAGGCTTCGCGCCCAATCCCGGCCCGCATATCGGGGTCAGCAGGTACTTGGTGGGCGGGAGTATGTCCGTCGTGCGAAGGGTCGGCCACTGCTAGGCGCGGCGGGTCGGCTGCCGAGGTTGATGTGCTGCTGTTCTTATCGGTTTGCATAACTGCTACCCCAATTCTGTACTATCGTACCTGGACTACCGAGGTGGACGGATCGCCCACCCCGTATTGGGTCTGGCTCAGACCACTGCCGCAGCCAGGGGTTCAGGCTGCGGGTCGCTGACAACTTTGGCCGAGCGCAGCCGCAGCGAGTTACCTACCACGAAGACGGAACTGAAGGCCATCGCGCCTGCGGCAATCATGGGGTTGAGTAGCCCAGCCACCGCGAGTGGGATGCCGACGACGTTGTAGATGAAGGCCCAGAACAGGTTGCCCTTGATGATGCGTACCGTGGCGCGGCTGAGAGCAATCGCAATCGCCACCTTGGACAGGTCGCCACCCACCAGGGTGATGTCGGAGGCGGCAATCGCCACATCGGTGCCGGTGCCGATTGCTACGCCGAGATCTGCGGTTGCCAGCGCGGGCGCATCGTTGATGCCGTCACCCACCATCGCCACCTTCTCGCCTGCGTCCTGTAGACGTTTGATCTCGATAGCCTTCTGGTCGGGCCGCACCTCGGCGATGGCGATGTCAATGCCCGCCTGCCTGGCGATGGTGTTGGCGGTGGCCTGGTTGTCGCCAGTGAGCATCACTACCTTGAGGCCAATCCGCTTCAACCCAGCCACTGCTTGTGCCGCATTCGACTTGAGCGTGTCGGCAACCGCGATCGCGGCTGCCAGTCTCCCGTCAACCGCCAGCAGGATAACCGTCTTACCCTGTTGCTCCCAGGCAATGATGTCGGCAGCACTGCTATCCACCCCCTGCTCGACCATCAAGCGATGCGCGCCCAGCAGGATGGCGTGACCATCCACCTGCGCCTGCACCCCCATACCAGGCAGGGCAGTGAAGTCGCTTGCCTTGAGGCCACTATCCGCAGCGTGAGCAGTTGCGCCTTCCACCACCGCACGGGCGATGGGATGTTCGGAGTTGCGCTCGATTGCCGCAGCGAAGGCCAGCGCATCGGTCTCGCTGAACCCGTTGTAGGTCGCGAGGTCGGTCAGCTTCGGCTTGCCCTCGGTCAGCGTGCCAGTCTTGTCCAGCACGATGGCAGTCAAGTCTTTGGCCTGCTCCAGACTGCGCCCACCCTTGACCAGGATGCCCGCGCTAGCCCCCCGCCCTACCCCTACCATAATGGCAGTGGGGGTCGCCAACCCCATCGCGCAGGGGCAGGCGATGACCAGCACCGCAACCATGTTGATCAGCGCGTGGGAGAGGTTGCCGCCGAACACCAGCCAGCCGATGAAGGTGAGCGCCGCGATGCCCAGCACGATGGGAACGAACACGCTAGCCACGCGGTCGGCCAGATCTTGCAACGGCGCTTTCGACCCCTGTGCCTCCTCGACTAGCCGCACGATCTGGGCCAGCAGGGTGCGCCTGCCAACAGCAGTGGCCCGCACGTATAGCACGCCCTCCTGGTTAATGGTTGCGCCGTAAACCTTGTCGCCAATCTTCTTGTCCACCGGCAGGCTCTCGCCGGTAATCATCGACTCGTTTACCGCAGATCTGCCCTCGGCAACTACGCCATCAGTTGGCACCTTCTCGCCGGGGCGGACAATCATGGTGTCGCCGGGCAGCACCTCACCTAGCGGTATTTCCTGCTCCGCGCCACGGCGCAGCACCCGCGCCGTTTTCGCCTGCATCCCCGCCAGCTTCTTCACCGCATCAGCGGTGTGGTGCCGTGCGCTCGACTCCAGGTAGCGGCCCAGCAAAATTAGGGTGACAATCACAGCGGTGCTATCGTAGTATACGGGTGCGCTGCTCATGCCAGTGTGGGGAACGAAGAATGTATTGTAGACGCTGTAGAGGAAGGCGGCGGTAGTGCCGAGACTGACCAGCACATCCATGTTGGCGTTGCCGTGGCGCAAGTTTTTGACCGCACCGCGATGAAAGCGCCAGCCGGAGTAGGCCCACACCGGCAGGGTGAGGGCGAACAGGATGTAGTCAACATTCTGGCTGAAGAAGGGGATGTTGACCCCCATCAGGAACATACTGATGAAAGCGACTGGCACGGTGAGAATGGCCGCGATGGTCAGGTCATTGCGTAGCTTGCGCTGCTCGCGCTCCAGCGCCGCCTCCTGGACATTAGCGCCATCGCCATGCTCCTGCTCGAACGACAGCGGGGTGGCGGTGTAGCCTGCGTCCTCGACGGCACGAGCAAGGTCGTCGGGGCTGGTCATTAGCGGATTGTAGGTAACTGTAGCCCGCTCGGTAGCAAGATTGACGCTAGCGGTCTCCACTCCGGCGCTCTTCTGCAGCGCCCGCTCGACGTGGCGCACGCAACTGGCACAGGTCATCCCACCAATCGCCATCTCAATCTGCTGTGAGGCAGCCTCAGACTCGTCCGCCGATGGCTGCTCCTCGTGCAGCACGGTTGCGCCGTAGCCGATGCCGGTAATCGCGCTGACCATCTGCGCGGCGTTAACCTGTGCCGGGTCGTAGCTAACCTCGGCTTGTTCGGTGGCAAGGTTGACCCCCACCTGGCTAACCCCCTGCAGCTTGCCCAAACCACGCTCGATATGGCGCACACAACTGGCGCAGGTCATGCCGGTTACGCCCAGGGTCAGCTTGCGGCTACCCGGCGCGACGGGCAGCTGGGGGGCAGTGG
>JANXYP010000249.1 GCA_025355955.1 Chloroflexota bacterium
CAGGGCGTATGCCATGCGCCCCTACCCCACTATTGATTTCGATAAGCATGATTGAAAGCTCACCTGGGCGGGCCACCGCCCGCCCCTACGTAAGTAAACCGAACTCTGATTGAAAGCTCACCAGGGCGGGCCAGCACCCGCCCATACGAAAATGAAGAGGATTGTTGATGACCGCAACCACCACCCGCCCGATCATCCCTCTGCAGCAGACCGTCCACAAGGTAGTCTGCCCGCACGACTGCCCCGACACCTGCTCGATGCTTGCCTATGTCGAGGATGGGCGGGTGGTGCGCGTCGGTGGCGACCCCGACCACCCTCTCACCCAGGGGTTCTTGTGCGCCAAGACCAACCGCTACTACGAGCGCATCTACAGCCCCGACCGCGTGCTGTATCCCATGCGGCGCAAGGTGGGCAGCCCGAAGGGGCCAGGCAGCGAGTTCGAGCGCGTCAATTGGGATGAGGCGATTGCCGTCATCGTTGCCAACTTCCAGCGGGTGATCGCCGAGGATGGGCCGCAGGCGGTGTTGCCCTACAGCTACGCTGGTACGATGGGCATTGTCAACTATGGCAGCATGGACAATCGCCTGTTCCACCGCATGGGCGCAAGCCTGCTGGATCGCACCATCTGCTCGTCGGCTGGCGAGGCGGCGATGAAGTACACGATTGGCGGCAACTATGGCTACGACCCCGAAGAGGTGACTAAGGCGGAGATGGTGATTATCTGGGGGGCGAATATGGCATCCACCCACCCCCACTCTATCCCCTTCATCAAGGAGGCGCAGCGGCGCGGCGCGCGGGTGGTGCTGATTGACCCGCACCGCAGCCGCTCGGCCAGCCTGTCCGACCAGCTAATCATGCTTCGCCCCGGCACCGATGCCGCCTTCGCCCTAGCGATGATGAACGTAATCATCAACGAGCGACTATATGATGAGGAATATGTAGACAACTACACGCACGGTTTTGAGCAACTGCGTGAGCGGGTGCAGGAATATCCGCCAGAGCGGGCGGCACAGATTACTGGCATCGAGACCGAGGTGATCACCGAACTGGCCCGCGCCTACGCTGCCGCCAAACCAGCGGCGATTCGGCTTGGCTACGGGATGCAGCGCCACACCAACGGCGGGATGGGGGTTCGCGCCGTGTATATGCTGCCCGCATTGGTGGGGCATTGGCGCTACGCCGGTGGCGGCACGCTACTCAGCACCGGCAACTTCGTTAAAATCAACTGGAACGCGGTGGAGCGGCCCGACCTGATACCAGCGGGCCAGCATCCTCGCACCATCAACATGAACGAACTGGGCGAGGCATTGCTGACCACTGCCAACCCGCCAGTCAAGGCGCTATATGTCTACAACTGCAACCCCGCCAGCGTCACCCCCGATCAGGGCAAGGTGCTGCAAGGGCTGCGCCGCGATGACCTGTTTGTGGCCGTGCATGAGCAGTTGTGGACCGACACCACCGACTACGCCGACATTGTAATGCCCGCGACCACCAGCTTCGAGCATACCGATTTGTACAGGGCTTACGGCCACCTCTACGTGCAACTGAGCGAACCGGCAATCGCGCCAGTGGGCGAGAGCAAGCCGAACATCGAGGTGTTTCGTCTCATCGCCCAGGGCATGGGTTACACCGACTCCGCCTTCGACGATGACGAGCGAACGATTATCGAGCAGGCGCTATCGGCGGGCGGGGCGCAGATGGAGGGCATCACCTGGGACAAGCTGAAGCAAGGCCCGCAGCGCATCCGTACCCCGCGCCCCTTCATCCCCTTCGGTCGCGGCGGATTTGCCACCCCCAGCGGCAAGGTGGAGTTCTACAGCGAACAGATGGCCGCCGACGGTCTCGACCCGCTGCCCAACTACACACCGATTGCCGAGTCGCCCGATGGCAGCCCGGAGTTGCATCAGCGCTATCCCCTCAACCTGATCTCGCCTGCTGCCCACCACTTCCTCAACAGCAGCTTCAGCAACCTGGAGCGCAGCCAGAAGGGTGAAGTGGAGCCGACCATCGAATTGAGCGCGGCGGACGCAGCGGTGCGCGGCATTGTTACTGGCGACTGGTGCCGCGTGTTCAACGATCGCGGCGAGGTGCGACTGCGGGCCAAAGTGGGCGACACCGTTCGCCCCGGCGTGGCCTGCACCCTGACCCTCTGGTGGACCCGCGACACACCCGACCACACCGGCATCAATGTGCTGACCAGCGACCGCCTCACCGACATGGGCGGCGGCGCAACGTTCCATACTAATCTGGTGCAGGTGGAAAAGGCTTCATTAGTTTTGAGTTTTGAGTTTTGAGTTTTGAGTTGTGGAAAATGATTGTAGGGGCGCAGATCTATCGCGCCCTGTGGAGAACTAGCCCAGTGCCAGACCGTAACCTCACCCACCGTGAACTGAACCGTGCGTTGCTTGCCCGCCAGATGCTGCTGGCGCGGCAGCCGCTGTCCGCGCTGGAGGCAGTGGCGCGGCTGGCGGGGATGCAGGCGCAGATACCGAACCCACCCTATATCGGGTTGTGGTCGCGGCTGCAAAACTTCCAGCGCGATGAGCTTACCCGTCTAATGGAGCAGAAGCAGGTGGTAAGGGTGACGGCGATGCGCCATACCTTGCACCTGCTCACCGCTGAAGATTACCTGCGCTTGCGGCTGGCGATTCAGCCTGCCCTCACTCGCGGCTGGAAGACTATCACCAAAACGCGCTTGCAAGGGCTGGATGTCGAGCGCGTGGTGGAGACGGCGCGGGCGTATGTGGCCGAGCAGCCGCGCACCTTTGTGGAAATCCGCGACCTGCTGGCGAAGCTGGAACCAGAGCGCGACCCATCGGCGCTGGCGTACACGGCGCGGACGTTCCTGCCCCTCATTCAGATACCACCGGCTGGCACCTGGGGCGTGGGTGGCAGCGCCACGCAGATGCTGGCCGAGGATTGGCTGGGCAAACCACTAGCCTCTGTCGAGGAGGGTTTGCCCGAGCTGATCCGCCGCTACCTCGCTGCGTTCGGCCCCGCCACGGTTGGTGATATACAATCGTGGTCGTATCTCAGCGGGTTGAAAGGCGCAGTGGAGCAGCTTAGGCCGGAGCTGCGTACCTTCCGCGACGAGCGCAAGCGCGAACTGTTCGACCTGCCCGATGCGCCGCTGCCCGATGCCGACACCCCCGCGCCGATACGCTTCCTGCCGGAGTTCGACAACCTGATCCTCTCGCACGACGATCGCAGGCGGGTGCTGCCTGACGAATATCGCAAGCACGTCTTCCTGACTGCCGCCCGGGTGCGGGCCACCTTCCTGGTGGACGGTTTCGTGGTGGGCGCGTGGAAGCTCGAGCGGGTCAAGAAGGTGGCACGGCTGATCATCGAGCCGTTCGCGCCACTTGCCGATGCGGTGCGCGATGAGCTAGCCGAGGAGGGTGAACGGCTGCTGCGCTTCGCCGAGGACGATGCGACGGAGTTCGAGGTTACGTTTGCAGAGATTGCTTTAGCTGAGAGTTACGCATTTACCGCAAGTTAAGATCGTTCTGTAGGGGCGAACCGTTGTTCGCCCTGGCGGGCATCTTCGTAGGGGCGAACAACGGTTCGCCCTAGCAGGCATCTTCGTAGGGGCCAACCGCTGTTCGCCCTAGCAGGCATCTTCGTAGGGGCCAACCGCTGTTCGCCCTGGCAAGCATCTTCGTAGGGGCGAACCGTTGTTCGCCCTGGTGCAATCTGTATAGGCGGGACTATGCGACGTGGTTGTGATAAGATGTTGCATAGAGCAAATAAGTTGAAGAAAGGGGGAAGCTCATGTACTTGACAATGTTCTTTCTACACATCCTTGGCATTGCGGGCATTGCCGCGCCGATCCTGGTTTACCTTGCCACTGGACTGATGGGCAGCAACGTCGACAAGGGGATGCTAGCCGGGGTGTATCGGCTGGGCGATGTCAGCGGCAAATACCTTGCTACATTCGGCGGAGTAGTGGCATTGATTACCGGCCTGATTATGGTGGCGATCACCAACAGCGGTCTAATCACCTGGGGTGAGCTGTGGATCTGGGTTTCAATCGTGCTGTTTGTTATAGCGGAAGGGATGGCTAGCACAGTCACCAGTCGTGCAGGCGCAGAGGCGGCCGCCCTGCTAGCTAAAGGCGACGCTAGCTATCAAGCCGCCGCCAGCCGCTACGGTATGTACGTCTACGTTCACCTCATCCTCTGGGTGATCATCGTCGCGCTGATGGTGTTCAAGCCGTTTTAGCTAACGAACTCCCCGGCTTCACCAGCGGCACACCGTCACGGCACATGGGACACTCGTCAGCCCGCCAGGTGGGGATGTCCAGTTGGGCGAGGGCATACAGCGGGTAGCCGAAGTTGGCGCGACCCTGGCTGCGGTCTACCATCACGCCGATGCCCACGATTTCGCCTTCCAGCCGCTCCACCGCCGCGAGGATCTCGCGCAGGCTGAGGCCAGTAGTGAGGATGTCGTCCACGATCAGCACCCGTTCGCCGGGGTTGATGACGAAGCCGCGCCGAAACACCCGCTCGCCCATTTTGGCAAGCTCGTCGCCGCTGGCCCGCTCGGCGAAGATGCCGCGCACCTCGCCGCCCAGCGCCCGCGCCGTGGCGTAGGCCAACAGCACGCCACCCATGGTTGGCCCGGCCACCACACTAACCCCTTCATCCTTGAAGTGCGCGGCGATTGCGCCACAGAGCAGGTCGGTGTAGTGTGGGTATTGCAACACCTGGAACTTCTCCAGATAGCGGCTGCTGTGCAGCCCGGAGGTGAGCAGAAAGTGGCCCTGCTTGATCGCCCCCGCCGCCCGCAGCAACTGCTCTACGTCTAGTTTATCGTTGTCCAAATCTCTGCTCCTAGCTGTACTACTGGCGACTCGGACCCTCTCCCAACCTCCCCCAGTGGGGGAGGGGTGTCTAGCAGTTTCCCCTCACTGCGGGAGGGGTAGGGGAGGGTGCGAGTCGCGCCGCACGGACCCACCCCCAGCCCCTCCCGGTGGGAGGGGAGTCTAGTAGTTTCCCCTCCCTAGAAGGGTAGGGGAGGGTGCGAGTCGCGTCGCACGGACCCACCCCCAGCCCCTCCCGGTGGGAGGGGAGTCTATCAAGCCCTCATGCCTCATGCCTTAAAGAGCCTCATGCTTCGTACCTCATGCCTAAGTAGTCGGTATGATCGGCGTGCGCGTGTTAAGGTCGAAATTGTGACCGTCGGTCAGGATGTGCAGGGTCAGGCCGGTAATCGAAATCGGTTGACCTGGGTCCACGCTGGGCAGGTTGGTGTAGGTGACGAAGCGGCCATCTACGATGGTAACTGCGCCGCTGCCGATGATCTCGGCGCAGCCGTCGGGCGAAACCACCATTGCGGTATCCTCATCGATGCCCACCGCCAGCAGGCCAGGGTTGAGCGCCAGCACACTGAGCAGGCGGTAGATACGCAGCCGCTGGTCGAAGTGTTGGTCAATCAGCAGGTTGTTCACCAGGTCGAGGCCCGCACCCAGCGATATATCCTCGCGCAGCACCTCGAAGCTGGCCGCGCCGTCAAGGATGGTGGTTTCGCCCAATGCCGACGCACCCGCGCTGGTACCCGCCACCACCGCGCCCGCGAGGTAACGCTGCTTAATCGCATCCTCGAGCTGCGTGCCACCCAGTTCCACTGTCAGCCTGATCTGTTCGCCGCCACTGAGCAGGATGCCGGTCGCCTGGTTGCAAGTGGCGATGGTCGCAGGATCGTTGGCCTGAGTGCGGCTTGCCACTTCCAGCGCGGTGAAGCTTGCTACTCCGATTTGCGGGAAGACCGCGGCATACATGGCGGCCATCGCGTCTGGTATTGCGCTGGCGGTGGTAATTACCACGATGCGGGCCGCCGCGCCGCCCGCTGCCGCCACAAAGCGGCGCAGGATGGTCATCGGCCCAGCCTTGTCCTCATGGCCGCCAATGATGAACAGGGTGCCGGTCGCACCGTTTAGGATGGTTGGTTCGCTGCTTGGGTTCACGGTTATTCCAGTACAAAGAAAGCCACCGCGAGGATGGCATAGACTGCCAAAAGTTGCACGCCCTCCAGCCAGTTGCTCTCACCGTCGCGTGAAACGATGTCCACAATTAGCACCGCCAGCACAATGCCGACAATTTCCACTGGATGGAACAGCAGAGTTAGCTGGCTGCTGCCGCCCATGAAGTAGCCAACGAAGACCAACAGCGGCGCGACAAACAGGGCGATTTGCGTGCTGCTACCCAGCGCGATGCTCATGCTCAGGTTCATCCGATCCTTGAGTGCCACCGTTACCGCGCTCATGTGTTCCGCTGCGTTGCCTACGATTGCCACCAGGATGACCCCGACGAAAAGTTCGTTCCAGCCCAGTGTGCTGGTCAGATATTCGACCCCTTGCACCAGAAACTCGCTGAGGAAGCCGATGATAATCGCGCATATCGCCAGCACAATTAGCGATTTACGTATCGGCCAGACGTTACCGCCCACCTCTTCCAGCGCCTCCTCTTGGTACAGGTGCGAGTGGGTACGCAGGCTGAAGAGCAGTTGCGCGAAGTAGGTGAGCAGTAGGATGACCGCCACCGCTACGCTGATGCCTTCCAGCGTAGTCTCGCTATGGCTGGTAGTTGCACTGGCGGCCACGAACACCGCCGGGATGATTAGCGCAGCGATCGCCACCGTCATCTGGCTGGAACTGGCGCTGGCGGCAGTGGCGTTGAAGGTCTGCTTCTCACGCCGCGCCCCGCCCGCTACGATTGCCAGGCCCAGCACGAACAGCAGGTTGCCGATAATCGAGCCGGTGATACTGGCCTTCACCACAGTGGTAAGCCCCGCTTGCAGGGCAAAGAAGGCGATAATCAATTCAGTGGCGTTGCCGAAAGTGGCATTGAGCAACCCGCCCAGGCCGCTGCCCACTCGCGCCGATAGCTCCTCCGTGGCCGTGCCAAGCAGCTTTGCCATCGGCACGATTGCCAATGCGCTGGTGAGGAACTCCCAGATGCCGCCCAGCCCCGCGAACCCGACGATGAAGGCGATTGGCACGAAGATGAGCATCGAATACAACACCAGGTCAACAGCGCTGATCCCCTCGCCAGTAGCGATTACGGCGAAGATACGGCGGAAGCCGGGTTGTGATTTCCCTGCCGGTTCCTGAGTTCCCAATTTGTTTATCTCCGCGCGGGCAGGCAGATGGCCCTACGTCTATGCGGTCCACTACTCTGCTATCAAACTAATGGGTGCAGGAAGAAGGCCACGGCGAAGATGGTGTAGACAGCCAGCAGTTGCACCCCCTCGAACCAGTTGCTCTCGCCGTCACGGGATATGCGGTCTACAATCATCACTGCCAGCACGATTGCGGCGATCTCGAAGGGCTGGAACAGCAGGGTAAGCTGGCTCTTGCCGCCCATGAAGTAACCAACGAACACCAGCACTGGCGCGACGAACAAGGCGATTTGGGTGCTGCTGCCCATCGCGATGCTCATGCTCAGATTCATCTTATTCTTCATCGCCACGCTGACGGCCGCCATATTCTCCGCCGCGTTGCCGATCAGGGCGATAAGGATAACCCCGACAAACAAATCAGTCCAGCCCAGAGTGCTGGTTAGATATTGCACGCCGCTGACCAGAAACTCGCTGAGGAAAGCTATAATGATAGTGCAGACCGCCAGCACGATCAGCGACTTGCGGATCGGCCAGGGTACGCCGCCGATCGCATCCTCGGCCTCTTCGGTGTATAGCTGGGGATGGGTACGCAGGGTGAAGAGTAGCTGGGCAAGGTAGGAGAGCAGCAGCACAGCGGCCACGCCCAGACTGAGGTTTTCCACCAATCCGCTACGCAAGCCTTCTGGCGTGGTAGCAGCGAACACGGCGGGGATAACCAGGGCGATAGTTGCCACCCCTAGCTGGCTGGAGCTGGCGCTGACTGCAACTGCGTTGAAGGTCTGCTTCTCGCGCCTGGCTCCGCCTGCCACAATCGCCAGCCCCAGCACGAACAGCAGGTTGCCGATAATCGAGCCAGTCAAACTAGCCTTGACCACATCGGTGAGGCCCGCTTGCAAGGCAAAGAAGGCGATGATTAGCTCGGTAGCATTACCGAAGGTCGCGTTGAGCAACCCGCCCAGACCGCTGCCCACTTGCGCCGCCAGTTCCTCGGTGGCGGTGCCAAGCAGCTTCGCCATCGGCACAATCGCCAGCGCGCTGGTGACAAACACCCACAGCCCGCCGCCCGCGCCGGTGAAGCCGACCACGAAGGCGATCGGCACGAAAATGAGCAGGGCAAAGAAGACCTTGTCTACCAGCGTCGGCCCGTCTGCGCTGCAGATCGCGGCAAGGGCGCTGCCCAGGTTAATTTGTCTTGGTTGGATGCTATCCTGCTCTGCCATCTACGCTGCCGCTCCTGTGTTTGATGCTGTTGGCGCGTATTATAACAGGGGAGCGGGTAAGTGGCAAACAGCGTTTATTCAGGCATGCGTGCCACGTAAACAAAGTTCTGACGTTCTCCCCTCCCACCGGGAGGGGCTGAGGGTGGGGCGTGGCAGCGCGACTCGGACCCACCCCTACCCCTCCCGATGGGAGGGGAAACACCGCAACACCATCAAAACTTTGTTGTTTTGGTAATGAGGCATGAGGTATGAGGTATGAGTGGCAACCCGCGTTTATTCAGGCATGAGGCATGAGGCATCAGTAGCAAACAGCGTATGTTATAATCGTTGCTGAGGTTTCCGCTTCTAGTGGGGGCTGAACGCTTCCCCTCCCACCGGGAGGGGCCAGCATTTCCCCTCCCACCGGGAGGGGCCAGCATTTCCCCTCCCACCGGGAGGGGCTGGGGGGGGGTAGTGGCAACTTACATCTACATGGCAATAACCTTCGCGGTGGTGGCGACTGCCACCTACCTGCTCACCCCGCGCATCGAACGCTGGGCGCGGGCGCGGCAGTTGCTGCAGTTGCCGGGCGAGGAGCGGCGGGTACATACCGTTCCCACCCCACGCATTGGTGGCATCGCCATCTTTGTCGCGGTGATGCTCGGCTTTGCCCTCACCTTTATCCTGCCCATTGGCCGCGAGAACAACCCGCAAGGGGCAGTTGCTGGGGTGCAGGAAGCCTGGCGCGTGGCTCTGATGATGGTGGGGGCAACCCTGGTCTTCGCCATTGCGCTATGGGACGACATTCGCAGCCTGCCCGCCCTACCCCGCCTGCTGGTGCAGTTTGGCGCGGCGGCCATCGTAATTCTGCCACGCCTGTTCGTCGGCAGCGACGAAACCTCCTACGGTATCCTGATCAGCGATTTCAATCTGCCGCATCAGCTAATTAACTTCATCAACAAGTTTGTCACGCTGCCGCTCAAGACCCCGGACAGCATAACTATCGAGATCTCCCGCGACGCGCTCTGGTTGGCGCTCATCCTTACCTTCTTCTGGGTGGTGGGTATGACCAACCTGATGAACTTTATTGACGGGCTGGATGGCCTGGCTGCCGGTGTTACCCTCATCTCCAGCCTGGTATTGTTCTTGCGAACTTTTGCCCTGGGCCAGAACACGATTGCCTTCCTGCCGCTGGTGCTGGCGGCGGCGATGGTCGGCTTCCTGCCTTTCAACTTCAATCCGGCGCGTATCTTCATGGGTGACGGCGGCGCGATGTTCCTCGGCTACTGTCTGGCGGTGATCAGCTTTATTGGTGGCGCAAAGCTGGCGACCGCGCTGCCCCGATGGCGGCTTCTCGAAGATCGTGATGCGATCACGCAAACGATCACATTCGCCGACTTCAAGTCGGCTTTCGGCTTCATGACCCAGGTTGCGCTGGTTGCCGAGCGCATGGATCATCATCCGGAGTGGTCGAACGTCTGGAACAAGGTCGCCATCACGTTGGCAAGCCATGATGTCGGAGGCCTGTCGCAACGCGACGTCGATCTCGCCACAGCGATCGACGGTATCCTCCTGCAGACCCAGGCTCGGCCGCTAGCCTGACCTGCCTGCAGCGTGCGCCGTCAGCGATACCGACCCGGGCCGTCACCGGGCCACACGAAGCCCCCCGACGATGCCGACTGCGACGAGCCGCTGGCTGATCGGCGCGGCGG
>JANXYP010000315.1 GCA_025355955.1 Chloroflexota bacterium
GTGAAACAAAAATAGATACCGCCCTGCTCTTACCCAGTGGCTAGCCAACAAGCATTTTGAAGCACACGATAGCAAGAAAGGAAAGTTTACCATGCAGACAACCCCCATGAACGCCCCCAAGCGGGCTACCACCGTTCGCCTTGCGATGTGGAGCGCCCAACATCGCTGGCTGGTCTTCGGCCTATGGTTCGCTACCATCGCCACGCTGACCGGCATCGGCATCTTCGGTCTCGGTATCAAAAATCTGGACAACAACGACCCCGGCACTGCCCGCTCCGAGTCGGCCCGCGCCAACGCGATATTGCACGCCAACGGCGCGGCGGATACCGATCGATTGCAGATAGTAATCAGCAATCCTGGCCTAAAGGTTAGCGACCCCGCTTATCAGGCGGTAGTGCAACAGATTGCCAGCCAACTACGCGCTGTCAATTAT
The DNA here is from genome assembly GCA_025355955.1 of Chloroflexota bacterium. Lineage (GTDB taxonomy): Bacteria > Chloroflexota > Chloroflexia > QHBQ01 > QHBQ01 > QHBQ01. The sequence goes on from JANXYP010000315.1 coordinate 434, forward strand.
AACGACAACGGTGTATCAAAGCCGACCTTCGCGCAGGTGCTGGATTACTACTCTACCCACGACCCCTCGATGGCCTCGCCAGACGGCACCACCACCCAGATTATCGCCCCTATCGTCGGCACGGCCGATACGGCCAGCGCCAAATACCAGCCGGTCAAGCCGGTGATCAGCAGCATCAAGCAGCAGCACAAGGATTTCACTATCTACGCCTTCAGCAATGTGAGTATCAATGAGGACATCAACAACACCATCGGCCAGGATATGCAGGGAGCATTTAGCATCACCTTGCCGATTACTTTCATCATCCTCCTGCTGGCCTTCGGCGCACTGATTGCCGCGCTCGTACCTCTGGTGCTGGCGCTCACCTCGCTGGCAGCGGCCTTCAGCGTCCTGGCAATCTGGAGCAATGTAGTCGGCGCGGTGGACAACTCCACTGGCGACCTGGTTGTTCTCATCGGTCTGGCGGTCGGCATTGATTATTCGCTGTTCCTGATCACCCGCTATCGCTCGGAGCGGCGGCGCGGGCGCGACAAGCTAGCCGCGATCGAGGTTGCCAGCAGTACGGCGGGGCGGGCAGTCTTCTTCAGTGGTCTGACCGTGATGATATCGCTCTCCGGCCTGCTATTCATCAACGAAACGTTCTTCACCGGCATGGTGGTCGGCACAATTGCGGTGGTACTTGCAGCGCTGATCGGCAGCCTGACCTTCCTGCCCGCGACGCTGGCAATCCTCGGCAACGGCATCAACTGGGGGCGCATCCCCTACTTTGGCCGCGACCGCGACGAGGGCAGCGGGTTCTGGAGCCGCATTATCGGCACAGTTATGCGTCGCCCCGCCATGTTTGCTGCCAGTGTGCTAGTCTTGCTACTGCTGGTCGCCAGCCCAGTGCTGCACATGAGCCAGGGTCTAACTGGCATGACCATCTATTCGCTGCCCGCCAAGCTGGAACTGCGTCAGGCGGTCGAATTGATGCAGGCGAAGTGGCCGCAGGGTACCAGCCTTTCATTGGATGTGGTGATCAGCGCCGACTCGCTCGACCGCCCCGCGCTCAAGGATGCGGTGTCGAAGTTCAACACGGCAGCGCTGCAACTGCCCGGCTTGAGCGGGCCAGCGAAAACCACCGTTGCGCCCAGCGGCAAGGCCGAAAAATTGTCCTTCACCATGTCCGGCACGGCCCACGACCAGGCAAATCACGATCTGGTGGCCCAGGTGCGTACCAGCCTGATCCCCGCCTACTTCAAGGGTATACCCCAAACCGAAGCGCTAGTCACTGGCAGCAGCGCCGAGGAGATGGATATAGTCAAGGTCTACACCGATGTGCTGCCGACAATCTTCGCCTTCGTCCTGGGCCTCAGCTTCCTGCTGCTGCTGCTAGCCTTCCGCTCGATTGTCATTCCAATCAAGGCGATCTTGCTCAATCTGCTCTCTACTAGCGCAGCCTACGGCGCGGTGGTGCTGGTGTTCCAGGACGGCTGGCTCAGTGACCAGCTAGGCTTTAAGCCGCTGCCCTACATCGAAAGCTGGATGCCGATCTTCCTATTCACCATCCTGTTCGGCCTTTCGATGGACTACCATCTGTTTGTGCTTACCCGCATCAAGGAGGAGCGCGATCGCGGTCTCAGCACCCGCGCGGCAGTGGCGAAGGGCATCAGCATCACCTCTGGCACGATTACCAGTGCGGCGGCGATTATGGTGGTCGTGTTTACCGTGTTCGTCGGCGTGCAGATGCTGGTTATCCGCCAGCTAGGGTTGGGCCTTGCCATCGCCATCCTGGTCGATGCCACGCTAATTCGCTGCGTGCTGCTGCCCGCGACGATGGAGTTGCTGGGCGAGTGGAACTGGTGGCTGCCTCGCTTCCTCGACTGGCTGCCCCATGTCAGCATCGAGGGTGAGTTTGCGCCTGCTACACCGACTGCGGCTCCGTTTGCCGAACCCATCGCCGCCACCACAACACTTCCGACACTCGCTGCCGCTACTGCAGACGCTGAGGAGCAGGAACGTGAGCTGGTCGAAGTGTAAGGTGATTGGCTAAGGGCGAACGAACATGAGACATTCCGAATTATGCAAAGAGACACGAGGCAAAACTCTAAGCCCCCAGCGGGGGTTGGGGGAGAGCTGCTGCCCTACAATAATGCTGAACCAATGCGTAACCTCACGCTCGTTCAGCATTATCAATGTGGCGAGATTTCTCCCCCAACCCCCGTTG
>JANXYP010000338.1 GCA_025355955.1 Chloroflexota bacterium
GACAGGCGGGCAATTGAGCGCAAAAGGTGTAAACCGCAGCCACCACAATGCCGTGCATGAAAGGATAGAGGCTGATTAGCTAACCCGTTAACGGACTGGGCCACGCAGCAACCAGGCTGGCACAGCAAATACTTGGCAGCAACAGGAGGGTAGTGACTTGAACTCCTTGCCTCTTTTTGTCCTGATTGCGCTCTTTATCGCCTCCTCAGCGGCGGTTTGGGTCGCGGGTATCTACCTGTCAAAGGCTACTGGCACCATCACCAAGCACTATCACCCTGCTGACCGTAGTTTATGTCTGGGGGCCGATCTCCCGCTCCAAACGGCAAATCCTGCGTATGGTCATCGACTCGTTCGTGGTGGTTATCCTCTACGTGTTGGGAGTTATCGGCCTCGTATTCCTACCTCAGAAGTTAGGTAGATTGAGAAAGATGGAAGAAAGTGATGCCTACCCATAGGGCAAGTGCGATGACAAGGAAGAGGACGAGAAATACAGCAATTGTAAAAGCGCAACCGCTGGCGACGCTAGCAGGCGACTCGGTGCGTGTAACCGGTACGCTGAGATATTCGGCGATTACGCCACCAGCATAGAGAGCTTCGGCCTCGTTGTACCAGGTGTCAACCTTCACCGTACCACCTGCCGCAAGCCGCAGCAAAACCCTATAATCGCTACTCTGTTGGTCAACATTCACCTGGCGGATCTTGCTGAGGTGGGTTGGCTGCATCTTAGGATATTCGCTGCGTGTATAGGTATTGGCCGCATGGTCGAAGATTAGCTGGTCGCCCTTGCCCTGAACGAACTTGATAAAATCACGAACATAAGTAATAAATGCCAGCGTGAAGAATATAAGCCCAACGCCATAGAACACAAGGTCAAAATTGGGACGTGAAAACAGAGCAGCGACTATCTCTTGTGGATTGGCGTGGTTGAACGGGCTACTGGCAGATCGAGAAAGTTTGTCATAGGAGAAGAATATCCAGAAGATGGTAATTAGCAGTCGGCCAAGCCGAGCGAGCGAAGTCCGCCACTTGTTCCTGGTCAACGCCAGCCTGCCATCCTCGATGCTAAAAGCGAAATGTGGTATTCGTCGATCAAGCCAGCCGATCGGGGAGTGCTGCCCACCGCTGGGATGGCTAGGTGCGTCATCCTCAGTCTGCTTAATCTCCCGCTGTGCTGGCGGCGTGTCTAGCGGTAGCGCGTTTGGTGCGCCGGGGTAGTCGGTAATCAGCACGCGTTCATGCTCGTCGGGCGCAGTAGAGTTGGGCTGCGGTTGATTATCCATAACTCACGCCTCGTCTTCCTGCACCCCAACTGTCTCTGGTAGCTGCAACAAATCGAACTTGCCAATCAGCGTAGGGCGGATCGGCTTGTTATCGAGTAGAGCGAACATATAGGGCAGGTCAGCAGGGTCGGCGTTCTGGGCTACGGCCACGGCGAAAGCCTTACGCCCCTCGCGGCCCTCGCTTGCTAGCGGCTGGTATTGGGCGAATAGCTGGCGCAGGCGGGCTTCCTCGGCATCAACGTGGCTCTCGATAAACGCAGCAGTGGTCTCCACCTGTTGGCGGAACTCCTCGGGTAGCTCCTTGATTAGCTCGCGCAGGTCGTTACCCAGTAGCGCGTCGCGCACGCGGGCGGGTGATAGGCTGGTGACGAGTCGGTGCAGCTTGAGGTATTCGCTGGTCTTGACCTTGACCCGCATTCCGTTGGCGTAGCGCAGCACCCAACCTTCCACCCCGCTGCTGCTCGCCACCAGTTCGAGCAGGCCGGGGATGTCGGCGAACTCCGCCTTCGCCACCAGCTTGAAGCCGTAGCGGGCGGCAATCACCTGCAATCCTGCATAAGGGTAATCGTAACCGTCGAGGGTAATCGCGCCGATCAGATAGAGCGCCTCCTCACCACGATAGTTGATGACGATTTGGTTCTGCGGATAGATGATCTCGAACAGCAAGGTGGTGTCTCTAGGAAAGTCGCTGGTATCATAGTTGCGATGGAGAAAGGTGGTAGCCCATTGCGACTGTTCGCTGCTGAAGCTGCCCCGCGTGGCGATGCGATACTGTTCGCCGTGCCAGTAGCCTACTCCCAGGCTGCCGTCCAGTTTGACGGTCACCTCAAGCCCATCAGTGGGCAGCGCGTCAATCATCGTCTCCGGCATCTCGCCCAGATTGAAGAACTTCGCGAATGGTCGCGCTGCAAGGGTAGCGCTCGGCCAGTGAATGATCAGGCCGCGACAGAGCCGCTCGACCGCGTTCCAGGAGCGTTCGTAGACTGCCTCCTCGGTATAATTAAGCAGCAGATATTCGCCCTCGACTACGCAGCGAAGGTGGCCTAGTTGCTCATAAGCCTTACGCTCCGGCCCGTGCTGCTTGACGAACTCCAGGATGGTGTCAATTGCGTTCATGCTCACCATTGTACTTGCCAGCGGGGTGCAGGTCAAGAGCAAAGCCGCCCAAAGTTGTAGGGCTGGGGGACTAACTTGGCTTGTTGCTTGTTATTTGGTAGAATCAGGACAATCCAATACTTCTTGGAGGGGGCGGGCTTAGTCCGCCTAGTATTACAGCCTCACTTGCTGGGCAGCATAGCGTAGTTACGATTGGCTTTGACACAGGGCGGCAGGGCGTATGCGATTCGCCCCTACACCATTCTGGCGCATTAACGCCAACTGAGGCTGTAATACTAGAACCCCTCATGGGTTTTTGTCCCGCAGCGGACCTGACAGCATGAGCGCAGCGGGGTATAATAAGGGCAATCCAATACTTCTTGGAGGGGGGCAGGCATAGTCCGCCGGAGAAGGGTCCTCATATGAGGACCCTTTCTTTTACTCCAAAAACGAGGCCCCTTGATCGATACCATTGCTCCCAACGATTTGAAGTTGAGGGTTATTTTAACACAAAACTACCCCATGCAGATTTCGCATGGGGTAGTTGTTTACTGGGTGATTAAGGTTAGCCGAGGTTGTTGTCGTAGCTGCGGGTGGCTAGGCCGGGTGCAGGTTGTAGGTTGGGCAGCGGCGCAGGCGTTGCGGGGCGGGCGGTATCGCCCTTGTTCTGATTGGGGCGCGGTGGCATGGTGAAGGTGGGAGTTGGTCGCGGAATGCCCTCGAACAACGCCTCGAACTCGTCCTCCTCCAGCGTCTCCTTCTCGATCAGCACCTGGGCGATTTCGATTAGCTTATCCTTGTGGGTGCTGAGGATGCTCTGGGCGCGGGCGTACGCCTCATCGATAATGCGGCGCACTTCCTTGTCAATCTCGTAGGCAACCTCATCGGAGTAGTTGCGCTCCTCGCTGATGCTGCGTCCGAGGAAGATCATCTCTTCCTTCTTGCCAAAGGCCATCGGGCCAAGCTTCTTGCTCATGCCATACTCCGTAACCATGCGGCGGGCCATGCCGGTTGCCTTCTCGATGTCGTTGCTGGGGCCGGTGGTGATTTCGTTGAAGATGATCTCCTCAGCGACGTGGCCGCCCATGGCGAAGGCAATGTTGTCCTCGAACTGGCTTTTGGTCATGGTGTAATGCTCTTCGCTGGGCAGCACGCGAGTGTAGCCACCCATCATGCCGCGCGAGATGATGCTGATCTTGTGAACCGGGTCGACGTTGGGCAGCATTCGCGCCACGATGGCATGACCAAGCTCATGGTAGGCGGTAATCGCCTTTTCACGGTCGCTAATCACGCGGCTCTTACGCTCTGGGCCTGCGATAACGCGGTCAATCGCCTCCTCAAGCTCGTTCATGCTGACCGTCTTGCGGTTGCGACGGGCGGACAGAATGGCCGCCTCGTTGACTAGGTTCTCTAGATCTGCGCCGCTGAAGCCGGGGGTCTGCTTGGCGAGTACCTCCAGGCTGACCGCCTTCTCCATAGGCTTGCCCCGCGAATGTACTTCCAGAATCGCCTGGCGGCCCTTGATGTCGGGGCGGTCTAGCACTACCTGGCGATCGAAGCGTCCTGGGCGGAGCAGGGCAGGGTCAAGCACGTCGGGGCGGTTAGTTGCCGCGATCACGATTACGTTGGTGGAGGTATCGAAGCCGTCCATCTCGACCAGGATCTGGTTGAGGGTCTGCTCACGCTCGTCGTGCGAACCGCCCAGGCCCGCGCCGCGCTGTCGACCAACCGCATCAATTTCGTCTACGAACACGATGCAAGGGGCGTTGCGCTTGGCCTGATCGAACAGGTCGCGCACGCGGCTAGCGCCTACGCCGACGAACATCTCGACGAACTCCGAGCCGCTAATGCTGAAGAATGGCACGCCTGCCTCACCGGCAACCGCCTTGCTCAACATCGTCTTGCCGGTTCCGGGAGGGCCAACCAGCAGTACGCCACGGGGGATACGTGCGCCCAGCGCGGCGAACTTATCGGGGTACTTGAGGAACTCTACCACTTCGGCAAGCTCCTGCTTGGCCTCCTCCACGCCTGCAACATCGGCGAAGGTGATGCTCGGCTTGTTGCCCATGAACATTCGCGCCCGGCTCTTGCCAAAACTGAGCGCCTGATTGTTGCTGCCTTGAGCCTGGCGCATCATGAAGAAGAACACCAGGATGAGGATGCCCATCGGGATGATGAAGGTGAGGGTACTGAGCAGGGGAGCCCAGGCGCTGGGGCCAAGCACGTTGATGTCGATCAGCGCCAACTTATCTTCCGGCACACCAGCATTCTTCAGGTAGGTGTACACTGACTCGTTACTGGACTCTTTGGTCGAGGTCTCAGGGTTGGTGCATTGTGTATCGCTCTTCAAGCAAACCTTGATGTTGTCGCTGTCGGTGCTATAACTGATCTTGCTGACTACGCCTTCCTTGGCCTGCGAAATGACCTGACTGATCGGCACCACTGTGCTATTGTCGTGTCCCAGGAAGGTGAACGCGACCGCCAGTAGCACCACCAGGATAAGCACGTAGAGCAGACTGTTCTTGACTAGCTTATTGTCACCCATTATTTCAAACCTCCAGTGTGTGGGTGGAACGGGTTGTTTGGCTACTGGGAGAGGCGCGTAGGCGCGGCAGGGTGGGTAGTAGCCACTGGCGCAATGCCAGTTAAAATAGTCGGCTGCGGAAGCAACTCACTGGGCAGAAAATTGCAGCGACGAGGCAAATAACGCAATATTTCCTCATTCTATCTATAACGAGGGTATCCTACGTTCTATTATACCTGCTTTACCTTGCCCTGTCAAAGAAGCAGGCATTTATATGTATCGTTGGCAGGTTACTCTAACCCGACTCTAACTCAGCCTGGGCGAGTACCACCCGCCCCTTGCACATCAAGCTAAAGCCCCCAGCGGGGGTTTGGGGAGAAATGCCGACTTACTATCAAGTTACATGGTAAGCATTATCTCATTCCCCATTGATCCACCTGGGCGAGCGCAATTCGTCACGACAGATTAATCTCTGTGTTAGTAATACGCAAAATGCGAGCCAATGGTTCGTTAGAGTAGGATTAAGGAATTATCGGTATGGATACGGCTTCAGCACGTCGATGAAGATGATCTCGCCCTCCCAGTCGGCATAATCGGCATTGACCTGCTGGCCCAGCTCCAGCAATTGCTGTTGGATCTGCTTCGCGCTGATCAGCGTTTCATTAATCTCGTCAAGCAAATTGCGAACCATCGTCTCTCCAGGGTATCGAGGTTGGTGACGAATACTGTAACTGATGTTACTGGGTGGCGCAATAGACCTTTTGGGGTGTCGCAGGGTGATTGTCATCCACCCGAATAGCAGAAGAGAGGCATCTCTCGACGCACTCTCTTCATTAAAAATCGTAAGGTTCGCGCATTTCATTACAAAGTAAAGCCGACGGGCTTTTTGCTTAATGCACTCGGTTGCAGCTTGATGCTGCCTTGCGGCCACTCCAGCGTTGGCTTGGGGCGCGGGTTGGTGAAGAACGCCTCGAACTCCGCGCCGCTCATGCTCTCGGTCAGCAGCAACGCCTCGGCGATCTCGGCCAACTTATCGCGGTTCTCGGCGATGATTGCCCGCGACCGCTCCTTGCCCTCCTCCAACATTCGGCGGATCTCCAGATCAATCGAGTAAGCCATCTTCTTGCTGTAGTTGCTCTGCGGCACGTCGTTGCCATTGCTCTTGCCCCAGGCGAGGGGGCCAAGCCGCTTGCTCATCCCGTATTGCAGCACCATGCGGCGGGCGATTTCAGTGGCGCGGGCGATGTCGTTGCTGGCCCCGCTGGACACTTCGCCGAAGAAGGCATCCTCGGCCATGTGTCCGCCCATGGCAAAGGCGATCATGTCGCGCAACTGGTGCGCGGTGGCGTACTGCGGCTCGTAGCCCTCCTCTTGAACGGTGCGGGTGTAACCACCAGCGCGGCCACGCGGCACAATGGTCAGTTTCTGTACCGGGTCGGTGTATGATAGCATCCGCGCCGTAATTGCATGGCCCACCTCGTGGTAGGCGGCGGTAAGTCGATCGCGCTCGGCAACCACGCGGCTCTTGCGCTCCGGCCCAGCGTAGACGCGATCTACCGCCTCCTCCATCTCGCTCATACTGATGGTGCGGCGGTTGCGCCGCGCTGCCAGGATGGCTGCCTCGTTCATCAGGTTGGCAAGGTCTGCCCCAGTGAAGCCGGTGGTAAGACGTGCGATCATGCTGAGGTCAATATCGGTCGCCAGCGGCTTGCCCTTGGCGTGTACCCGCAGGATGGCCTCGCGGCCCTTCACATCGGGTGGGTCAATCATCACCTGGCGGTCGAAGCGGCCGGGGCGAGTTAGCGCGGAGTCCAGCACGTCGGGGCGGTTGGTTGCTGCGATGATGATCACGTTGGTACGTTCGTTGAAGCCGTCCATCTCCACCAGAATCTGGTTGAGGGTCTGTTCGCGCTCATCATTGATCGACGGGCCAATGCCTCTGGCGCGGCCCACTGCGTCAATCTCGTCGATGAAGATTATGCAAGGGGCGTTTTTCTTGGCCTGGGTGAATAGGTCGCGCACGCGACTCGCGCCCACCCCGGCGAATAGCTCGACGAACTCAGAGCCGCTGATGCTGAAGAATGGTACGCCCGCCTCACCCGCCAGCGCCTTCGCCACCAGCGTCTTGCCCACCCCGGGCGGGCCAACCAGCAGCACACCGCGCGGCACTCGTGCGCCCAATGCGGCGAACCGCTCCGGTTCACGTAGGAACTCGACCACCTCGGCCAACTCCTGCTTCGACTCCTCGATGCCCGCCACATCAGCAAACGTCACGCTGGGGCGTACCGACTTGTAGAAGCGGGCGCGGCTGCGGCCAAAGTTGAACAGTGGGTCGTTACTGCGGCCCTGGGGTCGCTCATCGTCCTTACCGTCACCCTTGCCGTCACCCTTGCCATCGCCCTTGCCATTGGCTTCGTCGGCAGGTCGACCCCGCCCCAGGCGCAGAAAGAAGACGAACAGCGCCCCCAGCGCTAGCAGCGGGATGAGGGTAAATAGCAGGCTACCGCCACCGCTGGCATCGCCAACCGTAATCAGCGCGCCGACCTCGGTAGCAGGTATACCCGCGTTGATTAGATACTGCTGCAGCGTCTTGTCGCCCGGCTCCTTGTAGGCCAGGCCGAGGTGGGTAGGGTGGTTGCAATTCTCGGCGGGCAGGCCGGTGTTTTGCAGCTTGTAGCACACCTCCAGCCGCCCGCTAAGGTTATCGACCCTGATCTGCTGCACCTGGCCCTTGCGTATCTGGTCTACCACCTGGCTGATGGTGAGGGTCTTAGTGACCGTGCCACCGCCAAACGAGCCGGAGCCTGCGAAACCGAACAGGTCTGCGAATACTGGTAGGAAGGCCACCAGCAGGGCGATGGTCAATACCACAATCAAAAGTCTGCGCGAGTTCATCATTCTATCTCATTCCTGACAAAAGGTTGGTCTGTATTAGTAGTTGCCATGTTTCCTGTAATTATACCCGATCCCCTTGTATTACGCTATAATTAGCGGGTTGTATTCACCGAAGGGCGAAACCCGTTGGGTGAGGGCAACCTGCTATCCCAGAACCGTTGGGAACTCTAAGCGCCTACCTGCCCGACGGCAATGGCAATATCCGGGCGCTGACCAAGAGCAGCGGCAGCATCACCGACCAGTATGGCTGCTATGCCTACGGCAACACCACGCACAGCAGCGGTACGACGACCAACCCCTACCAGTACAAGGGCTAGCAGTACGACCCTGCCACCGCGCTTTACAATCTATGGGCCAGATATTATACTCCCACCAGCAGGCGCTTTCTCAGCCGTGATACAGAGAGTAAATTGATGCCAACTTACCTGGAACGCTATCTTGCCAGTGAACAGGAGCAGGTTTGGGACGACCTACTTGCTTTGGGCGCTGCTATGCGCGACGAGCCGCTATACTCTGAGAGGCTGTCTAAAAACAGGACATACTAGCGGTCATTTGGTAAACTACCCGTATGAACGAGCGAGAACCGTATGAAATTGACCTATCCGATGCCGAATGGCATCTGCTTGAGCCATTGATGCCACCACGCGCAAAGGAGGCGCGACTGCGCACACGTGAATTGCGTGAGCTAATCAACGCCATCCTCTACAAGCTCAAGACTGGCTGTCATTGGCGGATGCTGCCCCACAACCTCCCCCATGCAAGACTGTCTTCCACTACTATGCTATATGGCGCGATGCTGGTACCCTCAAGCGTATTCACGACCAACTGCGCGGTCGAGTGCGCGTTGCGGCCGGGCGCAATCGTGAACCAAGCGTGGGTATCACTGATAGTCAAACGGTCAAAACCACCGAAAAAGGGGGCCACGTGGCTACGATGGTGGCAAGAAGATAAAGGGTCGTAAACGCCATATTCGCCATAGTCTCGTAGATACGCTAGGCTTGCTGTTGACCGTTCAAGTTCACCCCACCAATGTGACTGACCGAGTGGCCGCGCCACAGGTATTGTGGCGGCTAGGGCAACAGCAGCGATGGCCACGGCTTACGACCATCTACGCTGATGGGGGCTACAGTGGGGCGTTGGTGGCCGATTCTGCGGCGCATCTGGGCTTCAAGGTAGAGGTGGTCAGCCCACCAGCGGGAAGCAAGGGGTTTGTGCCAGTACCCCAGCGCTGAAAAGTGGAGCGCACCTTTGGCTGGCTGAACAAGTATCGGCAGTTGAGTAAGGAATACGACCAGCTAACTGAAAGTAGCGAGGCCTGGATTCACCTGGCGATGACCACGTTGATGCTCAGGCGACTGGCTACCAAGCCAGTTATCAGACAGCCTCTTAATGCCGGAGGTACAGATTCGAATCCTGTCAAGCCAGCCCTGCGCCTCGAAGGGGCGAATGTTGAATTATGAATGTTGAATGGTAAATGGCGGCTGGTAGCATTTGTCAGCCCAACGTTTGATCAACTAAGCCCCCAGACGGGGTTGAGAGAGAATGTTGCAGCGCAGTGATGCTGCGGTAAGCACGTAAGGCGTATTCTTGCTTACTTCGGCATTAGTGCAGGGCGAGATTCTCCCCCAACCCCCGCTGGGGGCTTTTTGCGTGCTGTAATTTGGTGATTGCGGTTGGGTGCGCTGACCCTTTTCAACCACCAACAAAGATGTGTGGCAAACATCTTGCTTTATACCTGCTGCAAGCTAGAATCGAGGGTCATCATGCTGGACTCCGTAATGTTCTGGAACGAACCAAATAATCTCAGCCACTGGGATTTCACTATGGACCCTGACTGGCAGGAGTTCAGTCAGATGGTGCGTTGGGCGGGAATGACGGTGAAGCAGGCTCGTCCCGACTTGACCCGGGTGATGGGCGGCATCTCACCGATTGACCCAGAGTTTATTATCAAGCTGCGCGAGCATGGTGCGCTGGATGCCGTAAATGTGGCCGCCATCCACGGCTTCCCGCTCGATTGGAACAACTGGAAGATTGACCAGTGGCCTGCCCAGGTGCGGCTGATCGAGCAAACCGCAGCAATGCCGGTGTGGGTCACAGAAGTAGGGGTCAGTAGCTTCGGCGCAGAAGAGGTGCAGGCATTCGGCCTGCAGCGCACTCAGGAACTACTTCGCAACGTGCCGCGGGTCTACTGGTACTCGCTGTTCGACCTACCCGCCGCCCGCCCCGCCACCACCCGCCACAAGGAGAGCGAGGGCAGTGCATATTATCGCCACTTCCATATGGGGCTAATCAGGGACGACCTGCGTACCCCCAAGCTAGCGCTGCGCCACCTCGACCCGCGCATGGGCATCTGCCAGTGGTTTCATTACCAGGACGAAGCTACGCTGGAGCTGGCAGTCTGGTGGCTGAAGCGACTGGGCGTGCGTAATCTGCGAACCGGACTCAGTTGGGCCGACTCGCACATCCCCGGCGCGTGGCAGTGGTTCGACCGCCAGATGAAGGCGCTACAGCCTTTCACTGTGATGCTCACCCTCTGCTTCACCCCACCTTCACGCGGCCAGCGCCCCGACCACACTAGCCCACCCTGCGACGCAGGCGAATACGCCTACTTCTGCCGCGAAGTCGCCACCCGCTACGCGCCCGCCAGCTCGCATGGACCCATCTACGCGCCCGCTAACAATATGGCGTTGGACGCGACGGTGTTACACCAATTC
>JANXYP010000348.1 GCA_025355955.1 Chloroflexota bacterium
AATCAGTGGAACTGGGGTTATTTTGACATAATGTGGATAAAACTATTGACAAGCCGCCAGAACTCTGCTAATATAGCATTGTTCGACACCAACCTGTCAAAACCGCCCGAAATTGACAACCTGCGGTACGTGAGTAGCAGAACGGTTTTGCTGCGGCAATTATAGCACATAAAGGACCAGAGTATGACTTCAATCAGCAAATATGGCGACATCGAGTTCGGCGACAACAGCGAGATGTTCAACTTCTATGGCCTGTTCGAGCAGCCTTTCCACACTGGCACCGATCCGCGCTTCTTCTACCTATCCGATCAGCATAAGCAGATGATTGACCGTTGCCTGCGGGTGATCCAAGATCGGCTGGGCTTTGGGGTGGTGCTGGGGCCGGTCGGCATCGGCAAGTCGAGCCTCGCCCGCGTGCTTTACTACCGCTTCGAGCTACTCGCCGATTATCGCGTGTCGGTCATCTACGACCCCAGCGGTGCGCCCGGTGCCATCCTCAAGACTATCCTGCGCGAGTTCGACCAGCCTTACACCTACCGTCATATTGACGCGCTGCGGCAGGCGTTTCAGGATTTCGTCTACCGTGAGACCCAGGATTATGGCCGCACCATCGTGCTATTGATTGACGAGGCGCAGACGATGAACCGCCATACCTTCGAGTTGCTGCGCCGCCTGCTCAACTACGAAGGCAAGAATGAGAAGCTCTTGCAGATTATCCTGTTCGGCCAGAATGAGCTTGCCAAGCGGGTGATCAGCAAGCCCAACCTGCAAAATCGGGTGATGAGTTGGAACAACCTGGTGCCGCTCGACTCGCGTAGCGTCGCTGAACTGCTCGAATATCGCCTGTTTGTGGCGGGGCGCAAGGAGAAGCAGCCGCTGTTCACCCTTGACGGCGTGGTGGAGATGAACCGGCTGTCAGCAGGCATCCCGCGTACTATCTGCTCGGTGGCCTATCAAGCCCTACTGGTCGCCTACGCCCACCGCGCCCCGGCAATCAACGCCGAACTGGTACGCGAGGCGGCGGCGGTTGCCTTGCCCCCCCGTGGCGCAAGTAGCGGCCAGCCGGAGCTACCAATCGTGGAGCAGAGCGCCGGGGAAGAGGAGTAAGCAGTATGGGCCGTACTAAAGCCACCCAGATGCCGCTGCCCACGATTGACGCACCTGAAGCGCCAGCGCAGTCGCGGCGTGGCCGTCGGCCAAAAGGTGAACTGCGGTTTAACGATGTGCTACTAACTGCCCACGAGGGCGAAGCGCAGGAGCATCCTGCCACCCTCAGCAAGCTGCTGCACTCGGCCACGCATACCGAACACCCGCTCCGCTATATCTCGCCCGCCGTGATTGCCGCCAACCCGCATCAACCGCGCCGTACTATAGACGAGGCCAGCCTGCAGCAGTTGATCGCCTCAATCCGCGAACAGGGTATCTTGCAGCCGATCCTGGTGGCGCGGGGCCATAGCGGCGGCCAGTATGTGCTGGTCGCGGGGCAGCGGCGGCTGGAAGCGGCACGGCGCATCGGGCTGGCGCGTATTCCAGCGATGATTATCGATCGGTTCGATAGCTCGTCGGTGGTCGATGCCCTGATCGAAAACATCCAGCGGGTTGACCTATCGGATATGGATGAGGGCGAGACCTTCCGCCTGCTGCAAGAGGAGTACGACTGGACCCAGGAGGAGATTGCCCATCGTATCGGTAAGGATCAGTCCTATGTCTCCAACCGCATTAGCGTGGTGCGCGACCTTACGCCACTGACCAAGCAGCTGATCGCCGAGGCTAGTAATCCTGATGAAAACGGTGATGAACTAAATATGACGCGCGTCATATTCTGTCACACGGTCAATCGGGCGCTGGTACGGCTGCAGGGTGGACTGCAGGAGCAGGCAGTTAGGGAGCTAATCGCTAGCCAGCCGAACACTACCCGCAAGGCGGTGGCGATCATCAGTCGCTACAAGAAAGGTAAGCGTGGCGACGTTGACAGCGATGTAAGCATGGATAGGTTGCATCAGGGTAATTGGCGGGTGAATGTGAACGTCCTGCAAACCGCTGTCTTGCTGCAAGCTGGCGATGCAGATGGTGAGGCGTTGTTGGCAGCTTTGGAGGCCGACCTGGCCGCCCTACGAGAGCAGCGCTTGCAGATAGCATGAAAACGGCTCCGGTGGAGCCAGTAGTGATAAAAAGTGTAGAGCCACGTTTTGCCTGATAAGTTCTAGCGTGACCCTTACACTCGGAAATAGCAACGCACGTTGTCGTCCGCTATGCTTGTATCAATTATAGCATAGGCTGAGACAGCGGTGCGAGACTGGGAGCATGGTGCAGCGGTTTGCCGTGAGATGCAACGCCGCAGTGGGTGAGAACACTGCAGCGGGGTAGGCAACCAGGTGCGCTGTATCCCAGCAGGGGGTCATTGGGCCGTGACCAATCGCCATCGTGCGGACAACTCCGCGCAAGACATCATCGAAATACTCGATCCCAACCTGCGCCTGGGCTTTGCCCAGATGCCGCGTCCGGTGCTGCGCGCGGCGGCCCTCAGCCGCAACGCCAAGACCCTCTATGCCCTGCTGCTCGATTATGCCTGGCAGGACGGCTCCTGCTTCCCCGGCCAGGCCCGCCTCGCTACCGACCTCGATATCTCGGTGGACACCCTCAAGCGTGACCTCGACGAGCTGCGCCGCTATGGGCTGCTCAACTGGAAGCAGCGGGGCATGAACCAGACCAATATCTATTATATCCTGCCCTTGAATGAATGTCCCCACCTCAACTTGAACCACAAAATAAACAAGCCTGAACTGGAATCCGCAGATTTGCCCCATCCTGAATCCGCAGATGTACGGAATCCAGACTCCGCAAATGTTCGGGTTCCAGAGTCGGCAGACTCGCGGACTCAAGATTCCGCAAACGCTCGGAAACAAGAGTCCGCAAGACTGCGGAGCAAAAAAGACGCAGCCTCACCAGACTCAGAACACCAGACCCAGACAACAACCCGCCGCTCTCGTGCAGCACACGCAACCCAGCCTAGTGTTGTTGTTGTGGTGCAACAACCTGTAGCAGAGCAGCCAAACCCGCTAATCGGCAAGCTAGTAGCCGAGGGCGTGACCGCCAGCACCGCTACCCGCCTGTGCGCTGGCTATCCCGGCGAACGCATCACTCAGCAGCTTGAGGCGCTGGCCTACCTACGCCGCACCCGCCCCGGCGAGGTTAAAGACCCGGCTGCCTGGCTACGCACCGCCATCGAGCAGGACTGGGCTGCGCCGCGAGGGTTCAAGTCGGCAGCCCAGCGCGAAGCGGAGCAAGCCGCCCGCATCGCCGCCTATGCCGAGCAAGCCAGTATGCACGACCTGTTTAGCATCGCGCCCTCACCTGCCTTGCCCATGCCTACTCCCCCATCGCCTCCTGCCAGCGACACCTGGACGGCAGTCCTCGCCCGCCTACGTCCCTACCTCAGCAGCGACAAACTTGCGCTACTCGAACGCGCCCGCCTGCTGCCCTACCTGCCCGGCCAGCGGGTGGCAAGGCTAGTGGTCGCCAGCCTGTTTGAGCGTAGCCAGCTTCAGCCACTGCATTTGCACCACCTCGAGCTAGCCCTCAGCGATGTGCTAGGCGAGAGCGTGGCAGTCGAAGTAGTGCTGGGTTTAGTCTCCTCCTCACATTGCCTGATAGCCATACAATTAACATCAATGTAAGGCTTATACCCTTACAATAACCCTCAATGCTTTAATCACGCATCTCCCCTACCAGTGAGGCGAGATGCAACGCCTCGCGGAAGCGGTTGACCAACTCCATCTCGCTATTGATGTCGCGGACATCGAGATCCAGGTCGAACGTGGCCTCCAGCAAAGCACGAATGATCGAGTTCTTGGTCACCCGCGGCTCCTTGCGCCGCCGACCCTGATGGATACGCCGCTCCAGGTTAGTAAGCCGGTCCATCTGCTCAGTGGTCAGGCGGGTAGCCAGCGGCTCAAGCATCAGATAATGGGTCTCGCCACTGCTGTAGAACTCGGAGAATGAGACTTGCCGCCCCGCAGCTACGCTAACCTGCTCCTCAGCGTAGTCCACGATATATTCAGCGCGGGTCTCATCAGCAATGCTGGTGCCGCGCTGCGCTTCACGCCTGGCGGGTGCCGCGCTAAAGTTGGCAATTCCACCAGTGTGCGAGTTGCCAACTGTAGAACTCTGAAAGTTCTGCTTACCTGCCGGAGCAGCCTCCGCCCGCAGACTGCCCGCTTCACGTGCTGGCCCGCTACCAGTGTGGAAAGTACCAGAGTGTGGAAGTCTGGAAGTTGCAGAGTTATTGGGTACCGTTCTACCCGACTCTTGCCCGGACAAACTTTGCTTGTCCGCAACTCTATCAGTTTGCGACTCTGAAACTCTGCTACCCTGCCCACGACTAGCAGATTCGGACTTAGCGACTCTAACAGTTTCAGAGTTAGCGACGCTGCCACTACTACGTTGCGAACTTTCACCCTGATTAACTCTGCGACTGTGCGACTCCGAAAGTTTGGAAGTTGTTGGCTCATCCTGATCTAGCGGAGCAACTTGTGGTGCAGTAAACACAGGTTCCACAGTTTCAGAGTTTGATACTTCCTCACTCTGTGCCTGCTCCTCATCATCGCCAAAGAATATGCTTGCGCCCTTGCCGCGCATCGAAGCACGTTTAACTGCCATTGACAATCACCTCCGCTAGCTTGCGATACGCCTGCGCCCCCTCGTGGTTGGGTGCGAAATCGAGAATAGACATCATGTTGAAAGGCGCTTCTTTGAAGCGCACGCTGTCCTTGATCACCACATCGAACACCTTATCGCCGAACGTGCGACGGGTTTCATCCAGCACCTCGTTGGAGTGGGTGGTGCGGGCGTTGAACATAGTGGGCAGGATGCCGGTAATCTTCAGCTTGGGGTTGAGCTTGAGGCGAACCCGCTCGATTGAACGCAGCAGCAGTTGCAACCCGCGCATCGCCAGATACTCGCATTGCATCGGGATGATTACCCCATCGGCAGCCACCAGCGCATTGACCGTCAGCAGCCCAAGCGAGGGGTTGCAGTCAATCAGGATGTAATCATACTTGCCCTTCACAGCCGCTAGCGCGTCGCGTAGGATGCTTTCGCGGCCCAATTCAGATACCAGCTCCAATTCGGCAGCGGAGAGGTCTATAGTGGCGGGTAGGACATCAGGGCCGCTTTCGGTCTTCTGGATGATGTCGCCCACTTTGGTGCCGTCGCCGATCAGCACGTTATAGACGCTGCGGGTCAGCTTGCCTGGGTTCAAGCCCATGCTGGCAGTCAGCGCGCTCTGGGGGTCGAGGTCGACCAGCAGCACCCGCTTGCCCAGCTTGAACAACCCCGCGCCCAGATTTATAGTGGTGGTAGTCTTGCCTACCCCACCTTTGGTGTTGGCAATCGCAATTATCCGCCCCATACTTCCTCACTTTCGTTGTTCCATAGTTTCAAACTTCTGAATACTGATTAGTACGGATTAGCCGAGCAGAACGTGCATTTCTGGTAGGAGTGCAGGTTTATCGCGCCCATATATTTCACACTTTGCAAGTCCTAAATATTGAGACATTGCTACTGCCATGCTTCCAAACCTTGATACTGTAAGAGTGTTACACTTTTCTGGTCAGCAGGATTATATCATAAAGCCACTTTGTTTG